>CAZCMU010000001.1:0-38635 GCA_964499725.1 uncultured Opitutales bacterium
CCATGACAAAGTGAACCAAAATCACTTGTGCTACCATTACACTATCGGGCAGAAAGCAAGGGGTGACGTTACCGGAACAGGGGGCGGGCGGTCAAGATTGGAAGGTGGCCTTTTAACGCCGAACGCTGAAGCACGAATGCTAAATGTCCCAAACAGAGGAAAAAAACGCCGGCCGATTGGCACCGCCGCCTTGGCATCGAAAAGGGTTTGCACAGCCAAGGGTTTAGCCATTAAGAGTTGGATTCCTTGCGGAGCAATTTCGGCGCGGCATATGCTGTAAGCCAACCTCACCGTTTCCCACCATGATTGACACCATTACCAAACAACTCGGCGCCCAAGCCGAATCATTACTCAACCACAAGTGCAAGACCATCGCCAAGGAGCGGCTGCACCTGCCCGGCCCGGATTGGGTGGACCGCATTTTTGCCCCGACCAACCGCAACAACCGGGTGCTGAACAATCTCGACTGGATGCTCAACACCGGCCGGCTGGCGGGCACGGGGTATTTGTCCATCCTGCCGGTGGACCAGGGCATCGAGCACTCGGCGGGCGCGAGCTTTGCCAAGAATCCGGATTATTTTGACAGCGAGAACATCGTGAAGCTGGCGATTGAGGGCGGCTGCAACGCCGTGGCGTCCACGTTTGGCGTGCTGGCGTCGGTCTCGCGCAAGTACGCGCACAAGATTCCGTTCCTCGTCAAGATTAACCACAACCAGATTCTGACTTACCCGAATACGTTTGACCAGGTGATGTACGGCACGGTGAAGGAAGCCTACAACATGGGCGCAGCGGCGGTGGGCGCGACGATTTACTTTGGCTCGCCGGAAAGCAACCGGCAGATTACCGAGGTGGCGAACGCCTTTGCCGAGGCGCACGAATACGGGATGGTGACGGTGTTGTGGTGTTACCTGCGCAACCCGGCGTTCAAAAAAGACAAGGACTACCACGTGTCCGCCGACCTCACGGGCCAGGCGAACCACCTGGGCACGACCATCCAGGCGGACATCATCAAACAGAAATTGCCCGAGAACAACGGCGGCTACCTGGCGCTGCAAATGGGTGATTCGAGTTACGGCAAGATTGACAAGCGCGTTTACTCCGAACTGACAAGCGACAACCCGATTGACCTCACGCGCTACCAACTGGCGAATTGCTACATGGGCCGCGCGGGGTTGATTAATTCCGGCGGAGCGTCGGGCACGCACGACTTTGAGGAGGCGGTCACCACGGCGGTCATCAACAAGCGCGCGGGCGGCATGGGGTTGATTTCCGGGCGCAAGGCATTCCAACGGCCCATGGCCGAGGGCGCGAAACTGCTCAACGCAGTGCAGGACGTTTACTTGTGCAAAGAAGTGACGATTGCGTGAGGCCGCGCGATGGACCATCTTCTACCCCCACCCGGGGATTTTGCGGGCTATATTTTTGACTGCGACGGCACGCTGGCGGCGTCCATGCACCTGCATTACCGGGCATGGAAAAAAGCGCTGGCCGACCACGGCGCGAAGCTCGATTTCACCTGGGACTTGTTCATCTCGCATGCTGGGCGCGGGACGGAGCAATTTGTCGGGCTGTTGAACACGCACCATGGCGAGCATCTTTCCCCGGCGCAAGTCGCACGCACGCAGGACGCAATTTTAGCGGAAATCCACCACACCGTGGAGGCGGTGCCGGAGGTGCTGAAATTTGCGAAACGGCTCGCACTCGATGGCAAAAAAATCGCGGTGGCCTCGGGCGGCACACGGGAGGCGGTGGCGCGCACGCTGCACTACATCGGCGCGGGAAATTTGTTTGAGGTCGTGGTGACGATTGACGACGTCATGCGGGGCAAGCCCGCGCCGGACACGTTTTTGATGGCGGCGAAGCGCCTGGGCGTGGACCCCGGGGACTGTGTCGTGCTCGGGGACAGCGTACTGGACGTGGAAGGGGCGCAGGCCGCGAGGATGGCGTGGGTGAAGCTGGAGCCGAAATAAGAAAGCCCCGCCGGGGAAATGGGCGGCGCACTGATGGCAGCGATTTTGTTTTAAACCGAACCGGAACCGGCTATATTGGGGGCTGGTCGCATGAAACGTTGCCGTCAATATTTTATTCCCGCCTACGGCAATTATTACCATTTTATCAGCGAAACGGTGCAGGGGCTTTACCACGTCCTGGAGCAGGACAAACAACTGCAAAAGAAGGATTATGAATTTTGGTACAAGGGCAAATACGCCCCCATTATTCAAATGTTTTCCCGGCATCCCGTGCACAAAGTGGAGAATTGGTCTGAGATACCGGGTAATACGATGGTGTTGCCGCACTTTCGGCCAAAAACCCACCAGCATTGGCTGGCCCTGAAGCCTTTGGGCAAATACTTGGAGGCGATGGTTGAACCCCAGCCGGAAACCGCAGGGATCACGGTTATCAAAAGGACCACCACCCGGAAGTATGTCGAGCATGATGAACTGGTGAAGGGTTTGGCCAAGTTTGGCATGCCCGTGCGGGTGGCCATCCTGGAAAAGCTGTCGTTTCCCGAGCAGATCAACTTGATGCGCAACACCGCGATCCTGCTGGGGCCGCACGGCGCCGGGGTGACCAACATGATTTTCATGCCCAAGGGTTCCGCGATCCTGGAACTGTATCCCAAAGGGTTTTATTGCCGGGTGTTTCGGGCAATGGCCAAGATTTTCGGGCACCTGCACGTGGATCTTGAATCGGACAATCCCAGCGTGATTGGCCGGCAGCCCTCCCCGCGCGTGCAAGAGTATCTTGACCGAGGGAACTGGCCGTCCCGGAAAGAATTTTTTGCCTGGAAGCCGGACCGCATGGAACTGGGCCGGGTGCTCAGGGATGTCTCCTCATTTTCAATTGAGCCGGAGTTGGTGATTAAGCGGCTGGAGCGAATGATTACGCGGCGTGTTTAACCTGCCGGAAAGGGCCTTGCCCACCGGCTTCTCTTACACTTGACCAACCCCAAATCCACAACCTAAGCTAACCATCCGCCAAGACCTCTTAATACCCTCCCATCAGGCAGCAGGCCAGCACCCCCACCCCGTCAGACCGTACTGGAATTCCCACCCCAAGGCGTGGGTGTTGTTGCTGGAGCCACCCCACTTACTTTTTTTAAAATCCAAAATCACCCCTATGAAGACGCATCTAAAAAAATATTCTGTAATCACCATGGCCGTGCTTTGCTGTGCCACGGTCCGGGCCGACGTCACTTTGGCGAGCCCGTTTGCCACGCACATGGTCTTGCAACGCGATATGAAGGTGCCCGTGTGGGGCCAGGCAACCGCAGGTGAAGCAGTGACCGTTGAGTTTGCCGGCCAGAAAAAGACAACCCAAGCCGCGGGTGATGGCAAGTGGCGCGTGGACCTTGACCCCCTCACCACTTCGGCGGACAGCCGGACGATGACGGTGACAGGCGCAAATACCGCGGCGCCGCTCAAACTCGACGACGTGCTGGTGGGCGAAGTGTGGCTGGCGTCGGGGCAGTCGAACATGGTGTTTCCGGTGGAGGCGAGCGGGCCGTACCATGGGCTGATCAATTATGAAGGGGAAATCGCGGTGGCGAATTATCCGACCATCCGCATGTTCACGGCGCGCGACACGAAGGCTCATGATCCGGCAACCACCGTGACCGGCAGTTGGGCGGTGTGCAACCCGGACACGGTGCGGGCATTTTCGGCGATCGGCTATGTTTTTGCCCGCGATTTACAACTTCAACTCAAGGTGCCGGTGGGCATCGTGTGCGCGGCGTCGGGCGCGAGTTGCGCCGAGGCGTGGATTTCCCGCGAAAAGATCACCGCCGATCCATCCATCAAGCCGTACCTCGACGCGTTTGATGCTGACTATAACTATTTTAAGGCCGACCCGGCGACCCGCCCGGCCGTGGCACCCGTCCGGGCCACGCCGATTAACAAGCCGCGTTCGGCCACGCCCGCCACGGGCGACCCGAGCCGCGACCAGCATATGCCAACGGTGTTGTTCAACGGCATGATTAATCCGCTGATTCCCTACGCCATGCGCGGGGCCATTTGGTATCAGGGTGAATCCATTGACGGCGGCACACCGGGGTTGATGCTCTACGGCCACATCATGCAAACCTTGATTCAGGACTGGCGCGAACGCTGGGGCGAAGGCGATTTTACGTTCCTCGAAGTGCAGTTGCCCGGCCAGAAAAACATCAGCAACAACCCGCTGATCCGGGAACAGCAGCAAACCATTTTGGACCTGCCGAACACAGGCATGGCGGTGACGATTGACACGGGCGAGGCCACCAATGTTCATCCCTCCAACAAACAGCCCACCGGCTACCGGCTGGCGCTCGCCGCGCTGGCCAAGGCCTATGGACAGAAGATTGAGTACTTTGGGCCGCTGTATGATACGATGACCGTGGAAGGCGGCAACGCGCGCATCAAGTTTACCCATGTGGGCGGCGGATTGGTGGCCAAGGGCGGCGAGTTGAAGGGCTTCCAAGTCGCGGGGGCGGACCAAAAGTTTTATGATGCGGCGGCCAAGATTGACGGTCAGACGCTGGTCGTCAGCAGCCCGCTGGTATCGGCACCGGTGGCGGTGCGCTACGCTTGGGATGATTTCCCCGAGGGCCTCGGCTGCAATTTATATAATTCCTATGACCTGCCCGCCGCGCCCTTCCGCACGGACAAGTGGGATTACCCGATTCAGGGGATTGTGGAGAATTAATTACGTCTTCATCCGCTCGGCATACTTCGCCAGCAGATCAAATTCGAGGTTCACTTTTGAGCCTGTCTTGAGCACGTCTAAATTCGTGAGCTTGAGCGTGTGGGGAATGAGCCAGACGGCGAGGCTGGCCGCGCCGGCTTCGGCAATGGTCAGGGACACGCCGTTGATGGTGATGCTGCCCTTCTCTGCCACCAATTTAGCGAATTTTTTGGGGAAGCCAACGCGGAGGTAGTAATTCTTGCCGGAGCGCTGGAAGATTTTGACGATGCCCACGCAGTCAATATGGCCGGTGACGAAGTGGCCGCCGAAACGGCCGTTGCGGGCCACACTGCGTTCGAGGTTGAGGCGGGCTTTTTGAGTCAAATCGCCGAGATTGGTGCGGCGCAGGGTTTCCTCCAGCAAATCGAATTCGAGAGTGGCGCGGGATTTTTTGGCCACAGTGAGGCAGCAGCCGTTGACGGCGACGCTGTCGCCCAAGCGCAGGCCAGGCCGGATGCGGCGGGCGCGCAGGCGGAGGCGCCAGGCGGCTTTGTTTTCCACCAGACTGAGCAAAACACCGGTTTCCTCGACCAAGCCCGTAAACATACCCCGCCCAGCGTGACAGACCCGGCGCGGCGGGCAATCTTGAACGGTTTGGGGCCGGGGCGGGGCGCGTATCCTCGATAAAAAATCTTTTACATTTTCTGGCTGGGCGGCGCGGGAACCTTGGATAGAATAGTGGAGTTATTTCTCCTTGTCTGCCGGACGAATTTACCCTTTGAAAAATCCTTTAACCCTATGTCCTGCCGGAGCTTGCGGTGGGACGCCCTCTGAACCCCCTACTTCCGACCTCTCATGGCAATGAATCTCGCATCTCTCAACGAATCCGTCAAAAACAGCTCCGTGTGGGTGGGCCTGCTCCGCGCCGAAATCGGCAAGGTTATCGTGGGCCAGCAATACCTGGTGGAACGCCTGTTGGTGGGCATGCTCGCCAACGGGCACGTGCTGCTGGAAGGCGTGCCGGGCCTGGCCAAGACACTGTCCGTGCGGACTCTGGCCAGCGCGGTACAGGCGGATTTTTCGCGCATCCAGTTTACCCCCGACCTGCTGCCGGCGGACATCCTGGGCACGCTCATTTATAACCCGCGCGACGGGCAGTTTTTGACCAAGAAGGGGCCGATTTTCGCGAACATCGTGCTGGCGGACGAAATCAACCGCGCCCCGGCCAAGGTACAAAGCGCGCTGCTCGAGGCGATGCAGGAACGCCAGGTGACGATTGGCGAGCAAACCTTCAAGCTGCCGGAGCCTTTCCTCGTGCTGGCGACGGAAAACCCGATTGACCAGGAGGGCACCTATACCCTGCCCGAAGCACAGATTGACCGCTTTATGCTGAAGTTGAAAATCGGCTACCCGTCGCGCCAGGAAGAACGGCAGATTTTGGACGCGATGGCCACCACCCGCCCGAAGATGGACGTCAACCAGGTGCTGGACCCGAAGTCCATCATGGCCGCGCGCGAAGTGATTGACCAACTTTACGTGGACGACAAGGTCAAGGACTACATCGTGGACATCGTGATGGCGACCCGCACGCCGAGCAAATACAAGATACCACTCGACCAATATGTGCGCTTTGGCGGCTCGCCGCGCGCGACGATTGCGCTGACGCTGGCGGCCAAGGCCTGGGCCTATCTGCAAGGCCGCGGTTATGTGACCCCGCAAGACATCAAGACCATCGGCATGGATGTTTTGCGCCACCGCGTCATCGTCACCTATGAAGCCGAGGCGGAAGATTTGACGAGTGAGGATGTCGTCAAACGGATTTTTGACACACTGCCGGTGCCGTAAGAAAATCCTGAATTCGGAATGCTGAGTGCTGAATTAAGACGAAACAATAACCATGCCTGCCCCGGCCATTAACGCTGCCCCCAATCCCGGGGCCATTGTCCGCCGCGTCCGCCAGATTGAAATCCGCACCCAGCGGCTGGTGACGGATGCGCTGGTCGGCGCGTACCACTCGGTGTTCAAGGGCCAGGGCATGGACTTTGAGGAAGTGCGTGAATACTTTCCGGGCGACGATGTTCGGCGGATTGACTGGAATGTGACCGCGAAGATGGACCGGCCGTTCGTCAAAAAATTCCGGGAGGAGCGCGAATTGACGCTTATGCTGCTGGTGGATGGCAGCGCCTCGGGCGCATTTGGCTCGGCGGCGGTGAGTAAACGCGAGCTGGCGGCGGAAATCGCGAGCGTGCTGGCGTTTTCGGCAACGCGCAACAACGACAAAGTCGGCCTGGGCATGTTCACCGACCGGATGGAAAAATTCGTGCATCCGCAAAAGGGTCGGCAGCACATTTTGCGGGTGATTCGCGACATCCTGTGCTTTGCGCCTGAAAACCGCGGCACGGATCTGGTGGATGCGCTGAATTACACCAACCGGCTGTTGCGCCGGCGCTCCATTGTGGTGCTGGTGAGCGATTTCCTGCAGGGGCCCGAAGGGAAACTGCCAAACCCCGATTCTCCGCGCAGCCGCGACCTGTTCCGCGCCCTGGCGCTGACCAACCGCCGGCATGATTTGATTTGCGTGTCACTGTCAGACCCGCGCGAAGAGGAACTGCCGGCGGTGGGGTTGCTGTCGCTGGAAGACGCGGAAACCGGCGAGGTCGTGGAACTCAACACCAACAGCAGCGCCGTGCGCACGCGCTACGCGCAGGAGAACCAGCGCCGCCAGGAACTCTTTCGGCGCGGGCTGCTGCAAACCGGCGCCGGGGTCTTACGACTGAACACGGACGAATCCTATATTCTGCCGTTGCGCCGTTTCTTTGAACAACGCAGCCGCCGCCGCTAATCCGACCATGCCAGCCCACCCTTCCATTGCGCAAAAACTTAGCGTTGGCCTGCTCGCCATCGCGATGGGGTGGCCGGCTGCGCTGTCGGCCCAACCTTTTCCGGCCTTTGGCAACGTGACTTCGACACCCGCGGGCAATGCGACCAATTCGACCGGCCTTACACCCCTTGCAGGCAATGCCACGCCGCTGGCCGGCAACCTGACGACGCCAACTCCGCCGCTATTTGTGCCGACGAAGCCGGCGGGGTCCGACAAGAGCGCGGATATCCACGACATTCACAACTTTGTGCCGCTGACGTTTTGGGAAGAGCATGGCCGGCAGATTATTTTGGGCAGCGTGGCGGGCACTTTGCTGCTGGCGGGGGCGCTGTCGTTGATTCTGCGCAAAAAACCGCCAGTGGTGTTAACCGCTTATCAACGGGCCTTGCAGGAGCTGGAAATCGCGAAAAACCTGCATGCCGCCGGTGAGGACAAGAAATTTGCCATCGCGGCGTCGGACGCTGTGCGGCGGTATCTGGAAAATGCCTACAAGATGCCCGCGCCCGAGCGCACGACCGAGGAGTTTTTACAAGAAGCGGCGCGCCACGCCTGGCTGCAGGGCGAGTTGACGGTGCTGCTTAAACGATTTTTGGAGTTTTGCGACTTGGCCAAATTTGCCGGCCAGCAATTCGGTGAAGAAGAGCGTGGCCAGTTGCTGGCTTCGGCCCGGGCTTTCCTCGACGCGGCGGAAAAATTGCGCGAACCACCACCAGTGCCGGGCAAACCGCCGAAAGCAGTCGCGGCGCCGCCCGCCAACCCCACTCCAACCACGCCGTGAATATAATTTTTCACGATTCCGCCTATTTGTGGCTGCTGCCCGTGGTGCCGCTGTTATTGCTGCTGCGCGGACGGATGGGGCGACCCGCGGCAGTACAATTTTCCAGCACAGCCGTGGCGCGGCAAATTGGCGCGGTGGGCCGGTCGCGGGCTGGGTGGCTGCTTTGGTCGTTGCGGGCGCTCGCACTGCTGGCGTTCGTGGTGGCCCTGGCCCGCCCGCAGTTGCCGCAGGACCATGCGGATGAAGTGGAGGCGAGCGGCATTGATATCGTGCTGGTGCTCGACATGTCCTATTCCATGTCCTCGGTGGATTTGAGCGTGGGCAACGAAGTGGTCACGCGGGTGGACGCCGCCAAACAGGTGATGCGGGATTTTATCAAGCGGCGGCCGGACGACCGCATCGGCATGGTGGTGTTTGGGAGTGAACCTTACCTGGTCAGCCCCATCACGCTGAACCATGACTGGCTGTTGCAGAATATTGAGCGGCTGCACCTGCATCTGGTTGACGGCAGCAGCACGGCCATCGGCACGGCGCTGGGCATGGCGTCCAACCGGCTGCGGGATTTACCGTCGAAGAGCAAGGTCATCATCCTGCTTACAGATGGCGACAACAATGCCGGCAACATCGCGCCCATGGCGGCAGCCGATGCGGCAGCGGCCTATAAAGTTAAAATTTATACCATCGGCGTCGGCTCGCCCAATCCGGTGCCCGTGCCGGTGACGGATGATCTCGGCCAGGTGCAACGGTACCCCAACGGCCGGGTGATGTTTGTGCCCGGCGCCTATGAAGAAGGCATCAACAGCGACGATTTGCAAAAAATCGCGGACAAGACCAACGGCAAATTTTACCGGGCGCTCGACGTGAACCAATTGCACAAGATTTACGACGACATTGACCAGCAGGAAAAGAGCGTCGCGCGCCTGCGCCGCTATTCCACCTATGACGAATTGTTTTACTGGCCGACCCTGCTCGGCCTCGGCTTCCTGAGCGTGGAGCAAATCCTGGCGCACACGCGGTTGCGCCGCCTGCCCTAAACTTCCCATGTCCTTCGTCTGGCCCTATGCCTTGATTGCCCTGCCGCTGGCCCTCGCCGGCGTGCTGCTGCTGTTCAAAACCAGCCAGCGCGCGCGGCAGCGGCTGCTGGGGAATTTTGCGGCGCAACGGTTGCTGCCGCTATTGCTGGCCTCCCATAGCCCCGTGCTGCGGCGGCTCAAACAAGGCCTTTTGGCCGGAGGAGTGTTGCTGACGGTGCTGGCCCTGGCGCGCCCCCAATGGGGTTATGACTGGGAAGAAAAGCAATCGCGGGGCGTGGATGTCATCTTTGTCCTCGATACGTCGAAAAGCATGCTGGCGCAGGACGTGCAGCCCAGCCGCCTCGAGCGGGCCAAGCTGGCCATTCTGGACAGCGTTGAAAAAATGGGTGGCAACCGCATCGGTCTGGTGGCCTTTGCCGGGGACGCCTTCCTCCTCTGCCCGCTGACCCTGGACTATGACGCCTTCCGCCAAACGCTCGAAGCGGTGGACGTGAACACCATCGCCCGCGGCGGCACGGACATTGGCAGCGGCCTGGATGAAGCGGCAACCGCCCTGGAAAAATCAGGCAACCACAAAATCATCGTGTTACTGACGGACGGCGAGGACCTCGAAGGCGAAGGCGTGAACGAAGCAAAAGCGCTGGCGGAACAAAATGTGACGATTTACACCGTCGGCGTCGGGACGCCCCAGGGAGAAATCATCCCCATTCGCGACGCCAATGGGGGTACCGACTTTGTGCGCGACCAACGCGGGGAAATTGTCAAATCGCATCTCGACGCCGCCACCCTGACAGGCATCGCCGAAGCCACGCACGGCTTTTACCAGCCACTGGGCGCAACGGGCGAAGGCTTGACCAGGGTGTATGAGGAAGGCATCAAAAAAATCCCGGAGCAAAGTTTGTCCGCGCAAATGCAACGCCAGCCGATTGAGCGTTACCAGTGGCCGCTGGGGGTGGGCGCACTGCTGCTGGCCATCGAAATGCTCATCGGCACGCGGCGGCCATCCTGGCGACGGAGCAATCTGGCCACGGTGAATCTGGCGGAGCCGCTGCCGGTTTCGAGCGCCCGGCGAAGTTCCATCAAGCCGACCCCGGAGCGCAAGCCGCCCGTGATTGCGGCGGCGCTCTTATTGACCTTGTTTTTGGGTGGATACGGGCGCAGCGAGGCGGCGGACAGCCCGGCCGCAACACAAGCGGCGGATGCCAGCCAGCCAACGCAATCGGTACAATCCGCCGAACCAGCCCCGCCGGCGCAAACCGGTGCGGCGGCGCCGACACCGTCCCAGCAGTATTCCATTAAAGAGGCGCAAAGCCTGTTCCAAAAAGGCGATTATTTGGGCGCCGCGGAAGCGTATGGGCAAGCGGCGGATGCCACGCAGGATGGGCGGTTTCGCTACGACCAGGGCGAGAGCCTGTACCGCGGGGGAAATTTCGACGCGGCGGCAGACGCATTTTCAAAAACCCTTTCCAGCAATGATCTCCAGTTGCAGCAGCGCGCTTATTACAATCTCGGCAACACGAATTTCCGGCTGGGCCAGGCCGATATCAAAGACGACCCGAAAAAAGCCCAAGCCTCCTGGGAAGACGCCGTCAAAGACTACCAAAACGCGCTGGAACTGAATTCCAACGACGCCGATGCGCGGTACAACCTTGGGGTGGTCAAGCAGCAGATTGAAGAGCTCAAGAAGCAGATGGAGCAACAAAAACAGCAGCAGGACAAACCGGACCAGCAGCAGAATCAGACTCAGCAGAACCAATCCCAGCAAAACCAGCAACAAAACCAATCCCAGCAAAATCAGTCCGGGCAGCAGAACGATTCGCAGCAGAATCAACCGCAAAACAGCCAAAGCCAGTCGCAGAATCAGTCCGGCCAGCAAAAGCAATCTTCGTCGGATAACAACCAGAACCCGCCGAATGCTTCCGGATCGCAAAACCAGTCGCAGAACGGGCAAAAGCAATCCGGCCAGAAAAACTCACCGTCGCCGGCGAATAAACCGAATCAGCAGAATTCCGCTGGACCGCAAAACCAGCCTCAGCAAGGCCAGCGTGGCCAGCAGAATAAGCCCGGTGACCAGAACCAGCCGGGAAACCAGCCTGATCAATCGGGGCAAAAACCGGGCGACCAAAACAAAAATGGGCCACAACCGCAACCGGCCAGCCAAGCCGGCAAGGAACCCGGCCAGCAAAATGCCGGTCAAACCAAAGCAGCCGCAGTCGGGGGCACCAGCGGAGCCGCTGCGGGTTCGCCGAAGGACGGAGACCAGACCGTGAATGGCACGGTCGCCGCCGGGGGCATGACGAGGGAAGAAGCTCGCCAATTGCTTGATTCCCTCAAAAGTAACGAACACAAATTACCCGCCAGCAATTTACAAAATTCGAACGGAAAACCATCCACCGACCAGTACCAAAAAGATTGGTGAAAACCCTGACCACAGATTTTCGGGCAGCCCATCTCGTCAGCCACCTGCAGTGGCTGGTGGTGGCATTGTGTTTAGGTGCGGCCATTGCCAGTGGCCAGGATTTGTCAGCGACAGCCACCTTCAACCCGACGGAGATTGGAGCCGGACAGGTGGGCGGATATTCCGTGCAAGTATCTGGCGCAAAGTCGCTGCCTAATATCAATCCGCCAGCGGTGCAGGGGCTGGTGATTCAACGGGCTGGACAAAGCACCCAGATGAGCATCATCAATGGCGACATGTCGGTGAAAGTGACCCAGGAATTTCGTGTCCGTGCCGACAAGCCGGGTGAATACACCATCCCGGCCTACACTTTGGCTGTAAATGGAAACACCCTCACCATTCCCGCCGCCACTTTAACGGTGAGTGAGCATCCCGCCACGCCGGATCCCATCACCCTCACCCTGAACGCGCCGCGCAAGGACATCTATGTGGGCGAGCGGGCGCCGCTCGACGTCAGCATCATGTGGCGCCAGGATTTGCATCCGCAGAATGTCGGCGAAGTGACGCAAGACAACGACAGCTTTGAGAACGTGAAGCTGGCCGGCAACGGAGACTCCTCCGCCCCCATCGTTGGCGGTCAACAATTTCAAGCCGACACCTGGCACGTTTATGTGACGCCGTTGAAGGCCGGCGCCCAATCCCTGCGCCTGACGGTGCCTTTAGTGATCATGGTGCAAAGGCAAAATGACCCCTTGAGCACTGGAATCTTTGGACAGAATCCATTCAGTTTCTCGCAGCAAGAGCAGGTCAATATTGAATCCGAGGCACTGGATTTGAATGTGCTGCCGCTGCCGGACGAAGGCCGTCCGGCGAATTTCACCGGCGGCATTGGGACGTTCTCCGTGGATGAGCCCAGCCTGTCGGCGACGGACCTGCAAGTGGGGGTGCCGGTGACGCTGAAACTCTCCGTCAGCGGCCAGGGTAATTTCGGGCGACTGGAGGCCCCGGTGCTCACGCTGGGTTCCAACTGGCGTTCGTACACGCCAAAAGATTCCTTCCAGGCCCAGGATGCCCTGGGGTACCACGGCATCAAGACGTTTGAATATGTGTTGATGCCACTTTCGGACAACATCACCGAACTGCCCGCGCCGGAGTTCAATTTCTTTAATCCGGAAACCAAGGCGTATGTCGAACTGCCGCTGAAACCCATTGCGGTGAAAGTCCAGCCCGCCGCGCCGGGCCAGACCGTGCCTTTGCCGGCGTTGGCAAGCGCGCCCGTCAGCCCGGCGAAACCGCAATTGGTCGGCCTGCATATTGAACCGGGTTCCTGGCAAAACCCGCAACCGCGTATTTTCCTGAAATCGCCGATCTTTTGGACGGTGCAATTGATTCCCGCCGCGGTTCTGGCCGCGCTGGTCATTACCCGCCGCCGCCAACTGCGCCTGGAAAACGACCCCGTTTTTGCCCGGCGGCTCCAGGCATTTCAGCAGGCAACGGCTGATGTCGCCCAGGCCCGCGCCGCCGCGGCCAAGGGACAAGTGGAGGAATTTTACACAATTGCCCAGCGCGCCCTGCAGGAAGCCGCCACCCATGACCGCCTGAATGCCGCCGCCGCACTGACCTGGCAGGAGTTCGACGCGCACCTCGCCGCCAAAGGCGCCAACGCGGAATTACGGCAACAAGCCCGTGAAATTTTTGACGCGGGCGACGCCCTGCGCTTCGGCGGATATGCTCCGAATCAAGCCGACCTGCCGCAAGCCGCGGAACGGCTGCACAGCCTCGTGCAAAAACTTTTGGGACGCGCATGAAAAAGATTTCCGCCATTTCTGTGCTTTTCTTTTTAACCGCGTTGGCGAATGTCAGCGCACAAATGGCCGCGCCCGCGACCACGGATGCGAATGCCCCGGTGCTCACCCTGCCGGCGGGGTTGGTCGCACCCGCAAACGCGACGAGCGCAGATACGGCTTCCCCCGAAGCAACCGCCAGCGTGCCGACGCCCATCGCTCCCATCGCCGTGCCTGCCGACGCGGCGGGGGCATTTAACGCCGGGCTGGCTTCATACACGGCGGGCAATTATGCCAAAGCCCGTGGACATTTTCTTACCGCGGAGCGTCAGGCCGTCACACCAGCCCTTGAATTTAATTTTGGCAACGCCTGTTATAGCGCGGGCGACTATGGCGAGGCCGTTTTGCATTACCTGCGTTCGCTGTCCCTCAATCCGGGCGACCCCGATGCGCGGCAAAATCTGGCCCTCGCGCGGCAGGCGCTGAACATCAGCGAACCCGAACCAACGCGGCTCGACCACTATGCGGGATTTTTTACCGAAAACACCTGGACGTGGTTGGCGACCCTGGCAGGCTGGGCGGCGATTTATCTGGCATTTTTGCCGCGGCTGTATCGCTGGGGCGGGCTGACGCCGAAGGTTTTGTGCGCGAGCATGGCGCTGGTGGCAATGGGCGCGGGCATCGGCGCCTGGGGTGTGCGGCAACACGACCACGACGGGGTGGTGGTGCGTGCGGATACGGCGCTCAAACTATCGCCGACGGCGGAGAGTGGCTCGCTGGGGCTGGCCCAGGCCGGAGAAATGGCGCAAGTGCTCGACAAACACGGCGACTACTACAAGGTGCAAACCGCCGACGGGCATTTGGGCTGGGTGGACAACGCGAGCTATGCACCGGTGTGGGAGTGAGTGTTAACGGCCAAAATGATGGTGTTGTCGGCTGTTAATGATGTAAGAGTTTTTAGTTAACAAGGGCCGGGGAAGCTGTTCTAATTGGGCTTGGCCATGCCCGCCGCCACGCCCACCCTGCCCGACCGCGCCCAGCTCGACGCCTGGGACCGACGCCATGCGTGGCATCCATTTACGCAGACCGCCGAGGTCGCGCTATACCCGCCGCTGCACATTCAAAACGGCGAAGGCCCGTGGCTGTTTGACGTGGATGGCCGGCGTTACTTGGATGGAAATTCCTCGCTCTGGACGAACGTGCATGGCCACCGCGATGCGGACCTTGATGCCGCCCTGCGAGCGCAAATCGAGCAAGTGGCGCACGCGACCTGGCTGGGGTTGAGCCATCCGCTGGCGGCGACCCTGACGGCCAAACTGGCCCACCTGGCCGGGCCGAAACTGGCCCGGGTGTTTTTCGCCGATAATGGTTCATGCGCAGTCGAAGTGGCGCTCAAGCTTTCGCGACAGTATTGGCAACTGACCGGCCACCCGGACAAACGCGAAATAGCCGGCTT
The DNA here is from genome assembly GCA_964499725.1 of uncultured Opitutales bacterium. Taxonomy (GTDB): domain Bacteria; phylum Verrucomicrobiota; class Verrucomicrobiia; order Opitutales; family JABDGR01; genus JABDGR01. The sequence continues at coordinate 14,991 of CAZCMU010000001.1, forward strand.
CACGGGCGGCTATCACGGCGACACACTGGGCGCGATGGCAGCAGGCGATGGCGAGGCGTTTCACGGTCGTTTTGCGGATTGGTTCCTGCCTGCTCATCATGTACCTGCGCCGCGCGGCCGCGATTTGGCGGGAAAAGTATTGGAGGCTGACTCCGCAGCAAGCCTGAGCGCTTTGCGCGCGTTGCTGGGGGCGCGGAGCAAAAACATTGCCGCGGTAATTTTGGAACCCTCCGTGCAAGGCGCGGCGGGCATGCGGCAACAGCCGTCCGGTTTTGTGGCCGATGTCGCGGCGTTGTGCCGTGAACACGGCGTGCATTTGATTTTGGACGAAGTATTTGTCGCCTTTGGGCGGCTCGGGAAAATGCTGGTGGGCCAGAGTGAGGGCGTGACGCCGGACTTTTTGTGTGTGGGCAAGGGCCTGACCGGGGGCTACCTGCCGCTGGCGGCGACGCTGACCTCCGACGAAATTCACGACGCCTTCCGCGGTACCTACGAGCAAGGGCGCACGTTCTACCACGGGCACACGTTTACGGCGAACCCCCTCGCCTGCGCGGTGGCGCTGGCGAGCATTGAGAAGCTGGAGCCGCTGGTGGCGAACGGCACGCTTGAAAAGCGGCTGGCCGGTTTTGGGAAAGTTTTTGCGGGGAATTTTGCCGAGCACCCGAACGTGTCCGCGCCGAGACAGCGTGGACTCACTGCCGCGGTGGATTTGGTGGCCGATGCACAGTGTTTGAAAACTTTTCCGGTGGGCGCGCGCGTGGCGTTGCAAGTTTGCCTCGAAGCGCGGCGGCGTGGATTGATTCTGCGCCCGCTGGGGGATTCGCTGCTATTCGTGCCGCCGCCGTGTTGCGACGAGCCTGAATTCCGTTTTCTCTGCGAAACCGCCCGCGCTGCGCTGGATGCGGTCGTCCGCCGCCCCGGCGGGCCACACCGGCGCTTTGTCGATTTTGCCGCTGAATATAATCCCCATCCGATAAATTAAACTCCCATGGCCACGCTCACCCAAATCCGCGAGTGGTATGAACTGCCGCTCACCACGCTCATCTTCCGCGCCCAAGCGGTACACCACCGCCACCAGGACCCGGCAGGCGTGCAGCTGTGCACGCTGCAAAGCATCAAGACGGGCCGTTGCCCGGAAAATTGCGCCTACTGTCCGCAGTCGGCCCATTATGAGACCGGTCTCGCCGATGCTCCGCTGATGGACGACAATGACATTATCGCCAAAGCGAAGCAGGCGCGCGCGGGCGGCGCGTCGCGCTTTTGCATGGGCGCGGCATGGCGCGAAGTGCGCGACGGGCCGCAATTTGATTCCGTGCTGCGCGCGGTCGAGGGCGTCGCGGCCGAGGGCCTTGAAGTGTGCTGCACGCTCGGGATGCTGACGCAACCGCAGGCCGAGAAGTTGAAGCAAGCCGGGTGCCGCGTTTACAATCACAATCTCGACACTTCGCGCGAATATTACCCGCAAATCATCAGCACCCGCTGCTATGACGACCGGCTGAAGACGCTGGAGAACGTGCGGGCCGCGGGACTGGAAGTATGTTGCGGCGGAATTTTGGGCATGGGAGAAGGCGTGGAAGACCGGCTGAAATTGATAGCCGAGGTTTCGTCGCTCGACCCGCAACCGGAATCCGTGCCGATCAACGCGCTCGTGCCGGTGCCGGGCACGCCGCTGGCGGAGCAAGCGCCGGTGGACCCGTTTGAGTTTGTGCGCATCATCGCGGTGGCACGGCTGGCGCTGCCGAAGGCGATTGTGCGCCTTTCAGCCGGCCGCACTGAAATGAGCCCGGAGTTGCAGGCGATGTGCTATCTGGCGGGGGCGAATTCGATTTTCCTCGGAGAAAAATTGCTGACGACGCCCAACCCCGACGCGGGCGAAGATTTGCAACTGTTGCACCGCCTGGGCCTGCACGCGCTCGACCCCGAAGCCACGCGGCAATTGCAGGCGGCGTTGTCAGCCGGAGAATTGGAAGACGCGCGCTAATCTCGTGGTGACAATTTTAATATCCGGCGCGGGCACGGGCGTGGGCAAAACGCGGGTTTGCGCGGCTTTCGCACGCGCGGCGTTCAAACAGCAATGCTCCGTGCAAATAATCAAACCGGTGCAAACGGGCGTGGCTCCCAAAGAAGCGTCGGACGCCGAGATTGCGGCCAAACTCGCCGGGTTGCCGTCTGCCTGTGCTTACACGTTGCGGCGCTACCGCGCGCCGCTCGCCCCACTGGCCGCCGCTGCGAAACAGCGCGCAGAGTTGGACATAAGAAAGGTAATTCAGGAAATTCTGGCGCTGCCACCCGTGGATTTGCGCTTGATTGAAGGCGCGGGCGGCGTGGCGGTGCCCCTTGGGCCCCGGGGCTGGGACTGGGTGGATTTTGCCGAGGAAGTTGGCGCAAAATCGGTGATTTTGGTCGTGGCGGACGAACTTGGCGCCATCAACCAGGCGCGCCTGGTTTGTCATTACGTCCAGGGTAACAGTCAAAAGAAACTCACTCACCAGGTGTTTTTGAACGCGTTGCGCACACCGCCGCGGGACGTGGCCGCCAGCACAAGAAAGGCATTAGAAGATGTTGCGACGCCGGTGAGCGGTGAATTGGCGGTGAACTCGATGGAACCAAAATTCGCCGGCTCCGTGTCCGTCACAAAATTCTTCGGCCTGTAATTTTAACCCTCCGTGAGCAAGCCAACCGCAAATTCGGCCAGCCATCTTTCCGCCCGCGTGCGCAAGGATTTGGGGGAACGCGCGGCAAAAAACCGCCGGCGGGAATTGCGCGTGGCTGGGCCGGTGCGGATAAATCTGGCCGACAACGATTACCTGGGGCTGGCGCACAATGAAGCATTGAAAAATGCCGTGCATGCGGCACTGGCCACCGGGCCGGTGTCGGCTTCGTCCTCACCCCTCGTGCGCGGGTACCAGGATGGACACGCGAAACTGGAAAAAATACTTTGCGCCTGGCACGGTTTTCCCAGCGGGCTGGTGTGGAACAGCGGCTTTGCGGCCAATCAGGCCGTGCTGGGCACGCTCGCCAAACCGGAAGATATTATTTTGGCGGACCGGCTGGTGCATCACAGCCTCATCGCCGGGACTTTAAAATCCAAGGCGAAATTCCGGCGCTTTCCCCACAACGATTTGGCGGCACTGGAAAAACTGCTGGAGGAAAATGGGCGGCCCGGGCGAATCGTCTGGGTCGTGACGGAGAGTGTTTACAGCATGGATGGCGACAGCCCGGACTTGGCGCGACTGGCAGAACTGAAACGGCGCCACGGATTTGTCTGGATGCTGGACGAGGCCCACGCGCTGGGCTGGTACGGGCCGCAAGGCCAGGGCCGGGCGGCGGAAACAGGCGTGACCGGCAGCGTGGATGTGCTGATCGGCACGCTCGGGAAGGCCCTGGGGGGCATGGGGGCCTACACGCTCTTTCGCGACCCGCAGTTGCGCGAGGCGCTGGTCAATCAAGCCGGTGAATTCATTTATTCGACCTACCTTTCACCGCTGCTGGCCGCCGCGGGCACGGCCGCGATTGGCTGCGCCAGCGAAATGGCCCCGCAAGCGGAAGCATGGCGTGCACAATCGCGGCGGTTTCGCGCGAAATTGGCTGCCCAGGGCTGGGACGCGCCGGACGGCGACTCCCCCATCGTGCCGGTATTGATTGGCGCGGACGCCCAAGTTGTTGCTTTGGGAAAATATTTGTCTGAACGCGGCTTTGCCGTCGGTGCCATCCGCCCGCCCACGGTGCCGGTCGGCACGGCGCGGCTGCGCCTGTCCCTCAAGGCCAGCACGACCTGGGCGGAGTTGGAATCGCTGATTAACGGCTTGAATGACTGGCGCAAACATAACCGGAAAAAGTCATGAAATTACTCTGGATATCGGGCTGGGCGGTGCCGCCGACTTGGCTGGCCGAGCAGGCCCACGCCGCCTTCCCGGACGCGAAACATGACGCCGTGTCTCCCGCCGAAGCGACCGCGACTCTGGGGCAAAAAAAATATGACGCCCTCGGCGGGTATTCGCTGGGTGCGTTGTGGCTGCTGATGCATGCGGAGAAGCTTTCTGAAACTGTCCCCGTAATTTTACTTGCTCCCATTTTTTCATTTGCAGTGGAAAATGGCGATGGTGGCCGCATCACCTTGGCGCAATTGCGGTTGCAACGGAGGCGCTGCCGCCACGACCCCGCGGCCGCCGTCGCGGATTTTTATCGCCGGAGCGGATTGGAAAACATCGTGCCAGCGGTGAGTAATTTGACTGCCAGCCAAACCGCCGCGCTGGACACCGAACTGGGCTGGCTGGAAAACTGGCGGGCCCCGGCGCCTCCGCCAAAACATTGGCTTGGTTTCGCTGGCGAGAACGATGCGTTGCTCGATGCGGGTAAATTGCAGGAGAAATGGCCAGATTTACGAATCGTGCCGGCGACAGGCCATGCGCCCGGGCCATTGTTGCGCGCCGCGGCTGGAGAGTTTCCATTGAAGGCACGGCAATGAAGAAGGTCATTGAAAACTTTGATCGCGCGGCGGAACAGTATGAAAGCCAAGCCAAGCCGCAGGCGGCACTGGCCGCGACACTCGCGGAATGGGTTTTACCGGAGGAAAAAATCGGTCGCGCGCTGGAATTGGGCGCGGGCACGGGACTTTTTACCCGGCGAATGCTGCCGTGGGCGGGGGTGTACACCGCCACGGATGCCGCCCCGAAGATGGTCGCGCTGGGGCGCGCGCATTGCCCGACGGCCAAGTGGCAGGTGCTGGATGCCCGAATACCAAGCGGTTTAGACCCCATCGATTGGCTGTTTGCGTGCAGCTTGCTGCAGTGGCTGCCGGAACCGCAGACGGTCTTGCAGCATTGGCGAAAAATTTTGCAGCCCGGCGGTCGGATGGTTCTCGCGGTGTTGTTACCCGGCACGCTGGGCGAGTTGCATTCACTGCTGCCCGAGGTGAAACCGCTGGACTGGCATACCGCCACCGAATGGCGGAGCATGGTCAAACACGCGGGCCTGGCCATCGAACGCGAACAAACCTGGGAGAAGCGCAGTGTTCACGCGAACAGTCTGGAACTCTTGCGCGCGGTTCATGCGATGGGGCTGGCACCGCACCGATCCGTGGGGGCTGGACGTCTGCGAGCGGCCCTGCAAAGGTATAATCAAAGGCACGTCACTCCCGGCGGGGTCCAAGCCACCTGGCGGGCCTGGTTGGTCCGGGCTCGCGCCCGGTGAATAGCTGCCGCAAGGCCTTAATCGAGCGTGATTTACGTTTGACAAGCCCTCTATACAGGTAAAAAATGGTTTATCGGGCTTCCTGCCCGTGTTTACTGATATTCCTCATGTTCGGCTTCCTCGCTAAATATTTTCCGTTTCTTTCCAGTGACATCGGCATTGACCTCGGCACCGCCAACACGCTGGTGTACGTGAAAGACAAGGGCATTGTCGTGCGCGAGCCAAGTGTCGTGGCAATTTACACGAATTCGAAAAAAGTTCGCGCCGTCGGCTTGGAAGCCAAGCGCATGCTGGGCCGCACCCCGGTGGCCATCACCGCGATTCGGCCGATGAAAGACGGCGTGATCGCGGACTTCGACGTGACGCAGGAAATGCTGCGCTATTTTATCAAGAAGGTCATCACCTCCGCCTGGTCGAGCCCGCGCGTGGTGGTGGCAATTCCCTCGGGCATCACCGAAGTGGAACGCCGCGCGGTGCGGGACTCCGTGCTGAATGCCGGCGCGCGCGAAGTGTTGACGTTGACCGAACCGCTGGCTGCGGCGATTGGTGTGGGCCTGCCGATTGACGAACCCGCCGCGAACATGATTGTGGACATCGGCGGCGGCACCACCGAAGTGGCCATCATATCTTTGAAGGATGTCGTTTACTCCAAAAGCCTGCGCGTGGCGGGGGATGAAATGGATAACGCCATCATCAATTACATGAAGCGGGCCTATAACCTGATGATTGGCGAACGCACGGCGGAAGAAATCAAGATCAACGTCGGTTCGGCATTTCCGCTGGAGCAGGAATTGACGATGGAAGTGCGTGGACGCGATTCAGTCGCCGGCCTGCCCAAGACATTGCTCATCACCTCGCAGGAAATCCGCGAATGCCTGAGCGACACGTTCAATTCAATCATCGAGGTCATCCGTTCCGCGCTGGAGCGGTGCCCGCCGGAATTGTCCGCCGACCTGGTGGACCGCGGCATCGTGCTGGCCGGCGGGGGCTCGCTGGTGCGCAACCTCGACCGCCTGCTGAGCGAAGCGACCGGGCTGCCGGTGATTTTGTCGGAAGATCCGTTGAGCGCCGTCGCCAACGGCACGGGCATCGTGTTACAGGAACTCGACGCGTGGTTGATTGAGTCGAAGAATTTTGACGGTTAAACGGCGGCTGATCCGCCCCAACGCTTTTCGCAGCCCCGCCCGCCTTGGCCTCGCCACGCGCCAGTCGAATTCGTCCCTTGCTGGGCCTGGCGTTCTTTGTCGCCGTATGGTGGCTGGCGCCGGTGGCCGTGCGCAGTTTTACCCGGGCCAGTTTTTCGCTGTTTGAGGCCCCGGGTGAGGTGGCCTATTCGCGACTCAAGGACCTGCAGGATTTCTGGGGCCTGCGCGACCATGGTCAAACCGAGCTGATTGAAGCCGGGCGCGATGCCCAGCGCCACGCCAATGAGGCTGACCTGCAATTGCAGCAGGCGGCGACCCTGGCCGACGACAACCAACGGCTGGCGGATCTTTTGCAACTGCCGCCGGAACCGGGTTTTCATTACGAGTATGCGCGCGTCATCCGGCGCGATGAAACGACATGGTGGCAGCAAATCACCATTCGCAAAGGGCGGCTGGCGGGGCTGGCCCCCGGCCAGGGCGTGGTGTTTGCCGGCGGCGTGGTCGGGCGCATCAAGGAGGTTGATTTTTATACCGCCGTGGTGGAACTGGCGAACAGCCCGCTCTTTCGCGTGGCGGCGAATCTGGGCAACGACAGCAGCCACCCAGCCATCTACCAAGGCGTGGATAGCGCGCCCTTGCAGGGGCCCGTGGGCGAGGTTCGCGATGTGCAGCAAGGGGTCACGGTTTTGCCGGGGAGTCCTCTTACCCTTGTGACCTCGAGCCTGAGTGGAGACTTTCCCGAAGGGCTAAGGCTGGGGACCATTGACCGCTTGGGACCCGGCGCAGACGGCCTGTTCCAGACCGGAGTGGTCAAACTCGATCCGCAACTGGCCAATTTGCACGAAGTCGCGGTGCTGGTGCCGGATGAGCCCAGCGCACGCGTGCCGACGCCGGTACCGGCAGCACCCCGCTCCACCGCGAATGTTCCGCGCCGACCCGGAGGCAAACCATGAAACTTAACCGTTACTGGCTGGTGCTCGCGACCTCAAACATCTTGCTGCTGGCACTGACGGCCATGGTCAATGACGGGCTGGCGGGATGGAGCGTATCTATTTTCCTGGCCGGCCCCTGCATCGTCTGGCCGACCTTGCGCCTGGGGCCGGGCTACCTGCTGTTGTGCCTGATATGTTCCGGTCTGGCGGGTGATGCGCCGCTGCCGACACCGCCGGGATTTCTGATGACTTTGTTTATGGGCGGGGCGTGCTTGATCCTGGCGAACCGGGCGCGATTGGGGCGGCTGCGACGCACGCAACAAATTGGGCTCGCGTGGCTGATGAACGGGTTGTTCTTTACGGTGTTCACGGTCTGGGCCATCCTGCATCATGGCGCGGCCACCAGAGCTTTTTTTGAACGCGCCGCCGTGGATTTTGGTCTTTCACAAATAATTGTCCTACCGGTCACCTTATGGTTTTTCGCCTTCCAGGAAAGCGTGCTCGGCCTCGCGGGATTGACAGCAATGCCGCCGCGAACCGACGACGCCTTCTGAACCCGCAAATGGCGGCGTATCAGCGCATGAACCCGCGGCTGTTCTCGCTCGCGGCGGTGCTGGCGTTGCTGTTTGTCGTGCTGTTGGGCGGGCTGGCCTGGCGGCAAATCCTGCAAAGCTCGGCCTATGCGGAGACGGAACGAAAACAAATCATGCGCCGGGTGCTGGAACCGGGGCCCCGGGGGCGGATTCTCGACCGCAAGGGCCGGGTGCTGGTGGAGAACCAACCGAGCTATTCGGTGGTCCTGTACGTGGATGAGCTGCGCGACGAATTCCACACCGAATTCAACCGCCTGCACAACCGATGGCTTGACCAGCACCACGACGACACCACGGAGGCCCGGCGCACCGTTGACAGTAACGAGCTGGAGCGCGAAGCCCGCGTGAATGTGGCCTTGCGGTATCTCAACCAGGCGAACACGCTCCTCAACCGTTCGCAGACCCTGGACGAGAAGGCCTTTCAGCGGCACATCGAAGATAACCTGCTGCTCCCCTACCCCTTGATTGAAAACCTGACAGCGGAAGAATACGCCCGCTTCAATGCACGCATGCCCGTGGAATCGCCCATGCAGACCAGGGTCGAAGCCATGCGCCATTATCCCTATGGCGCGCTGGCGGCGCATGTGCTGGGGTTTGTGGGCCTGACGAATGACATCAATGGCAACAATGTGCCGGGGGAGGATTTGCCCAAACAGGACAAATTTGCCCTGAGCGGCATGACGGGGCGGGATGGATTGGAACAGAGTCATGACCGCGAGCTGCAAGGCGAAGCGGGCGGAGAAACCTGGGTGGTGGACCCTGCGGCGGCATTGTACGAGCGCAAAGAGCAAAAAACGCCGACCGTCGGCGCGGATTTTCAATGCAGCATTGATTTGGATTTGCAGCGGGTGATGGAGACCGAGATGAGCAAAAAAATCCTCGACGGCAAATACGACATGGTGGGCGCGTCAGTGGCGATTGATGTAAGGACGGGCGAAATTCTGGCCATGACCAGCAAGCGGGACTACGACTTGAATGACACGGTGCCGAACATCTCCACCACAACGTACGATGATATCAACGCCCGCGGGGCCTGGCTAAACCGCGCCACGCAGGGGCTGTATCCCGCCGGCTCGACTTTTAAATTGGTGGACACGATTGCCGGACTTCGGGCGGGAATGCTGGACGCAAACACGCATTTAGATTGCCCGGCATTCATCACTATCGGCGGCCGGGCATTTTGGGATGATTCGAAACTCGCCGCGGGAAACATTGATCTGGTCACGGCCATTGAAAAAAGCAACGACGTGTTTTTTTACCAGGAAGGAATGACGATTGGGCCGGAGCGGATTGCCGCCGAAGCCCGGCGCCTGGGCTTGGGCCAACGAACCGGGATTGGCGCTGAAATATCTGAAGCCGCCCAGCAAAACATGATCATTCCTGATCGCGAGTGGAAGAAACGGCACCGGCCCGGAGACGGGTCATGGTCCGACGGTGACTCGGCAAATTTGGCGGTGGGCCAGGGCTACATGCAAATAACTCCATTACAAATGGCGTGCCTGGTGGCCTCCATTGCCCGCAACGAAACGCGGACCAGGCCAACACTGACGCATAATCCAAATCTGGCGCCGGACTATGTGATGCATGACGGCGAAGCATTGGGCCTGACCCCGGAGCAACGCCAGTTGCTGCTAACCGCGATGACCAAGGTGGTCAGCGATGGCACCGGCCGGGGCGCCCAAATTCCAGAATTGCCCATGCTGCATATCGCCGGCAAAACCGGCACGGCCCAATGGGGGCCCGGCAAGGAGACCACCGTGGCTTGGTTCGTTTGTTTTGCCCCGGTGGAGAACCCGCGTATTGCCCTGGTGGTGACGGTTGAAAGCCCGGTCAAGGGCGCCGATATTTATGGGGGGATTTATTCAGCTCTTCCTGCCCGGGAGATTCTGCGCGAATATTTCAAGGACAATCCCGACGCCCTGCCCAAGACATCCTCCCCGGTGGCACAGAATTAGCTTTATCTTTGCCGGATTTATGACGTTCTTGTAACGAGAGGAAGGGCGCCCCTTCCCTGCTGCCATGGTTGCCGTTCATTCCACAATGCTGCCCCTGGGCACGGAGGCCCCGGCTTTTGCCCTGCCGGACTGTGTTACCGGCCAGCAGGTGTCCCTGGCCAATTTCGCGGGCCAACCCGCTTTGCTGGTCGCATTTATCTGCAACCACTGCCCGTTTGTAGTCCATGTGCGCGAAGCACTGGTGGCGCAGATCAAGGAATTCCAGCCGCGCGGGCTGGCGGCGGTGGCCATCAGCAGCAATGATATTCAAAAATATCCCGAAGACTCGCCCAGCCAAATGGCGGTGGTCGCCAAAAAATACGGCTTCACTTTTCCGTATCTGTTCGATGAGTCACAACGCGTGGCGCAAGCCTACCATGCTGCGTGCACGCCGGACTTCTATGTCTTCGACGCCGCGCGTCGGCTCGTGTACCGGGGGCGCTTTGACGACAGCCGGCCGGGCCGGCCTACTCCAGCCACGGGAGCGGATTTGCGCACGGCCATCGAAGCGGCATTGGCGGGGCAAGGCATCCCGGAGACAGCGCAAAAAGCCAGCGTAGGGTGCAATATCAAATGGCGGCGCGGCAGCGAGCCACCGTGGTTCACGACTTAGGCGCTTACTTCTCGGTCATTTCCTCAACCCCGTTCCAGTCAGCGGGCGGCGGGTGGGCTTTTTTCTCATCGCAGGCTTCCTGCATAAGCTCGGAGGGATTATGGGCCACCCCCGGGTCACGTCCGGGCTGCAGCGGCTCGAGCTTCTCGGCTTCGGCAAACATGGCCTTCGCCTCGTCCCACTTTTGCGCGAAGTAAAGCTCAAGGGCTTTTTCAAAAAGCTCAATGCAGCGAAAAGTATCAGGCGTGGCCTCGGCCCGCAGGCCGGTGATTTCATAGACTTCGACGGGAGTGGTCTTGCCCTTGACGACGATTTTGTTCAGGCGACGGAAAAGAACTTCCTGGCTGAGGGCCTCGGCGGCTTTTTTCGTGTCTTCCGTGCACATCGAATAAACCCCAAAGTGCTTGGCGCCGCTTTCGCAACGAGCCGCCAAATTCACCGGGTCGCCCATCATGGTGAAATTAAAACGGTTGGCTGAACCCATGTTGCCGACGATGGCTTCGCCGGTGTTCAGCCCAATCCGCATGCGCATGCGATGCACTTTGTCGGGCCACTTGTCACCTTCGCCAATCCATTTCGCGCGCAATTCGCCGAGGCGTTTTTGCATCCGGCAGGCGGTGACGCAGGCGCGAATGGCATGGTCTTTCAAATCCACCGGCGCGCCATACATCGCGACAATGGCATCGCCGATGTATTTGTCGAGCGAGCCGCCCTCCGCCTGCAGCAGGTCGGCCATGGCGGTGAGGTATTCGTTCATCAGGTCCGTCAACTTGTTGGGTGGTAACACCTCTGAAAACGAGGAAAAGCCCTGCACGTCGCTAAAGAAAATGGTGATGACGACGTTATGGCCGCCCAGTTGTGGTTCCTGGCCGGATTCCACCATGCGGTTGACGACTTCGGGGGCGAGATAGGTGCCAAACATGCCCTTGATGCGCCGCTTCTGTTTTTCCTCTTCCACCAGTCGCATGATGGTGCCGACGAAGGCTGCGGACAAAGCGGAGCCGACCGGAGCGACGAGCGGGAGCGCGAGGCTGAAATGGGAAAAAAGCTCAAAGACCGCGAGGATGTAGCTGGCGAGCACCAGCCAAAAAAAGGTTTTAGCCAGCCCGGTGTGTTTATAAATGGCCAGACCACCCACGACGAATGTCAGAACAAATAGCAAGATGGTGTTAAGCCAGTAGGGCGGTCGAATGACAAATTTACCGGTAAAAAACGTCTTGATCAGATTGCCGTAAACGCCGACCTTCGGCACCGGGTCGCCATCAAAAGGCGTAGGCGCCAAATCCTGCAAAATCGGATCCACCGGGCCGACCAGGACAATCGCGTTGTCGAACATTTTAAAGGCCTCTTCCGCGTCGGCCTTCTGCTTATCCGTGCCGGACTCAATCCAGTTCATGTTCGAAACCACGGACGTCGCACTGATGTGCGGATTGAGCATGCTGTCCCATCGGGTAAACCAGTTGACTTCGACGAGCTGCTTTTCAGTCAGAGGGATATCGAGCAATTCCTTGCCGTCCTTGCCGACAATGTGCAACTCGTCGTCGGTGCGGCGGACATTGCTCTCATCGAGTCCGAGGTAGCGCAGCGCCAGGCTGATGGAGATGTTGTAAAAAGTCTTTTTTTGGATTTCCGGCAGGGTGATGGTGTCCAGATTTTTCGGGTCGGCCACCACATAGCTGCTATTGACGTGCAACACATCGTCCTTGGTCAGCTTCATGTCGTCCAACATGCCCCAGAGGAGGTTGATGGAGGCGTCGGAACCTTCTGTATCCGCAAACATGGGAATCCAGCGCGGCACGTTGTCCGGCTTGCCGTGCTTGGGACCGCCGGCGACACTGAACTGGGTGTCAACGTCAATCAGTCCGACGCTGCCGTAATCCTGGCTGATGATGGGATAAGACGGGCCTTCCGGATAGGGATTTTTTTTGGGGTCGGTCTTCCCGTCATAAATGTAGGGAAACTTGGCTTCATTGGCCGCCAAATCGCTCGCCGTCAGTGCCGCCGTGGTTTGGGCGTGGTTTGGATCAAGATCATCCAGGGTGGTCTTTCGCTCAATATTGCTGAAGACTGCGGCAATCACGGCTTGGGGATAGCTCCGCATGGCATCACCCATCCGGTGGTTTTGGTCGTGGGCTATATCCTGGGCAACGAGTTTGGACTTCATTCCGGCCGGCGAGAGGACAAAGTCGAGGCCGATGGCCTTCGCATTCCCGTATTTAAGCACCGAATGAACGATGTTGGCGTAAAACTCCCTCGGCCAGGGCCGTTCGCCCAAAGTGTCCACCGTCAGCGCATCCACATCCACATAAACGACTTTAAGCGGCGGATTGCCGGGCTTGGTCCGGTCAAAGGCGGGAATCTCGCCCCGAAACAAATAGAGCCAATTCGTCGCTTTGTGGTTATAATCGCTGAGCACGCCAAAATAATCCAACGCCCACCAGCCCAGCGGAATCAGGGCGAGCAACAAAATCAGGCGAAAAGAAAATTGGCGGGGAGCAGCCAAGGTTGACTTAATTATTAGGGAAAAGGGGCCACGCGCCAACCATTAATCACTACCGCGAATCGCCTATGGTCTGTCCTCGTCAGCCGGTTGGCCATCAATGGGCGGCCACGAGGGCGGCGGAACGTACCGAGGAGGCACCGTCAGCGCCGGCGGGATGCCTTCGGCCACCGGCAGCCTCGCCGCGAGAAAGGCCGCGGCATAAAACTCCGCCTCGGGATTGCCGGGCGCGAGGGCCAGGGCATGGCGTAAGTGGTTCCCGGCGTCATTGAAACGGCCATCGAGCCAGCAGGCCAGCCCCCGAACCATCCACGGTTCGGCCGCCAGCGGCGCCAAATCGGAGGCGCGCAGGGCGTCGTATTCCGCCCGCTGGCTGCACACGGCCGATTGCTCGGGTTCCACCCGGGCGTTTTCCAGCTCGAGCCAGGCGAGGTTGGCGAGCGCGGGCACGCTGGCGGGATTGGCCAGCAGCACTTCGTGCAAATCGGCTTCCGCCCGCACCAGCAGTTCCTTGTCGGGCTGGCGGTCGGCCTCCACCAATAATTGCGTGGCCTCATCCAATTTCTGCTGCGTGCCATCAACCATCGCCACCCGGCGAACAAGCACCACGGCCAAAATCAGTGAAATAAGAACGGCGAGCACGGCCCGGGTCATCGCTTCGATCCGCCACGAGCCGCCCCGCTGCGGCACATTGCGCGACAGCACGCCCGCCAGCACCGCAAAAGCAAAAACCACGGCCGGCACATTGAGCGAACGCGTGGTGAGCATCACCACGGTGAAAGCGGCCAGCCCCAACGAACCCGCTCCCAACAAGACTTTGGCTTCAGGGGTGAACAAATACGCTGCCGATGACTCCAAGGACGAATTCGTGGCCGGGGGCGCATCGTCCTCGCTGATGGAAACCAGAAAAGGCAGCTTGGCCCAACTGGCCCACGCTGTAAGTTGCAATCCACCGAAAATATACGCCGCCAGGGCAACCCCGCCCAATCCCCACACGGCGGCCAGTTCCGTCCAATCGCTAAAACCATAACTCCAACCGCCCGGCGGGCCCGGGACCCCAGCCGCCCGGGCCATGGCGGCAATGGGCGCACCCTCGCCGCCCAGCCAGGGATTATTGTGCCAGGCGTGCGTGATGACCGCCCAGGTGGAGCCCAAATCCGGCTCCGCAACGTTAAGAATATCCAAACTTCGCGACCAGGGAACCTCACTGGTGACGAGGCGGAATTCCAGCATGCCCAATATAAGGAACAGCCCAGCCAGCCAGCCCACGATGCGCATTTTCCAGGTGGGGCCGACCACCAGCGGGAAAACCATAACCACGAAGGCCACCCCCATCCAGGCTCCGAGCGCATTCGAAAGAACTGCGGCAAACAACATCGCCAGACCGCCGCTGCCGCATAAAATCCGCCACAAGGCTGGCAAGTGGCGCGAACAGGCCATGACCAGCAAGGGAGAACCCGCGAGCAACATGAGTGCGCCAAACGCACCGGGTAGCGGCAAAGTGCCACTCCAACGACCCATCCACTCTTCCGGCAGTCGGCGGCCGGCTGGCAGCCACATGCCATCCACGCTGGCCTGCCAGCCTATTGCGGCCAGCAAGGCTACCCCTGCGGCCACTGCGACAATCAACAGCCACGCCCAGGACAGGGCGCGACTACCCGGCGTCGCCGCGACCACCCAGGACAATAGCCAGCCTTCGGCGGCCAGAATAAATGATTCACGAGACAGCCAGGGAGCGGTTTTATCCTGCCACCAGGCGCATCCCAGCCAAATCACGAGCAGCAGGCCTAACACCGACCACTTGGGCACCCGCAGCAAGTCGTCCGCATAACGCGCCCGCCAGGCGAGGCTGACGCCATGCACGACCAACAAACCGGCCAGCATCCAGGCCGTCCAGACCCGGGCGGAAGCCGGCACCCCGCCCAGTTCCACCACGTTGCCGATAACCACGGCGCCCCCGAGCATTACGGTCAGCCAACTCGCCTCCGGAGTTTGCTCCTCGGACGAATCTGCGTCCTGGCCATAGAGGGGTTTGGTCACCTTTGATCGTTTCCTTGAATTCGGGCCGTCGGCATTGGTTATGCTGCAAAACTTTCCGGAAGTTACAATTTGATTGTATCGCGGTTGACACGCGCTGTACAGCCGAGCATACCCAATTACCGCCCACTTTGAACCCAAAACTCCCATGACCCCCAAAGAAGTT
This sequence comes from uncultured Opitutales bacterium, assembly GCA_964499725.1. Lineage (GTDB taxonomy): Bacteria > Verrucomicrobiota > Verrucomicrobiia > Opitutales > JABDGR01 > JABDGR01. The sequence goes on from CAZCMU010000001.1 coordinate 30,164, forward strand.
CTGGCCCTGGCGAAAGCCAAAGACATCAAAATCGTTGATCTCAAGTTCTGCGACATTCACGGCACCTGGCAACACTTTGCCATCCCGACGAATGAGCTGACCGAAGGCATCTTTACGGATGGTTTGGGTTTCGACGGCTCGTCCATCCGCGGTTGGAAAGGCATTGAAGCCTCCGACATGCTGGTGCTGCCCGATCCGGGCACGGCGTTTGTGGACCCGTTCGCCAAATACGCGACGATGAGCCTGATTTGTGACGTGGAAGACCCACTGACCCGGGAGCCGTATGACCGCTCGCCCCGCGGCATCGCCAAAAAGGCCGAGGCGTACTTGAAAACCACCGATTACGGCGACACTTGCTACTGCGGGCCGGAGGCGGAGTTTTTTATTTTTGACGACGTGCGCTTTAACAGCGCCAGCAACGGCACGTCCTATTCGGTGGATTCCAACGAGGGCATTTGGAACACGGGCAAGGAAGAGTTTCCCTCGCTCGGCTACAAAATTCGCCACAAGGAAGGCTACCTGCCCGTGCCGCCGAATGACAAGCTGGTGGACCTGCGCAATGAGATGATTCTCACCATGATGGAGTTGGGCATTGAAATTGAGCGTGAGCACCACGAAGTCGCCACCGGCGGTCAGGCGGAAATAGACATCCGCTACACCTCGCTGCTCAAATGCGCGGACAAAATGTGCCTTTATAAATACGTCGTGAAAAACGTCGCGTACAAACACGGCAAGACCGCGACGTTTATGCCCAAGCCGCTCTTTGGCGACAACGGCTCCGGCATGCACACGCATATCTCGCTTTGGAAAGGCGGCAAGCCGACCTTCCACGGTGACGGCTATGCCGGACTGTCCAAGAACGCGCTCTATTTTATCGGCGGCTTGTTAAAACACTGCCCCGCCCTTTGCGCGATTACCAATCCCACGAATAATTCGTACAAGCGTCTGGTCCCCGGTTTTGAAGCGCCGGTAAATCTGGCCTACTCGGCGCGCAACCGCTCGGCCATTTGCCGCATCCCGACCTACAGCCCCAATCCGAAAGCCAAGCGTGTGGAGTTCCGCTGCCCCGACCCGGCGGCGAATCCGTACCTCGCCTTTTCCGCCATCATGATGGCGGGCCTCGATGGCATTAAAAACAAAATGGATCCCGGCGCGCCGATGGACAAAAACCTCTATGATTTGGAGCCGGAGGAAGCCGCGCTCATCAAGACCGTGCCGGAATCGCTTAAAGGCGCGCTGGAAGCCCTCGAAGCCGACCACGCCTTCCTGCTCAAGGGCAACGTCTTCACCAAGGACTTTTTGGACAACTATATGTCCTTAAAGAAAGCCGAATACGACGCCGTGCGCCTCCGCCCCCACCCGCATGAATTCTTTTTGTATTACGATGTTTAGAATTCAGTCCTGAAACGTGGGCAACCTGGGCTTGCCCCTTGTTCCCTAGGGGCCGGGAGCGGTCAGGTTTCAAGTTTGTCGTTAACGTCGCCCATGCCAGTGCGCCTGGCGCGAAAAGAAGATTTGACCACCCTCAAATCGGCGCGAAACCGGGTAAATAATGCGCCATTGCCAAGCGTGAATTCCCGACTCAAATTCCAACCCATGATGCGTCTCTGGCCTCTGTTAATTTTGCAAGTGGCCGTTATTATCATTGTCGCCAAAATATTTGGCCAGTTCCTTCGAGCCGTGGGCCAGCCGGCGGTCATGGGTGAAATACTGGCTGGCCTTGGCCTGGGCCCCTCGCTGCTCGGATGGTGTTTGCCCAAGACCGAGGCGTTTCTTTTCCCTAATGACTCCCTGGGCGCTTTAAGTTGGCTCGGCCAAATTGGCGTCGTTCTTTTTATGTTCGAGGTGGGCCTGGATTTGGACTGGCCCGGACTTCGTCAAAAAACTTCCCCGGCGACGCTGATCTGCCTCGTCAGTATTTTACTTTCATTCTCTCTCGGTGTGGCCGGGGCCTGGTACCTTTATCCGGTATTTGTGCCGGCAGAAATTTCTACGACAGTTTTTGCCCTGTTCATGGGCACGGCGATGAGCATCACCGCCTTTCCGGTGCTCGCCCGCATTATCAAGGAATGTCGCCTGGCTGATACCGAATTGGGCACGACTGCCCTGATCTGCGCGGCGATGGGCGACCTGGTGGCTTGGTGCCTGCTGGCCGTCACTATCGCCGTCGCCCATAATGCCGGCCCGGATAAAGCCGGGCTGACGATTGTTCTGGCGCTCATTTATTTGGTGGTGATGCTGAAGCTGATCAAGCCCTGGCTCGAACGAATTGTTCCTGCCACCGTGCCATCCGCTCGGCACGAGGCCGGATTATTAATCGGCACGCTGGCCTTTGTTTTTCTTTCGGCGGAAGTAACCACCGTGATCGGCATTCATGCCCTGTTCGGAGCGTTTTTAGCCGGCCTGGTCATGCCGCAGAAGGGAAGTTGTCGTGACTGGATTCGAGGCAAAATTCAAAAACCGGTCGCCCTGTTTTTGGCCCCGGTTTTTTTCGCCTACACCGGCCTGCGCACACATATCAACCAGTTGGACAATTGGGCAAGCTGGATGGCCTGTGGCGGTCTGGTCGCTGTTGCCACCCTGGGAAAATTTGGCGGCAGCGCCTTGGCCGCCAGGTGGACCGGGATGAAGTGGCGGGCGGCTCTAGGCCTGGGCGCGCTCATGAACACGCGCGGGTTAATGGAACTGATTGTGCTCAACATCGGCTTCGATTTGGGAATCATCCCCGCGCAAATTTTCACCATGATGGTTCTCGTGGCCATCGTGACGACCTTGATGACCGGCCCGGTTCTTTTTCTGCTTGGTTTTTCAAAACAGCAGCATGGGCCAGCCTAACCAGTATCCCTACTTTTCGCCCGCCGGCGAGTAAAGCAACGCCCGCGACCGTTGCAGGGCGTCGTCCACCGTTTTGGTCAAGTTATCGCGGCCCAATTCGTCGAGGAAACCGCTCTGGGTGATGGCTTCCAGCGGCTGGCGGCTGACTTTGCACAGGACGAGGTGCTTTTTATGCTTCCGCAATCGCTCTTGCAGGCTTTCGAGGGCATTCAGGCCGGTGGCGTCAATGGAGAAGACGTCCTCGCACAAGAGCACCATGACCCGCAAATTGGCGCCGGCCCGGCGAAAAGAAGTTTCCAAAATATCCGCGGTGCCAAAGAAAAACGCGCCCTGCACCCGGAAAAGGAAAACTCCGTCTGGCCAGGATTCGTCGGCCCAGATGGGCCGGCCGCCGCTCGGCGGGTGCGCATCGTCGAGCGCGGTGATTTCCGTGGCTTCGGAGACGCGCTTCACGAACAGCAGCGCGGCCAGCACGATGCCCCAACGGACGGCGGTGGACAAATCTATCAGCACCGTCAGTCCAAAGACGGTGAGAAACACCAGCGCGTCGCTACGGGGGATGCGGCGCAGGCGCGCGAATTCGTGCCACTCGCCCATCTTGAACGATACAACCAAGAGAATGCCCGCCAGCGCGCACATGGGGATGGCGTTGGCCAGCGACCCGGCCGCCAGCAGGATGATTAGCAAAGTTAGTGAATGGATGATGCCCGCCACGGGCGTGACCGCACCGAAACGAATGTTGGTGCCCGTGCGGGCAATGGCACCGGTGGCGGCGATGCCGCCGAACATCGGTGAGACGATATTGGCGATGCCTTGCGCGAGCAGTTCCTGGTTCGAGTCGTGCCGGTCATTGGTCAGGCCATCGGCGACGACCGCGGAGAGGAGCGATTCAATCGCGCCGAGCATGGCGATGGTCATGGCGGAATTAAAGAGCACGGGAATTTCGCGCAGGCGCAATTCCGGCAGGTGGAAGGAGGGAAAGCCGAGGCCCTGGGGAATCGGGAAGGTGCCGCCAATGGTCGAAACGTGCAAGTGGCCATACTTGACGATGAGGCTGGCGATAATCAGCGCCACCATGGAACCCGGCAACAACCGCTGCCACCGCGCGGGCCAGTAAATGACAATCAGCACCACCAGCAAGCCAATGAGTAGCGCGGGAAGATTGGTTTGGCCAAGATTGTCCAAATACTGCATCACCTTCGACATGAAATCCGCGTCCAGGTGATCAATCGGCAAATCTAAAAAGTCTTTGATTTCCCCGGCAAAGATGATGACCGCGATGCCGCTCGTGAAGCCCATCGTCACCGGGTAGGGGATGTATTGGATAATCTTGCCCAGGCCGGCCATCCCCATCAGCACGAGCATGATGCCCGCCATGAAGGTGCACAGGAGCAGGTTATTCGGGCCGGCCGTGGCGACAATGGCCGCCAGAATCGGTACAAACGCGCCGGTCGGCCCGCCGATTTGGTAGCGCGAGCCGCCGAGTGCGGAAATCAAAAAGCCCGCGACAATCGCGGTGACCAATCCCGACCGCGGATCCATGCCGCTGGCGATGGCAAAAGCCATGGCCAGGGGAATCGCCACAATGCCGACGGTCACACCCGCGCTGAGGTCGGCCAGGAATTTTTTACCGGAATAGTCCTTCAACGCGTCCACGATGCACGGCCGAAAACGCAGAGGAATTTTCAAGAGCGAGGACACGGCAAAAGTGGCGAAAAGTAAAAAAACGAAAAACTGGCGGCTCATTTAAGCATTTCCACCACCCCGCCTCAACAGGAAATATGGGCTGGCACGCGCGCCGCCGGCCCATGCCAGAATGAGGCGAAAACTGGAGTGCCGCGACACGTCACCCTTCCCCATGACCCAACACGGTGACTCAGACCGCAGCCTACTTGGCGGGCGCGAGCGGAGCCGCCCCGTTAATGCCAGCGGTGCCGGAGGGCGCGGAAGCAGCCGCCTGGGCCCGGTATTTGTCGTCTATTTTTTTCAACCGCGCCGTCCAGAGGGCCTGTTTGCCGACGGCAAACTGTTGACCGATGACCATGGCCTGCCGCGTGACCAGAGGCAACTGGGCCAGCGTTTTTTGTCCAAGCGGTGTTTGATAAAAAGCGATCAGTTGATTCAACTCATCCTCAGAAAACGAATGAACGAACACATCCTCCAGTTTAGACTTCAAGTCATCCCAATTAAGCTCCTGGTCGAACCAATCCATGGTGGCTTGTTTCATATCGGCCAGTTCTGCGGGGGGAACCCCTCCGCCCGGGGCACCGGTCACGAGGGCGTCCACCGAGCTGACAAAGGCGTTGCGCATGCTTTCCCGGGTTTTGACCACATCAATCAACTTGCCGGCGGCGGCATGCTGGGACGCGTCGTCCGCCGTGGCCAGGGCCGGGATGAGGAAAATGAACAAAAGAGCAAAGTGGCGCATGACTATGAGGGAGGTAAGGGGTAAGGGGAAAAGCAAGCTTGCCACATAATTTCCGCCCGGCAAGCCATTTGCAACCCAGGGGCTGGGTTGAAAAAAAAGACCTTCCACTCGTGCCGTAAGTAGTGCTCTGAACCTCTGGCGTTTAAGTGGGTGCTCTCCTGGCGGTTTTTGCCTTCCGGTTTACGGCTTGGCAGCCACCGCCTGGTGGCGAGCTCCCGGATTTGTATGAATATCAGGGTGGGAGCGCTAGCGAGGTCTCGGACACAGCAGAAGGTCTGAGGGTGGACTATAGCGAAAATTTTTGCCGAGAAAAGATTATTCAAAGAGTTTTTGCATAAAAGCCCAATCATTAGCCGCTCTAAAACCTGTCAATCTTCGCGCGATAGACTTGCTTTTTTTCCTCACCCTGCTCTTTTCGGCAAGAACATGCCGCGCGCAAAAATTCTGGTCGGCTGGACCACGGTCAATTCAGCCCCCCTGGCCAGGAAGTTCGCCGCCGGCTTGGTCGCGGCGCGTCTGGCTGCCTGCGTGCAGGTGGACGGACCAATCGTGTCGCATTACGAGTGGAATGGAAAACAAACGAAGTCGAAAGAATGGCGGCTCTGGATTAAATTTTCCTCCCCGCAGGCACAGGCGATTGAAGACTGGTTGCGCGCCAACCACCCCTACTCCACCCCGCAGTGGCTGGCCGTTGATGCGGCCATCGTGGCCGAGCCCTATCGCCAGTGGCTGCTGGAAAACACCCGCGCACTGCGGGCTCGAAAAAAGCGCTGAGTTTACTTGGGCAATTCCGTCTCGGCGGTGACGGTGATATGCGCGTCTTTAAGCTGGCGGGGCGTGACCGCCCCGGGCGACATGGCCATGAGGTCCTGGCCGCGTTGCGTCTTGGGGAAGGCCACGATGTCGCGGATACTCGAACGGCCGCCGAGAATGGCGCAGAGGCGGTCGAAGCCCAGGGCGATGCCGCCATGCGGGGGCGCGCCGAAATGAAAGGCGCGCAGGAGGTAGCCAAAACGACTTTCCACCAGATCCGCCGGGATTTTGAGAATGTCCTCGAAAATTCTCTTCTGCACGTCGGGCTGGTGAATGCGGATGCTGCCGCCGCCGAGTTCGACGCCGTTGAGCACCACGTCGTAGTGCTGGCCGCGGACTTCTTTGGGATTCTCGCTGAGCTTCGCGATATCCTCTGCCACCGGCGCAGTAAAAGGATGGTGCGTGGCGAGGTAGCGGCCTTCCGCCTCGTCGTAGCTCATGAGCGGGAAATCCACGACCCAGAGAAAATTGTATTGGTTCTTGGGGATGGTGAGGCGGCCGCGGGTTTCGAGCAACGCGGCGGCTTCGAGGCGGGTGCGGCCCAAAATGGCGCAGGCGCGCTCCCACGGGGCGGCGGCGAAAAACACGATGTCGCCTTCCTCAATTTTAAGGCGCGCGGCGAGCTCGGCCTTTTCGGTTTCGGAAAAGAATTTCAGGATGGGCGATTTCCACTCGCCTTTTTCCGCCTTGATGAAGGCGAGACCCTTCGCGCCGAGAGTCTTGGCGATGTCCTCGAGGCTTTTCAGTTCTCCCTGGGTGAGGTCGGCGAGGCCTTTGGCGTTGAACGCCTTGACGACGCCGCCCGCCTGCACCGCGCCGGCAAAGACTTTAAAGGTCGAAGCGCGAAACACCTCGGAAAGATCAACCAGTTCGAGGCCGAAGCGGGTGTCGGGCTTGTCCACGCCGTAGCGGTTCATCGCGTCGTGGAAAGGCAGGCGCGGGAACGGCGTCGGAATGTCGAGGTCGAGCGTGGCTTTCCACACGCGCTTGAGCATGCCTTCAATCAGCGCGTAGATGTCCTCGCGTTCGATGAAGGACATTTCCAGGTCAATTTGCGTAAATTCCGGCTGGCGGTCGGCGCGCAGGTCTTCGTCGCGAAAACAACGCGCGAGCGAGTAGTACCGCTCGACGCCGGCGACCATGAGGATTTGCTTGTATTGCTGCGGCGACTGGGAAAGGGCGTAAAACTGGCCGGGATTCAAGCGGCTCGGCACCAGAAATTCGCGCGCGCCTTCGGGCGTGCTTTTAAACAAAATGGGCGTCTCGACTTCGAGAAACCCCTGTTCGTCCAGATACCGGCGCACGGATTGCGCCGCCAGGTGGCGGAGTTTGAGCAGGCGGAGGCTTTGGGCGCGGCGCAAGTCGAGGTAACGGTAGGTCAGGCGCAGGTCTTCGTTGACCTTCTCGGCCTTTTCATCCTCCAGCGGAAAAGGCAAAGTCGCGCAGATATTGTGAATGGTGAGCTCGTGCGCCTCGACCTCGATATGGCCGGTCGCGAGCTTGGTGTTGATGGTTTCGACGGGGCGCGGCTTGACCCGGCCCGCGACCTCAATGACCGACTCGTCGCGCAGCGTCGGCAAAGTTTGGGCAAACGCGGCGTTTTGCGGATCGAACACCACCTGCGTCAGGCCCTCGCGATCGCGCAAATCCACAAAAACGAGGCCGCCGTGGTCGCGCACGGCTTGAATCCACCCGATGAGGGTGACTTCGCGACCAGAGTCGGCTTCGGTCAATTCTCCGCAGTGATGGGTTCGTTTCATGGGCCGCGCAGGGGTGGAAACCGCCCACCTAAGCAACCCCCACCCGCCGGGACAAGCCTGAACTGAACTGAAAGGAAAGGAATTTGCTTTCAGCGGCGCCACGGCCTTCGTGACCAGGGTTTACGTCCAGGGGGACCAGGTGTATTGTCAATACAAGCGCGGAGCCGAGGAATGGAGCCACCCTAAGGTTCTGGCGATGAATGGTGCTTCCGAGGTTATCGGCATGGGAGAGCAGGAGCTGCACGACGAAATTCACCAAACCCATTGGGGCGGGCGCGTGGCCCTCACGGACAAGGGTCTTGTGGTCACCATCAATCGTCTTGGGAACGATACCGTCGTTAAGCTCTCCGAGAAAGACCGCGAGCGGGCCGTGACGGTGCGTAACCGCGTAGTGGTGCATCAGACGCGCATTACGGAAGCCGCTCATCACTCGGCCATCGGCCGCGCCGGCTTTGTGTCGGACCACGGGAAGCCGCACGATCCCAAGGGGACCAAGGGTTTAATCGAAGCGATCCAAAACGCGGAAGGGACCATCATGATCGGTCCGGGAAGCATCGTCACCAGCCTCCTGCCCATTCTTTTAGTTAAGGAAGTTCGCGACGCGCTTCGGGAGAAAGCCAAAACGACGCCCATCAT
>CAZCMU010000002.1:0-38340 GCA_964499725.1 uncultured Opitutales bacterium
TCAGGTTGGCTGGTTCGTCCTTGCCGGGCAGCGGTTCGGCGTAAAAGCAGAAGACTTGGTTGCCGACGATGGCGGCTTTCGTCGTCGGGGTCGTTTGGTAGCGCGCCGCGGCGACGCGCACGCCGTCCACAAAGAGTTTGCGTGCGAGGTCATCCGGGGTGAGGTCGGCGGACCGGCGCGCCCCGGCATTGTTCTGCGCGTCGTAACAACTACCGCGCAATGCCCATGCGCCCTCGCCAAAGAGCACGCGGTTGGGCCGCACGCCCGAGGCGTCGGCCGCGCTAATCAGCGCCGTGCGAATATCCGCATCGGGATTGGCCACGGTGCCGTCTTCCGGCCAGGTGACACTGCTGACGCTCGCGCCGGCCTGGATGGCCGCAAATGCGCGCCGCACTTCGTTGCGCAGCAGGCGTGTGAGCAGCAACTGCACATACCGCTCCTGCCAGTCGTCGCCAATGGCTTCATCGTGATCAATGCGGATGGTCAGCCCCTTGTTCAGCGTCTTGCCGAGCACGGAATCGCCGGTGTACTCGATGCGCTTGAACGGCGAGCCAATGGCGCGCACGTCGTCGCTCTCGGAGAAAAACGCCTCGGCATTGTCGTGGCGTTTGAATTCAAACCGGCGCCCGGCGGCCACCGGCGGCGACAGGAAGTCCAGCAACGCCTGGAGATTTTCCGGGTCGCGCCAGCCGACGGTGAAAGCCGTCAACGGCTCAGAATATGTGGCGGCGGTGAAGCGCGCCTCGTTGGCGGCGCAGACCACTTGCGAAGGGTTGCGCCCGGTATCAGTGGGCAGTGATGGTGCCACGATGGGTGGGAGGAGTTCGTTCATTGTTGTTTTTGGTTTCGGGTTTTGAGTTTCGGGTTCTGATCGGTTCAGTGCTAGCTCGTGAGCACTTTAACCAGTGTCGGCGAAGAATCTGCGCCGGTGAGCGCGAGAAAATCTCCTGCCAGTGTAGCCACCGCAGTTTGTAGCGCCTGCACTTGCGCCTGCGTCGGTGTCGAGCTAAAGGTCAGCGCGTTGATGGTGGCAACGGTTGTCGTCGGCTTGGCGAGAACAATGAGTTTCACCGGAACACAGGTTTCGGCCTCAATGAGGTCACCCGCCGCAGTCGCGGCAGTCAGGGCGCGGCCAATGAGGTAATACGTGCCGACTGTGGTGGGTTCGGCTTGGACTTCGCCATTCGCCGCGGTGTAGAGGTAAGACTCCGCCGTCAGCGCGCCATTGGCCGTCACCAAGACAGACTGCGGACTGACTCCGGGAATTTTTAATGCGACCGGATCGCCCACGGCGGCTTCATCGGTGGCAATGCCAATCGGACAATCGCCCACCCCGCAGACATCAATCTGGCCGGCCGTGGCGTCGGCTTTGGCCAAGAGATATTTCGAGGTGAAATTGGACGCCGCCGTGACGGTGACATAACCGGCGTGGGTGCCCTGGGCGATGTTAGAGAATACCGGCCGCTGGACGAATAACCGGCTGGGCCGGAGGAGGAACGAGCCATGGGCCGCAACGAGCGCGCCCAAGACCCGGAATCGGAATAATGACGGAATCATGTTTTTATTGGGTTGGAGGTGGATGGAGTCGGGTTAAAAAATGACGGATGAATCAGGCTCGAAATAATTCTGCATGGTCGCGTTTGGCGCGGGCGAACGCTGTCGCGTAATCCTCGCCGGTGCGTGCGATGCGTTCGTTCACCAAGGCCAGCAGGCGCTCACTGTCCGCTTGGCGCATGGCGACCGGGCGGCGTGATGCCAGACGGCTGGTCAACGGCGCTGCTTCTGCCGGAGGCAACACGCCTAGTGGCTGCGCTCCGATACCAAACAATGGCGACCGGGCGTTAGCCAGGGCCGGTCGTGTGCCATCAAAGTCCGATTGCAATTGTTCGCGCCAGCGCGTGCGCTCAGCCGGTGGGATGCACCCACGGAGTTCGGCGAGGTCCAGCATCAATTCAACGCGTGCGGAGCGTTCCTCGTCCGCGCGTTGTTCAGCAGCTTGGCGGGCAGTATCGGCATCAGTGGCAAGGCGGTAAAAGCGGGCCGCTTCCGCTTGCGCCGAACGCGTCTCGCTCGCTGCCTGGGCCAGTTGCTCAACATTGGCGAGCAATACTTCCGGCGCGGCATTTGGGTCCAATTCCAGGGCATTAAGCAACTTGGGTAAAATCTCCTCGCGCGTAACCTGAACTAAAATAGAGGTTGCCACGCCTGGCTTTTGATTCGCAATGGCCTCGCCGGGTATGTTGGGGTTGTTGGTTAGACCCACCGAGAGCAAGCGCACTGGTTCAAAGGTGCCATCGCCCAAGGGGCGCATTTGCCAGCGGGGGGAAAGAAACTTGTAAAACGCATGTTGGAGCATTTCGCGACCTGGCTCGCTCCAGCGCGGATGGATGTACAAGCCGTCGTCACGCGCCTGAAGCGAGGTGATCCAAGCGTAAGCGCGGGTATCATCGTGGCCGGACTGGCCGGCGAATGCCGGGTCGTCCGGGTGGCCAACATAAAGCGGCACGCCGCCAAAACGCCGCCGCAATCGCCCCCAAAGCGACTGAAAGCCCCGCACCATAGTGGCGGCGGATGAGGGCGTGAAGCGCTGCAACCCGGATGGGTGCGGCCAATCGCCATAATCGGCCAGTTTTAGCCACTGGCCCGGTGCAGGTTGGTCAACAAGTACGTTGGCCGCACCCAAAACCAAGGGACCGTCACCGGATTCAACGGGAGGGAATTCTTCAGGCATAAAAAAGATGTTTATGATTTAAGGGAAAGGGTTTGCACGCCCGGCTCGGGAGTAGGCAGGCCGAGGCGTTCATGCAACCCGGCCACACTCACCGGCGCACCTAACTTCACCAGCCGTTCCAGCAATTCGAGATGAGTCAAGCGGGCCGCGTCCTGATCCGGCTTAAGGACGAAGCGCGCACGCGGCCGTTCGTCGCCGAACAATTCCCGGATCACAAATGCATCCACTTGCGCATTGAGCGTTTCAGAAACGACTGCCGCGTCGTCTTGCTCCAGCATCGCCATCTCGTCTGCTTGCAGCGAAGCGCCGAGACCTTGGCCCCGGGAAAGAGTTGAAAGATCCGCACCCCGCCAAAGCGCTGCCATTGCTCGATCCATACGCTCAACCAGCGGAGGATAGGGCAGTTCGCCCTTGCTGGATAAATCCACCGGTGTGATTTCAGTGCCCCGAGACATCAGCGCTTGAAACTCGGCGCCAAAATCGCGCACCGCCTCGCGCGCTGCGTCCCATTCTGGACTTCCTGGCGAGGCGTCGGTCACACCACGCACGCCCGGCATGCCGTTGCGCTCGCAGTACACCAGCCAATCGCGCAACGGCAGATGCTTAAACAAATAGGCGATGGAACAACTCTCCATCAAGCCATCTGCGGCGGTGACCAGCCACTGCCCGGGACGCAGATCAATACCCTCATAGGCAATTTCATCTGGCAAAAACCGCAATGGGCCGGTTCGCGCCTCAAAAAACCACAACGGCGCAAAACGAAAAGTGGCCGTGAGCAGAGTCCTGGGGGACTCAGCTGTGCAACCTGGATGTCCCGTTGGGCAACGCTGCCACACAATTTCATGCACGGCATATTTTTTGCCAACGGCATCTAGCATTTGTTTAATCAACAATGCGATGCCGCCGCGCTGGTGTGGCTCACAAGCATGGGTGGCCGTCAGGTTGCTATAGAAATACTCCAACGCCTGGCGGTCGCGTAGGGCCAGTGGCGTATCGTCGAGTGTGACGACTTCCCAATCCAGCCGTGCGACTGATTTTTTTCGCTTCGCCGCTACCCCTTGCAAAACATCATCCCGACGCTCCATGGCATCCCATAACAATGCGGCCGGCCGCAAATAGCCGAGATGAAAAGCCTCCAGCGAGCGGGCCAGCGACTCCGGTGTTAAATGGCGAATGGGGTTAAAACGCAAACGGCGGTCGCTGATGATGCGCTCACGGGTAAAATGCGCCGAGGGCGCAACGCCGGCGAGGACGGCAGGGGAGCAAGCAGTGGCGGTGGCGGAGGACATGGGCGCGGCGGGTTGCGATGTGATGCCGCGCACTGTACAGATAAAAAATAAAATGTGTTAGCACTCTGTTGGCTGCGTTGGATAGGTTGGATGGGTTTGATCGGTTGGGTGAATCCACAGGAAGAATGCAGCGCTCTAGCCCGTCCGTCCTGACGTTCGACGCCAATTTACAGACCTTAGTAGACCCTCCGTTCTCTTTCGGTTCAGTGATTTGCTGGAGGCAAATCCGGCAAAGATGGCGCCGCCGGCATGACAGGTAGGATGGGTGCTCCAGTGGCATCAGTCTGCATCCCGGGGATCGGCGGGCCCTCCACCGTGCGGTTCTCGAATAGGCGCAGAGGGTTCATGCTGATTTCCCACGCTGGCTTGTCAAGTTGCCCATGCAATTTGAGGGTGATGGTGTTTACGAATGGATTGGCAATACTTGCAATTTGTTTCAGCAGAAACGCATCCCATTGTCCGATCGGAAAAATCAGGGTGTTGAAATTCAGCTCTCCGTCATTGAAATGGTAAATGCCCGCAGCTTGGATCCGCGCCGAAGGGCCGGTGACGACCAGATTGGGCAGACGCAGGTATTGCTGAGCGATTTGCAAATCGCTCACGGCACTGTGTAGGTCAAAGTCACCGAGTGGCGCCTTGGTGTCCGCCAACAATTTGGAAAGACGGCCAAACAACTGCAATTGACCAAGCTGCGCATCATGAATGCGAACCTGGCCGGTGCTCAGCAGGGAATCCGGCTGGCCGAAATCAAACTGTCCGCCCAGAGCCAGATCGAGCAGGCCGGGATGGTCTAAACCGCTCAGCACAGAACCTTTGTCCTTCGCCACTGCTGACTTTAACGCATGGGAGCCCGAATCAGGCTGGCTGGAACTTCCAGAGTCATCAAATTGGCCAAGCGCAGTCATAAAATCAGCTTGCCGCGCATTTTGCAGGAGCACATTAAAATCCATTTGCGCTGCGCCACCCGACTGGGTGATGGTTGCTTTGCCGCTCGCAGCCCCGCCGGCAATCCCAAAATTTAGGCGCGGAATGTCCGTGATTCCGCCAACGTCAGCAATGTCAACACTTGCTCGATCAAGCGGAACATTAAAAATGCGAAATGGCGCGGAAAACTCCGCATAGACTTTGTTCGACACCGCGTCGGGCTGGGGATTAAAGGACGTGCCCGTGCGCTGATCGACGCGGATGGTCGGTGGAACCGGGCAGTCCAGAGGCTTCACGACGTCTGCGACCTGGGTTCCGGCAATGGCTGCGACTGCAGCTAACGGCAGTGTGCTGTCAAAAAAATATCGCTGCTCAACAATGTGCCCTTCGGCTGGCTTAATGCCCCATATCATGGCCCCGGCCAAATCACCTCCGCCAGATGCATGGGCGGCGAGATCATAAACTGCAATGTACTCCGGCCGCTGGATAACTCGGACGCGGATGCTATCTATGGGTATCCCTTGAACGTGTGGACCAGAGATTTGCGCATAAACAAACAGGTCTTTGGCCCACCATGGACCGTCCCAATTGCCGGAAAATTCAGCGTCAGCCTGCGGCCACTGCCCCTGCGGCACAATGAATTGCCACAACGGCTGCCACCATTCGCCCATATACGGATTCAACACGGCTGGATCCAGGCTACCATGCGCCAGCAGGCGAAACTCACGCGTCCGCAAATTCTCAAAATATGAACCGTCTGCCTCCCAGGATTTATTAATCAGGGAGATTTGTGGGAGATTGAGCAAATAACCGCCGACCTGGTCGCGAGTAAGGCGGCCGTGTGCGATAATTTGATCAAGGTTGATCTGCTGGAAGTGTGCGCCACCAACGTGGAGCGTCCAATCAAGGGAATCAAGCCGGTGCCCAGCCCCAAATGTGATTTGGCCATCAACCTGAGGCCTGTCATCGAACTTTAGCGATCCAAGCCCCGGAGGAAGACTCCAATGCCCTGCAACCAAGAAAGTGGGAACTGCCACTTGTGCAATGAAATTAATTTGCCCGTTGTGCAAATCAGGCGAGCCGCCGGACAAATCAACGTTCGCAAAACCAGACAATTTCAGCGAATCCTGCCCACGCGTGACGAACGCCGCCAAGGAAAGCTGCGGCCATTGGCGCAAATCAACATCTGCCGTGATAATATCCGTTGGAAAATCGCCCAATTTGGCGAAGGTGGCGGATACTTGGAGTCGTTTTGGTCGCCCGCTCCACAATCCAGCTGCCCCGTCTTCCGGCTCGACCCTCACCCAAACTTCCCCGCTCGAAAAAACTGCCGTTGGCAATTCTGCCGCAGTCGATGGATTTTCCAGACGCATTGATTCTGTGCTGGCCATGATTGGCGCTGCCGCCCGTAAAGTGCGGCCGTCCCAAATGAAATTGCCCCAGCCCCTTATCTTGCCCAAAATCAGTCCATTGGCCGACAGCTTTGCGCCTGTCGCTAGAATCGTCGCACTAATTTTGGTTGACCCCGATTCCTCACCCATAGCGCTGATTTGCAAAAACGGATTACTGACTTGGACAAATTGAGGCTGGAGATTGACCGCGGCATTCGCCCATTGGCGAAAACGGGTGCCCAGCGTTGGCTTGGGCCCAATGACGGGTGGAGCAATGGCCGCAGCGGACGCTGTCTTTTCTATCGGCGGCCAGAGAAAAGTTCCATGCCCTTGAATGTCCGCATTGAGAAACTGTGCCCGCAGGTGGTCGAGCAGCCACCAACGGTGCCCTTGGCTTGCTAATGCAATATCCAGGCGCTGGATAACGGCCTCGCGCACCCCCGTAGGTGAAGACTCGGGTGGGCAAAATAAACTTGCGTTAAACAAGCGTAATTCACTAAACGCAAATTGATGGCTCCACCACAAGGCGAGCCAGTCGGGATCAATTTCGAGATAGTCTGCCTCGGCGATCGGGTCGTGCGCGCCAGTCAAATAAATCTGCGGCTCCCTCAGCAGGAGCCGGCCCGAAAGGCTGACTTCGAGGCTGCGAAATCGCACGCTCAAACCTTGGTCCTGTAGTCGGCCTTCTAGTGCATGCCGCACAAACCCGGGCAAACTCAAGTGGTTGTCTGTCCATAGAATAACCAAGACAAATGCCTGCAAGCAGAGCAAACACACCAACGCCAGATTCAACAAAGCCCGCACCAACCGGAACCACCAAGGTGGTCGGGCGTGGGCAGACGCACGGTTGGATTCAGGCACTGGCACAAAAATATTTCTCGAGCTGGCCACTGGGCGCCTCCTGGCATTGGGCATGGAATGTGACCATCAAAAAAACATGGGTGCCGCTCAGGGCGCGGGCGTCGCTGGCGTGGGTGCGGGAACGGCGACTTCCACCGGTGCGATTGCCGTGACTGACGGGGTGGCTGTGGCCGCGCCCGATGTGAAAGCCGGGGCCGCGGCCGCCGGGTTGATCGGTTGGTCTATTTCACGCGTTGTCTCTACCGCCGCCGCGGGCTGATCCTGCTCCCGGGTGATGGAACCCAAAGCGCCAATCAAGTTCATCGGCAAATTAAAGATTGCTGGCGGCAAAGGTGGCTCGCGTGTGCCGCCTAACCGTTGAGAGCCTCCAAGTCGGTCGGAAAAATAAAATGTCAGTGTTTCTGTAGTGGCTGCCGCGCCCCCGGCTCCTGTCAAAAGTACGCCGGCATCAAGCCGGTAGCGCCATGGAACGGGCGAAGGCCCAATGGAAGCGGAGGAGCTTTGCGCCAGATTCATCTGGTAGTGTTCATCAAACCGCGCTTGCCGATAGGACTCCACCTCAAACTGTTTTATCGAATCAAGGACTACGAGCAGATTGTCCCGGATTAATTGCGGTTTGTCCTTAAGAAAATCATCCCACGTCGCCTTGGCTGGATCCAAGGAATAATTCAGCACCAGGTCGCCCGTCACCAGGTCATCGCCCGTGAGGTGCGTAAGCTTGAACGAAACAATTTGCGCCTCGGCTGGAAGTTTTTCTAGCATGCGGTCGCGGTAATGCAACGGGTCCATGGAAAGCTGGCTGAGAATCTCGCTTTCAATTTCATAAACGGAGTCGGCTCCTTCAACTTTGGCATAATAATGGATAACGGGCTTGGTGTCTGGGCTGCTGGGCATGGGGTCGGGCCGAATACCAATGTCCAGCGTGATGGGCTTGAGGGTTTTGTCGCCCTGCAAAATGACTTTCCATTCTGGAGTCTTCAGGTTGAATGTGTTCTGCAGGTCGTCGCTCGTGGGAGCGTCACTGGCAAAATTCTTGGCCGAAAGCCGCCGGAAGCTGGCCAGCATGGCCTGGATGATTTCTGAATCGGCGGCAATCAACGTCGGTGCTCCCGTGGCGTCTTTGGCCCCAATTTGCCAGGTGTGGTTTTCCAGCATTTGCATCCTCACTTCGGGAGAATCTAAAAATCTCACGCTGATGGTGGAGATTTTTTCTGGCAAAAAATCAAGGAATTGACGCTCGCGCAAGGCGTCCTGGGCATGGAACAAGGTTGTAAACGATTCGTCGTCCTTGACCACCACGACCGTCGGGTTGTCGGCCAATTTTGCGTAGTACTCCTTCTCGGTCACGTCCGGCACAGCGTTACCCAGCCAAAGCTCATGGCTTGGGTCGGCCGAATCTCCTTTGAGTCCAATTTTCAAAGATGGCGCCGTCAAACCGTAACGGGCGAGGTCGCCTGCATCGGACGCCGTGACAAAGCTCTCCGCACGTAGGCTCGTCAAATGGCTGATGACGGTGTTAACCTGGTTGCCATCGGCCTCGCAAGAGAACGGTGTGTCGAGTCGCCATTTATCGTTATCCAGCACAAAGCGGGTAAAAGAGCTGGCTGGTGCCGAGCCGGTACCCGATGCGCTGATGGAAAGACTTTGCACCGCGAAAATGTTCAAGGTGAAAAGGCGTTTTTCGCGCAATTCATCAAGCGGCATGTCCAGGGTGCTCAACAATTCCTGCGCAACCACCCGCACCAACCCGTCCGCCGGATTCATCACGTAGAGGTGGCCGCCATAAGTGGTGTGCCTGCCGATGTATAACATCGCCGTCCGCGCGCCTGACTGAACGGTGATTTCCGCCGCTGGGTTGTCGAGGCCAAAGTCCTTCAGGGTCTGGCCGCTCTTTTTCAAGTCATCAACGGAAAAGCTGGCCTCTTCATCGAGAAACTGTAGATGGGTGATCAAATCTTGCACGGCAAAATCACTTGCCAGCCAGTCCACTGGCTTGGTCAAATGCCAGACATTGTTGTGGTCAAGTTTGAGCTCCCGCACCTCATTCTGGACATCGTCTTTGATGATGATATGGTCGATGGAAAAATTGTCCTTGGGAATCGGGCCGGCTGGCCGCGCAACAATCTCCGGCGGCTGATTGAGCCGCCACAGCAGGAAAAAGATTACCAGATTGGCCAGCAACAAAACGAAGGTGAGCTTGAAGCGCATGGCAGTGAACAATGAGTGGTGGAATGGCGGCGGGTTTGGAGCCAGATTAGGTGCGGTTGCGGACCCAGAACACCGCCATGCCCAGCATGGCCACCACGGCAGGCACCACGGCCAACCGCCATGCCAGACCAGTGAACTGTTCCTTGGTGATGTCGAGCGCGGTCTGCTTTGGCGCCTTGGGCGGGATATTAAGCATGTTTTCCCGATTTGCGAGGTAGTTCACGCAATTCAATATTAATTCGGGGTTCCCGGAATTATTGAAATTTTGATTGGTTATGAAATCCGCGTTGCCGAATACCAATAAACGCCCGCCCGGCAAGTCCACGGCATCCGTGGCGCGCCGCTCCGAGAGTGCTGCCACCACAAAGGGGCCGGGAATCCACCCCAAGTTGCGAACATGCGCATCGAAGTCCGCCGTTGCTACGGCTGAGGAATCCTTGGATGTCGCCAGCAATTCATGGATTTGACGGCGGTCATCCGCAGGGGCTGCCTCGTCAATTTCTACCGGTCGGGTCGCCCCCAGAACGACGCTTAAACCATTCAGGGCAAGGGACCGGGTTAGTTCATGCCTTCGCTTGTTGTCGAGTCTCGGATCAATGACCATTTGCAGGTCGGGCGTGAGGTAGCGCGGATCTTCACGAATAATCCAGTCATTTGAGCGCAACCCCCATTCCGCCAACAGGCCGTCGAGTCCAGTTTTGTCATCCGGTTCGAGAAAGACCAGCACCCGGCCATTTTTATCGTTGAGATAACGGCGGATTTTTTCCACTTCATAAGGCTGGAACGCCACCAAGGGTGAAGCTATCACCACTAATTTGGCGTCATCGGGAATCTTGTCATCCTTTGCCAAATCAATTTGGTCCGTGGCATAATTGCGCTGTTTGAGATAATATCCCAAACTGGACAAGCCGGTTACCCGGTCGGGCTCCGTCAGGCTCATTTCCCCATGGCCGACGGTGAAAAGGATTTGGTCAGGCTTCGTCTGGATGACGTCCAGAATCGCTGAAGTGACCGCGTTCTCGCCCTTGAATGCGGTTGCCGCCTCCCCCGTGCTCGTGCCAGCCAGACTCTTGACCTCTTGGGTATTGTAAAGATCCGCCATGGATATTGAGTGTCCGCGTCCGTCGCGTACCACCATGATTTGCGTGTAGGGCGTGTAGCCCAGCTTCTCCATCGCTTTTAACTTCTCCCCTTCGCGCAAAGGGTCAATTTCCACAGTGGTCAACGGCACCGGGCCATCTCTCAACCGGCTTGCCTCGTAATAGTATTCCTTAAGCAGTGTCCGGATTTGTTCGAGAACCACGCGGTTGTTGTCATTCGACTGGTCTTCCGGCAAAATGAGGGAAATTTCGACGGGCTTGTTATTTTCGCGAGGGATTTTACCAAGAAAAGACAGGGTTTCCGGACTTAGCGAAAATCGGTGGTTGGCCGTCAAATCCCACCTCTGAAAATGGGTGGTCGCCAGAATGTTCAGCCCAGCCACCAGCGTCAGACTAAATAAAATTTGGAGGCTCCGGTTGAGGCTCCGGGCCCAACGCGCATATCGAAAATCTTCCAAATAGGATAACACGGTGGTAAAATTAAGCGTTGGCCCGGGACTCGACCACCAGCGTCGTCACGCCCAGTACCAGGAGGGTGTTGCTGGCATAGAGAAAAAATGGCCGGGTGTCCACAATGCCACGGCTGAAATCCTCCAGATGCCGGAAGGTTTGCACGTAATCGAGGGCCGACTGGACATGGATAAGCCAGGTGTCCTGCAGTGGTAATTTCGTCAGCCAATACCCGCTGATAATCAGCACAAACAAAATGCTGAAGCAAAGCATCCCGGCGACTAGGGTGTTGCGCGTCAGGCTGCTGGAAAAAATTCCCACGGCAATATATAACAGCCCGCTGGCGGCGACAAACAGGTAGCCGCCCGCCAGCGAAGCGGTGTCGCGCAATGGCGAATCCGCACCGACCCCGGGTAGGAACTCCATGGCAATGCAGGGAAAAACCAGGGTTATCGCCCACAAACTGATGTAGAAAAGATAGGCGGCGGAATATTTGGCTAAAACAATTTCGAGGGTGGTGGCCGGCGTCGTCATCAATGCCTCCAGCGTGCCATGCCGGCGCTCCTCGGCCAGGCTTTTCATCGTCAGCAACGGCACCACAAAAAACACGGGAAAGAAAAAGGCTTGAAAATACTGTGCCATCGGCGGATCGTTTTCCACCTGGCCGTTGTAACCATATAGCACGATGAAATAGATTAGCCCCATCAGCAGCAGAAACAAAACGGCGGCGCAATAGGTCGCCACTGACACGGCGAGCATCCGCAGTTCATGAGCCAGCAATAGGGGATAGTGGCGCATAAAATTATTTGCCCCGCCGCGTTGTGGGGGTGAGCGGTTCGTCACCCTGCTTGGTTGCCGCCAGAAAAATTTGCTCCAGCCCGGGCTCGACTTGGGCAAATTCGCGGATTCGCCAGCCCGGGTGCTGCATCAACGCGCTCAGGATGCTTTCCCCGAGCCCCAGGTTGTTTGCCGGCCCCTCCAGCCGGACTTCGATGAATCCTTCCGCGTCGCCTGTCGAGCAAGCCGCCACGCGCAACCCGGCATCGATTCCGGGCAGCAGCTGGTCCAGTGCTACGGGATCGCCTCGCAGCCGCAGCCGCCATTCCGCTCGTGGGAAAAAATCCCGCCGTAGATTGGCCGTGGTACCCGCGGCCACCAAGCGCCCCTGGTTGATTATCATTACGCGATCGCAACATGCTTCAATCTCCGCGAGAATATGGCTGGAAATCAGCACCGTCAAACGCCCGCGCAGCGAATCAATCAGCCGGCGAATGTCCAAAATCTGTTTCGGGTCGAGGCCAATCGTCGGCTCATCCATCAAGATGACCTCCGGTTCGGCCAGAATGGCATCAGCGATGCCCACCCGCTGGCGATACCCCTTGGAGAGGGTGCCGATGACTTTGCGACGGGATTTGTGCTGCAAGCCGCACATTTCCATGGCCTGGTCCACCCGAACGGTGATTTTGCGACCGGGAATTTCTTTCAGCCGCGCGCGAAAACGCAGGTATTCACTTACCCGCATTTCATCCGGCAACGGGTTTTGTTCCGGCATGAATCCCAGGCGCCGCTTGGCCTCATCTGGCGCACTCGCAACGGGTATACCGGCCACGTAGGCGCGGCCCGATGTTGCTGCCAGCAAACCTGCAAAAATCCGCATTGTAGTGCTCTTGCCAGCCCCGTTGGGTCCCAAAAACCCCACGATCTCCCCTCGCTGTACCGAGAAAGTCAAATTTTCAATCGCTCGCACGGTGCCATATTCTTTGGTCAGGCTGATGGCCTGCAGACTCGGCTGCGCCACCGCAGTTGGTGTCACCGAGGGGGAAAATGGGCTGGCAGTGACTACTGGCATACAAGAAGGCGGTCAGCGCGAAAGAAACAGGTTATATAGTGTGGTTGTCAGGGAAAAGGCAATGACGTAACGGCCCGCAAGATACTAAGGCGACACTGGCGAAGGCAGCCGCTTTGGCCCTTGGCTCGATAGGTTTTGCTGCTGGATGGGCCATGCTCTCGATTTGAGCACAAACACGCAACCCTTGTGGATTGTTTCATCTCTCTGTCGCCTTGGCTTCCTCAGATGCTTCGCGGCCATGGCTTAGCCGCCCCTGCTCGCGTCGCCACGCTTCTTCCAGCCCACGCAGCAGCAAATCAGGGTCGAACTGGATTTCCCCCAGCCAAGCCCGTGGAAGCTGGCCCGTGCTGCCACCGGTGGCCACCACTCGCACCTCACCCTCGCCCCGGCGTCTCAGTTCCGCCAGCAACTGGTCGAGAATGGCTCGAATCATCCCGGCAAATCCAGTCGCACAGCCAATTTTCATCGCCTCAATCGTACTGGATCCGATACCCGCCGAAACTAGCAAGTCGTTCGGATCCAGCTCTGGCAGTAGTGCCGTCTGTTCGTGCAGGTAGCGCGTCATCAGAGTCAGACCCGGCGCGATGATTCCGCCCGCATAGGCCCCACGCCGGTTGATGACATCAAAAGTCACCGCCGTGCCCAAATCTATCGCCACCGCCGGCGCGCCGTGACAGGCGATGGTCCCAAAAGCGAGGGCCAGTCGGTCCTGCCCGATTTGCTGCGGAAGCGGGTAGTCCAATGGCAGTCCGAGCCGTTCGCATTGCTCCCAGCTCAAATGAAAGAGCGGCCAGCCTGTTGCCTTCAGTATGGGAAGCAAAGCCGTGGTTGCGGCGGGCACCACTGAACAAAACGAAATGCCGACTGGCCGCTCCGCTCCACGGGCAAGTTCCATCAAGCGTGGCCCGAGGCCCGCCAGCGGGTCTGCCGCCAGCGCGGTTGGCACCGCGCATTGCCACGCCACTTTTCCCTCACGGAGCACCCCGGCGTGCACGCGCGTATTGCCCACATCAATGCAAAGGAGATTCATGAAAAAATCGGCTTTCTTTGTCGTTTTTGTGTTTAGCTGGCCATTGTGCGCGGCTCAACCATATCCTCCAAGCGAAACATCGCCAGACTGCACCGTGCGGATTGAGCCATCGGGGAGAAGGATTTTCAGCGCCCCTGTGGCATCGAGGCCGGCCGCCCGGCCTTTAAGTGTGCCATCCGCTAGCGCGACCGTCACTGCGCTTCCGCACAAAGCGTCATGCCGATTCCAAAGTTCGTTGAATTCAGCCTCGATGCGCCCTGCCATAAAGTCCACAAACGCCATTTTCCCCGCCAAGACGACATCCGCCGCGACCGCATTGATGGACAATGGCCTCCCCCCATTTACTTGTTGAAGTGTGCCGGCTACCCGGGCTGCGGCAGCCCCAGTTGAGCCGCGTGCGCCGGACCATTTCTCTGGGTCGCCATTAACATTCAAACCAAGACCGCAGATCAAATCGCGCATGAGGTCGGCATCAATTCGGGCCTCCGTCAGCAGCCCTGCTAATTTACGCCCTTCAAAAACCAGGTCGTTTGGCCATTTTACGCGCACCGGCAAGTGGTATTTCTCATTGAGCATCTGGCACAACCTCAAAGCCATCCAGAGCGTGAACTTTGGCATCCGCGCCGGTGGCAGCCGTGGTTGAAACGCAAAACTCAAATACAGCCCGCCTCCCTCCGCGCTGTGCCAGGCTCGGCCCAGCCGCCCGCGCCCAGCCGTTTGCCGCGCCGCAAATACCACAAATGGTGTGCTCGCCCCAGTGGCCAGTCGCCGCTCCGCCTCCAAATTTGTGCTGTCGGTTTCCGGTAAAAAAATCACGCTGATGTCCGGAAGGGTTCTTTTGGGATGACGCAATCGCACATAGGCCGCCAGCACCGCCGGATGCAGCGCCGTTGGCTCCGCCGCCAGTCGGTATCCTCGCCCCCGTACCGCCGTGCACTCCAGCCCCTCAGCCTGCAATTTTTGCAGGCGCGCCCACACACTCACCCGCGACACCCCTAGTCGCCGCGCGAGTTCCTCGCCGGAAACATACCCATCTTGGCCGGCATCCAGCAGGGCAGACAACAATGTCGTGGTATCAGGCATCGGACAATTACATCTGATTTGCCGGCTCGTTCGCAAGGCGCGAACGCACTTGCCGCACCGCCCACTCCGCGTGCTCAGCCACCACCGGATCCGGGTCACGCGACGCGAGCGCAAGCGCCGCCAAGTCTTCCTCCCCGCCAATATTGCCCAAAACAATCGCCGCATTGCGTTTTAGTCGTGGCAATTTTAACCGCGCCAGTGGCGTGCCCTGCGTGTGGGTGCGGTATTCGTCTTCTGTCCACGCCAGCATTTCGCGCAGGCCTGGATACACGCGCGCGGCCAGGGCTGTCTCGCGGGTCGCCTGTGCCCATCGGTTCCATGGACACACATCGAGGCAATCATCGCAGCCAAACAGCCGGTTGCCAACTGCCCGGCGAAATTCCTCCGGAATCGGGCCATGGTGCTCGATCAACAAGTAGGCCAGACACCGGCGGGCATCGAGCTGGTACGGTGCCGTAATGGCGCGTGTCGGGCAGACACCCATACACGCCGTGCAGGCGCCGCAGTGGTCGCGCCCCGGCTCGTCCGGTGGCAGTTCCAGTGTCGTGACCACAACCCCCAGTAACAGCCAGGTGCCTAGCTTGGGATGAATCAGCAGCGTGTTTTTCCCCTGCCAGCCCAGCCCGGCTTGCATGGACAACGGCTTTTCCAGCACCGGCCCCGTGTCCACATAAGCCCGGGCCTCACCGCCTTGTTCGCGCAACAACGTGGCCAGTCGGCGCAGACGCTTAAGCATGACATTGTGGTAGTCGCGGCCCAAGGCATATTTGGCGATGCGATAGCGGCGCACCGGCTCGGTCTGATAATAATTCATTCCGACCACCACCAGGCTGCGCGCCAGAGGCTCGCCCGATGGCGCAACCAACAGTTTTTTAGGCGCAAGCCGCCGGTCATTGTTGCGCTCCAACCACGCCATTCCACCGTGCTGCCCCTCTATCAGCCACTTCTCAAAATATTCGCTGCGCAGCGGTGCCTCCACCGCCACCACGCCAAACGCCGCAAACCCCAGCCGCGCCGCCTCTTCGCGCAGCAGTTCCTTGAGCGGGAGAGGACTCGGTTTCACCATGGTCAAGGATAATAATGTAACCGAAGCAGCCAAACAATGCCATCGGTAAACACCGGGGCCTCGTTTCCGGCTGTTCAAGTCCCGGCTTTTGAGGGACACTGGACTCAGGAAATGTCCATGCCGGCCTCCATTCTCCATATTCTCGCCGTCAGCAGTCTGCCCGCGACCCTGGAACCAACCCATTGGCCGCGCGACTTGTGGCTCATCACCCAAGACCTCTTGGGCCAGCATCTGCGGATTTTCATCGGCTTTGTGCTGGCCCTGCTTGTCGTCGGGCGGTTGATGCTCGAAAAGCGCAATCCCAGTAACGTTTACGCTTGGGGGCTAATCATCTTCTTCGTCCCCTGGCTCGGCGTGCCCTTGTATTTTTTGTTTGGCGGTCGCAAGAGCCGGAAAATGGTTAAGCTGAAGCTGGAAATCAACGACTATGCCACCCACTTGGCCGCCGGGATTCCGGCTGGATCAGTGCCGGTGATGGGTACTAATTCGCCGGTGTCACCCCGCCGCCGATTCTCGCAGAATTCCTTCCGGCTCTTTGGCGATGGGGTCGAGACTTACCGCGCGCTTCGCGCCGAAATTGCCCGTGCGGAAAAATCCATTCATCTCCAAACTTTCATCCTCGGGCGCGACGAACCAGCCCGGCAAATCGTCGCCGACCTGGCGGAGCGCGCCCGCGCGGGCGTGGAGGTAAAATTGCTCCTTGATGCCCTTGGCAGTTTGGGCGCTTGTGGCAGCTTCGTCGAGCCGCTGAGGAAAGCAGGCGGTCGCACCGCCCGCTTTATGCCCGTGCTGCCGCTGCAAACCAAGACCTCTGCCAACCTGCGCAACCACCGCAAATTCGCGGCTTTTGACGGCGACCGCGTCATTGTCGGCGGTCAAAACATTGACCACCGTTTCATTGACTCGCGCGATACGCCGGAGCTGTTTCTGGATTTCAGCGCGCAAATCGAGGGCCCGGTCGTCGCGGCCTTTAACCGCAATTTCGTCAGCGACTGGTGCTTCGCCTCCCACGATTCGCCCAAAAAATTTCAGGAACTGCTCGCGCATCTTCCCGCTGCGTGCGGCTCGGAGTCGGCGGAGGTTCTTTCCAGCGGCCCGGATGTCTCCGGCGACCCGCTGTGGGAACGCCTGCTCATCTTCGCCCAACAATGTCGCCGCGAACTCACGATTGTGACGCCCTATTTCATCCCCGATGAGGTGCTGTTCCGCTCGTTGATTGTCCTGGCTCATTGCGGCCGCCACATTCGCATCATTGTGCCGGAAAATTCCAATCATATCATTGCGGATTTTGCCCGGCACTTCTACCTGCGCCAGTTGCACGATGCCGGGGTCGAAGTGCTGCTCTACCGCCCAAAAATGATCCACGCCAAACTCGTGCTGATGGACGGCGAAGTCGCCCTGATGGGCTCGGCCAACATGGATATGCGCAGCCTGTTCGTGAATTTCGAAATCGGCGTCTTTCTTTACTCGCCCGATTCCATCCGCGAATTGACTGCCTGGGCGGGTAATCTGCTTCACGATTGCGTAACGTATCTCGATTCCGGCCATGCCGGCGCCGGCGCCAACCGTCGCTTAATGGAGGACTTTTCCCACCTCCTCGGGCCATTGTTGTAGCCTGCCGGCTTACTCCTTCGCCTCAAACAATTCGTGCTGCGAAGTTGGGGCTATCGTCGGCGGTGGTGAATGCAAATGCCGCGGCGGTTTTGTCACCCGTGCCGACACCGCGCCTTCGCGGTCGCGAACCACTCGCTCGCACATGGCCAGCACATGCATTTTCAGCCACTGCGCTGTGCTGCTCTCGGCCCGGTAATCCGCCGGGCCGTAGGCATGAATGCGCCCCGTCTGCAACAGGCTGTCGTTCTGCGCAAATTCTGCCGGATTGGCCGGGTCATAAACGGCGTAGGTCTGCCCGCCATTGCGACGTACCACAGAGAACACCGGCACGTCGCTCGGCCCGTCGGCCACATAAATCATATTCTTTATTGGCACCCGCCGGTCCTCGGCCCGTACGACGGAGTTCACGTCAATCGCCGGATTTTTGTTTGAACCTTTGTTGATTTCAAAAATGAAGCGGGTCTTGATCGTGTTGTCCACCATCACACCGATTTGTGCGATTTCCCAGTCCGTGCCGTCCAGCGTCATCTCCTGCTGTCGGCTGAAGTGCGGCGGCAACGGATTTTCCACAAACTCGCAACCATAGATGCCGTCAACTTTCGACGCGATGGCGCTGCCGCGTATCATCTCCGCCAGTCCCGTGCTGATAATGTAGTGCTCCAGGCTGATTTCATGGCGGGTGAATTCGGGACGGCTGCGCGCCACCTCGCGCAGGTCGTCGAACAGTTTCGGCAGGCCGGGGAAAAATTTCAGTTTCCCGCCCAGTTCGCGCAACAACCGGTTGTTCAGCCCGCGCATTGGCCCGTTGCGGACATAACTGAGCAGGTGGTTGAGGTAACTGGTGTCCTTCGATACATGCACTCCCCGTCGCGCATAAGCGTCCGGCAGCTTGTTGACCTCCGCCCAGAACTGCTGCTCGTCCACGTCGAAGTGCCGGAAAATCGGCGTCTGCATGTAGCCGGGCACCAGCGTCTTGTCAAAATCCCAGACAACCGCGACAATCTCGCGGCTCCGCAGGGTGTTCTCGTTTTCAGACATAATCGGTAGGGGCGTCGCTTGCGACGGCCCTAACTTTTACCTTAACCCACTGGCCGCGGCCTTTAAACAAAAAACCGCACGCAGGCTTCCCTTCCCGCCCCATTTGCGCTAGGTTTCCCAGCTTCCCTCATGGATATTCCACCCATTGAGCCATTCACCAAGCGCCTCGCCGAGATTGATGCGCTCATGCAGGCGTCTGATTTCTACAGCGATCAACGGCGCGCGGCGGAGCTTGGCCGGGAACACCAAAAGCTCACCGAACTCGTCGGCCTCCATGCGAAATTGACTCAAACCGCATCCGCGATCAAAGAGCACGAAACGATGCTTGCCGATCCCGCCACCGATGCCGATTTGCGCACCCTGGCCGAAGAGGAGCTCATCGCCTTGCGCCCTGAACTGCCCAAGCTGCATGAGCAAGTCATGCTCGCCATGTGCCCGCCCGACCCAGCTGACGCCCGCAACACCATCGTCGAAATTCGCGCTGGCACCGGGGGCGACGAAGCCTCCCTTTTTGCCGCCGAGATGGCCCGCCTTTACACCCGCTACGCCGAAACGCGTGGCTGGAAGGTCGAGCCCCTTGACTCCAGCCCGTCCGAAGCCGGCGGCGTCAAAGACATCACCTTCCTTGTCACGGGCGACGACGTTTACCGCACGCTCAAGTGGGAAAGCGGCGTCCACCGCGTCCAGCGCGTGCCCGCGACCGAGGCCAACGGCCGCATCCACACTTCCACCGTCACCGTCGCGGTCCTGCCCGAAGCGGAGGAAGTGGACGTGCAAATTAGCCCCGACGAACTCGAAATCACCGTCGCCCGCGCCAGCGGCCCCGGCGGCCAAGGCGTCAATACCACGGACTCCGCCGTGCAAATCATCCACAAACCCACTGGCTTGATTGTAAAGTGTGCCGACGAACGCTCGCAGCTCAAAAACAAAGCCAAGGCGCTCAAAGTGCTCCGTGCGCGCCTACTTGAGCGTAAACAGGACGAAGAATCCGCCAAATACTCCGCCCAACGCAAAGCCCAAATTGGCACCGGCGACCGCTCCGAGCGCATCCGCACCTACAATTTCCCCCAGTCGCGCCTCACCGACCACCGCATCGGCTTTACTGCTCACAACCTGCCCAACATCATGGAAGGCGAAATCGGCGACCTGCTGTTGGCTTTGTCCGAAGCGGAAAAAGTGGAGAAACTGAAGCGACTCACGGAAAAATCTGCCGCCGCCAATTAAAGCTGCTTCCCGACCTCCGCCATCCTTATCGCGGATTCCCGCAAGCCCCCCTCACGAGCGCGATTGCCCCAATGGTCCATAAATCGCTCAACCAACTCCGGCAATTCTTCCGCCAGCGGACGCAGGCTCTTTCTTTCTCGTGTTCTTAACGCCCGGCGGATGGCCCACGCCGCCATGTCCGCGCCTACTTCCAATTCACCCATACTGCGGTATTCCCACAGATACTTTTCGCCAAACCGAATCAGCTTCTTCCGATTTATTTGTAATCGAGCAAGCGCATCCACCAATTCGGCAGACGATAGCGTCGCGAGTTCCTTCTTCAATTCCGCCCGCGTCGCAAAAAATAACCCATGGTGCCGGCTGCGATTGGGCTTGGGCTGCGAAAGTCCGTTTTCCACCCGGCCCAGTTCCAATAAAATTTCCCCGTAACCGGAATTGACGCTCTGGCTGAAGGTGAGGTTCACCGCCCGTGCTACACCAGCCCGTTTGGTGCCCGCGCGGTTCCAAGCCAGCCCTGCGGCATACACTATGCCCGGATACATCACCGGCCATGGTTGATGATTCCCTCCATCGCCCCACGAGGTCAGCAGCAACCCCTCCGCGCCATGCGCCAAGCCGTGTTTCGCCGCTGATTCCAGATTTGCCAGCATATTATCCGTGCGCCCGCTAAATGTATTCCACGCTGAAGTCCCCGGACAGATCCAAAACTTTCGTTTGGCCGCCGCCAACCGCGCACATTGCCAGGCAAACGGATGGTTTGCTTCATAACCCCAGAGGAGTGCCGTGGCGTCGGCCGGCACTTCGTCAATGAGTTCCGGTTTCTCTAGAAGAATATCCGCCCAGAAAAACATCTCCTTGCCATGCTTCGCCGCCTGCCGGTGCAGCTTTTTGAGAAAATCCAAATAGACTCGCTGTTTGCCGTGCTTTTTCACCAGCGTTTTGCTCCAGCCCTGGCCAAGCTCCCATGGCTCGTCGCCCCCGAGATTAAACCGGCGCGATTTAAACAGCGGCAGATACTCGCTCCACAATTTGTTTAAAAACTTCAGGCTGCTGTCATGAGGCCGCAGGGTAGTGCCATGCGCCATTTTTCCCTTAACTGGATGCGTGAATCCCTTTGGGCATTCCGCCAGATGTTTATAGTTCGGATGGCGCAGCCACCGTTCGAAATGCCCAAACGAGTTAAAATTGGCCGATAGCTCAATGTGATTCTCGCGGCAAAGTTTTTGCAGCTCAGTGATGTCTTTCGCCGTCAAGGCATCGGCCTCTCCCCAGACTTCCTCATGCCCGCGAAAAGCAAATGTGTGCTCCGTATAAAGTTGGAGATGATTGTATTTCAGTTCCGCCAAAGCCCGAACCAGGTTTCGCAGCGCCCCCGGCTCCGGCACCTTGCATCGGCTGATGTCCAGCATGAACCCACGCACGGCAAAGTCCGGCTCATCCTCCACCCGCAGGCAGGGTAGGGTGTCCCCGCATTGTTTACGCAGTTGGTCCAGGGTGCGTAGCGCATGCTCAATACCCGCTTGACTGCCCGCGACAATGGAGCTGAACCGCGTGGTGATTTCCAGTTCATACGCCTCCAGTGCCAAGCCGCGGTTAATCGCGCTGCTAATTTTCGGCTTGCCGCTGCGAATCTTCTGCACCCCCCGTGTGCGCTCGACCAATTTCGGCGGCGGCCACAATATAAACTCATTCCTTGACGCTGGCTTGCTCATGGCTTGCTTTTCTCACTCCTCTCGCCCGAAAACAAAAATTGCTGGGCCAGTCCCGCCAGTCGGCCAAAATGGGCGCGCCCAAACTGGGCCACCTGCGGCGGTGACCAGCCGTGCAGACCATACCGCTCTGCCATTGCCTGCAAAATCCAGGTGTCCACGGGAAACGCCTCATAGTTTGCCGCGCCAAAGAGCAGGACGCAATCGGCGATCTTAGGCCCCACCCCCGGCAGGCTGTTTAGCCACGCGTGCGTATCCTTATAGGAATTTTTCCGCACAAAATTTTCCCATCCCGACTCCGCTTGCAACCGTAGCGCTGTCTGCCGGATAAAATTCGCCCGGTAGCCCAAGCCGCACCCGCGCAAGTCGTGCTCGGAAATTTCCGCGAGTCTCGGCCAGGTCGGCAGCGCATGAATGCCGCCCCAAATTGGCTCACCGAACCTCGCGGCCATTTTTTCGCAAATTTGCGCAATATGTGGAATCTGTTTCGCACTACTGCATAAAAACGCCAGCAAAGTTTCTCCCAACGGCTGGCGCAGCAACCGCAAACCCGGCCATTCCCGCCGCCGCTGCTCCAGCACCGCATCCGTGCGCCAGGGCAATTCATCGGCCAGTTGGTCGAAATCCACCTCTGTGGCAAAATAGTCTTCGATCGCCGGGGTGACTCGCGCGGTCAGTATTTTGGGACAAGTCCATTCCAGTTGGCCGCCCGACCCCGCCCGCACCCGCGCGATGCAGTCCGCCCACACCCCTTGCCACACTTCCAGTTCACCCGGCACCGTCTGCCACCGAAACGCCTGGCCGCCGCGCAATGTTTCAACCAAGGCCGGCGCTGTAATGATTAAAGTGGCCGCTGTCGGTTGCCACCGCTGCCAATTGACCTTCCTGGACTGCTCGGGGTATTCCAAAAGCTTTTTCACGATCCTCGCGATGCCGTCCCAAATTTATGGATTCGCTGGCGCGGCGGTTGCGGCCGCCGGAGCGGCGTTGTCGGGCAGACTCCACAAGAAACTCTGGCGCGAAGCCAGGACTTTTCCCGCCGCGTCTTCCAGCGTAAGTTTGTAGGCTACAATCGTGCTGAGCTTATCCGGCCAGTCCAGCCCTGTCAGGCCCAGGCAAATTTCCGGCCAGGTGCCCGTCGCGCTCGAAAAGACCAACTTCGCGTGGCGTGGCGCCGGATTGTCGCTGCGGATATAGTCCAGTTCCGCCTGTGTGCCAGCGGGCAGCACAATCCCAGGATGCCAGGCCAGACTAATGATAAAATAGTACCCCGCCCGTTCTCTGGGATCCGTCCGCTCGATAACCCGATCGCTTTTATTTTCTACTCCGGTGAAATATTCCGAGATTCGCCGGAAATTTGCCGCCTCCATGTAATGGTGGTCAACGTGCTGAATAACTACGCCGGGCGAACTCACCTCGGTCGAGCCGCTGGTGGCACTGGCCGGGGGCGTGGAACAACCCGCCAGCAGGCCCAACCCGGCGGCCAATAAAGCCGTCGCCCAGACCCGTGGTGGCGAGAGGCTGCGCATGGTATGAAAGCCGGGAGCTTCCCGCCCGGTCAGGACTTGGCCTTTTTGGATGACTTGGCGGCCTTGGCCGCGATAGCGGCAGCCCGGGTCGCCGCATTGCGACGCTTGAGGTAAGCGACGCGGCGCTTGCGTTTGATTTCTTTATTATACTGTTTGCTCATACGTAAAGGGGGAACTGTTGGTACTGCGGATGCGCCGCCGGGTCAAGGGTGCAAATCAGCCTCTATTCTGAGTACTCGGCCCACGAGCTGCTCGTTTCCCAGACCCGAACGCTGGCCAGTCGCAGGGCCGTGGTGATGGGATACTTTGCCTTTCGCCTCTTTGCATAAGCCGCGAGGCGCTTTTTTGCCTCTACAAAAATTGCGCGGGCCATCACTTCCGTGGTCGGGTCTTCTCCCGCAAAGGGGATGACTTGCGCGCCGTAAGCGGCCTTGAGCTGGACAAAGTTGGGGTCCTTGGTGTTTACACACAAGGCATGGTCGAAGCTTTGTAAATAGTCCCCCAGCGCGTCTTTGACGGCCTTGAAGTCACAGACCATCTCGTTGCGGTCGAGCACACCAGCCTCCAAAATGACCTCCACCCTGCGCGAATGCCCATGCGGGTACCTGCATAAGTCCGGATGCTTCGAGAGCATGTGGCCGCTCTCAATCTCAAAAATTTTGCAGATGCGGTAAGGCATGAGTTCAAAAAAGAAGGTTAAGTCCCGCGCCGGTTGCCAAACAGCTCAATGTGCAGCCGGTGACAATATCGGTACCCGTGGCGCCGGCAGAGTTCAACGAGCGTCGCTTCGCGCGAACGCAGGGCCTCCACGGTGATGCCTTCGGGCATAAGCAGGATTTTTTCAGGCGGGATTTTCCCGCCCAAGTCGCGCAAAAGCAATTGAATTTCGTCTAGGTCGCCGGCGCCCGAAACCACAAATTTCAGTTGAAACGGATAATTTTCCACCCATTCCCTCACCACCGCCGGCTGCCAGCGCAGCTTTTCGTGTCGGCTGCGCCAGGCCTCAAACAATTCCGCATCCGGCGCGGAGTTCTTTAATTTCGGGCTGAGCGACGCCAAATCACACGCAATACCTCCCGGCGCTACCGTGCCTGCTGTCTCAATCGTGATGTGTTTGCCCCTTTCCCTCAACGCTGCCGCTAGTTCGCGGATTCCCTTCGCCACCATCGGTTCCCCGCCAGTAAGGACCACATGCCGCGCGAGATATTTATCCACCTCCCGTAAAATTTCTTCCAGCGGCATCTCCTGACCCTCCGGATTCCACGACGCATATGGCGTGTCGCACCAGTTGCAGCGTAAGTTGCAGCCCGAAGTGCGCACGAATACCGACGGTGTGCCCGTCAGCTCGCCTTCGCCCTGCAGCGAATAAAATATCTCGGCAATGAACATTTTGGCGCGGCCTTACTTTGAACCCGGCCTCGGCGGCAACGGCGCAGTGCTGGCGTAAATGGTCGGGTCGGGCAGTTTGGCCAAAATGAACGCCTCGCGGCGCTCGACACAAGTGCCGCAAGTTCCGCACTGGACTCCGCCGCCTTTGTAGCACGACCACGTTTTTGAAAAATCCACGCCCAGCCGCTCGCCGCGCTCCACAATTTGCCTCTTGCTCAAATGGATGAAGGGTCGCAACAGTTGCACGCCAACGTACGTGCCCGCCTGGATGGCCGCGTTCATCGCCTCCATAAACACCTCGCGGCAGTCCGGGTAAACTGTGTGGTCGCCGGCATGGGCCGCGATGACCACCCCCTGCGCTCCGACAGATTCGGCATAGCCCGCCGCGATGGACAACATTATGCCGTTGCGGAACGGCACCACCGTCTGCTTCATCGTGTCTTCCTGATAATGGCCGTCGGGAATCGTGCCGCCAAACTTCATCAAGGCGGACTTGAGCAGCCGCGGCATGAAATCCAAGGCTACGACCTTTTGTGGAATTTGCAGTTGCTCGCAGTGCCACTTGGCATAGGGAATTTCCCGCTCGTTGTGTTTGGATCCATAGTTAAAGCTCAGTGCGCCCACGACTTGGTGCTGCACGTGGGCCTCGTAAAGCGCGGTCGTCGAGTCAATGCCGCCGCTGGCCAAAACGACAACTTTCATGGTCAGCCTTTTGGGGCCGCAGCCGCGGCTCCTGCGCGCGGATATTCGACCACCACGGATAATCCCAACCCCCCTCGCGGTGCAAATTTGCCCGTGATTTTTAAGATTCGCGGGCGGCAGGCCCGCACCAGATCATCGTGAATGCGGTTGATGACTTGTTCGTTAAACGCCGGCTCGTTGCGAAACGACGTCAAATAAAACTTTAGCGCCTTGGTTTCCAGACACGCCCGGCCCGGCACATAATCAATCACGAGGTGCGCAAAATCCGGCTGGCCCGTCACCGGGCACAGGGAGGTGAAGTCCGGGCAATCGAGCCGAATCCAGTAATCACGACGCGGGTGTGGATTGGGAAATGTTTCCAGGCGTGCACGGTCGGGCGATGTGGGAGCGGACTTCTCTGAATGTCCGAGCAAGGTGAGACCCGGAAATTTTTGGCGCAAACGTTTCATGAGGGAGGATGCCAGTCAAAGGAAACCATTAACCATGTTGCGCGTCTTGCGCAAGCCCGCCCTCCGGCTGGCTGTTCACGGCGCATAGAGCCACCACTGTCGCGACCATTTCTGAAAGTCGGCGTCTTGGGCATCCCAGATTTTAAAGTTGGCGTCCACATCTGCCTTGCCGCCGCGCCCATGCAGCTCCTGCCACCAGGACGTCGAGCCAACTGTAATTTCGAAAGTGCGCTCGTCATTGCCGCTCACTCTTGCATAGGGGTTGCCGCCCGGCGCCCAGGCCGCATCGAGTTTCATCATTTCAAAGCCCAGCTTCGTCGGATCCACCGCGTTCCAATCGGTGATATTGACATACACTCCTGAATGATCGCCTTTCCCGTCCCGGTAGTCCCGTTCGTCAAAATGCAATCCCTTCAGCCCAAGGCTGTTCATGGTTGCGGCCAGTTCCGCCGGTTTGCGCCCCGGGTAATTGAGCAGACGGAATGGATACGGCGTGCCGACTCCAAACGCAAATAGCCCGACTTTGTCTATGGGTTTTCCAATCCCGGTCAGGCTGTAGCCAAAGGCCGCGCCGGCGGAAGGAATGTTCGGCGAGGTGGGTATCCATTTCAGGCCCGTGTCGGCCCATACCATCGAGCGCCGCCAGCCCCGCATGGGCACCACGATAAGTTTCCCGCGTTTGCGCACATTGTCATTTTCGGGGTCCAGCCAGCCGGGCGTGTCCTTGGCAATTTGGGCGAGTTCGCCGATGGTCAGTCCGAATACGTAGGGTATTTTGTATTCACCAATGTAACTCATCCATTTTTCTTCCATAATCGGCCCGCCTACTTTCAGGCCGCCCAGCGGATTCGGCCGGTCGAGTACCACCACCGTCTTGTTTTGCTCGAAGCACGCTTCCATTGTCAACCGCAGGCAACTGATAAAAGTATAAGAGCGTGTGCCCAGGTCCTGTAAGTCCACCACCATCACATCAATATTCCTGAGCCATTCTGCGGGCGCCGTGCGGGTTTTGCCAAAGAGCGGATAAACCATCAATCCGGTGTTCTTGTAGGTCGCAATGGGGAAATCCACCCCCGCGGGCGCTTTGCCATCAATACCGTGTTCCGGTGCAAACAACGCCACCAGCTTAACCCCTGGCGCGCGGCGCAAAATGTCAATCGTGCTCACCCCGTCGCGATTCACGCCGGCCGGGTGGGTAAGCAGCCCCACCCGCTGTCCCCGCAATATGGAAAAATTCTGTTCCGCGAGCACGTCAATACCCAGTTCCAGCCGCCCACCCGTAACCAGCGTGGGAGGCGGAAGTGCGATTGGCGGCGCTGGCGGATAGATCGGCGTGGAGGCCGGTGGTCGAATGGGTGTGGGGGCGGTGGCCGTTTCCGGTTTCGTCATCGCACCCGGGCCGGCACAACCGCTACCCAAAACAGCCAAAGCCACGCACGCCAATGAAAGGTGAAAAGGACGGAGGGGCCGCGCGCGGGACAAAGGTTCCATGGGGTGGGAATAATGGCAGGGCTGCCCAATCCCATAATTGGCGGACCGTCCTAACGCAATCCCATCCCGCCAACAGCCTAACAAACCAAGCTGGCAAAATCCGTAAAGCTGGCCTCAAAGCCATTCGGCAAGCCCTTGCAGACTACCGCCACGGCGTCGTGCGAATGCAACGACTCCAAGTGTGCGCACGCAATTTGAAAATCGCGGATGCGGCGGTCGGCGTCAAACCGCTCGTAGAGCAGCCGTGCGGCATCCTCGACAAATTTTTGGAACGCCCCGTTCAATTCCGCAAATGCCTGCTCGTCCTCGCGGCGCACCAATACCTGGGTCTCCGTGCGCAACGCCGCCAGGCAATGCTCGTGCAAGTCTTCAATTGTCACGGCGGCACCCGGCTGTACCTCGACACTCACCCGCGCCTTGCTGCGTTGCGAATGCGGAATGCCATAAACCTGGCGTCCATCGCGCGCGTGCTCGGTCAGTTCTGCCGAGCAGGGGCACGCCGACGAATAAACAAAATCAAAATGGATGAACTTGCGAAACCGGTTGAGGTCGCAAATCGTGCCTTCATAAACCACCTGGTAGTATTGGTAGCCCGCCAGTCCGCTCCGCAGGCTGGGCTGCACCATCGGATAATTAAAAGCCAGCCGCAGGCGCGCCCGCGTGCATTGCATCTCCTGCTTGTAGCGCAGCAGAATTTCTTCCAACAACTCAGGCGTGAAAACGCGGTCCTTGAATTCATAGAACACCCGCATCAGGCGCGACATGTTAATGCCCTTTTGCTCCGCCGATACCGAGACCGTGCCGGCAATCGTCGTCTCCAGCGTCACCTGCTCATTTTCCGCCGTCAAATAATGCAACGGCAGGCGGAACCCGGCAATACCGACCTGCAGAATGGGAACTTGGGCGCCCTGAATTTCTACGATGGGGCCATTTTGTACGTCTGGCAGACTGGCGCGGTAATCCGGCGTGACTTGGAAGTCGGCGTCGTAGTGGCGCTGCAATGCAGACTGCGCGGCATCAGCGCCAGAACCAGCGGGAGGGGTGGGTTTGTTGCTCATGTGGAAAACGACGGTCGAAGGTCGTCCAATGTAAAGACTTCCCGGCGGCCTGTCAAACGTTAGGCAGGGCTATCTTTAGTCTTCTCGCATCGGCTTAAGTTCATTACTAAATGGCTGGTAGATGGTTAAGAATATAAATCACTTCAAGGCCTCGGCAAAAGCAACCTCGATTTGCTCGTATGGCTCGGCTCCTACCGACACTCGTATCAGTGCCGGATCGAGTCCCAGCCCCGCCAGTTTTTCCCGCCCCTCCGGCGTGCTCACCAAATCGTAGTGGGCCAGATACATAAACGGACACAACAGCGTGAAATTGACGCCAAAACTCGGCCCCTTGACCACCTGAACGCGGTCGTAAAAGTGCGCTAAATCGCCGCGGGGCACGAAGCTAAAGACGCTGCCGTTCTGGCCGGGCCGCCGAGCCAATTGCGAAAAGTTCTTTTTCGCCGCGGCACTTCCCGTCCAATGCACGGTCTTCACCGCCGGATGACGCTCCAGGAACTGCGCGAGCCGCGTCGCGTTGGCCGTGGCCTTTTCAATCAACGGGGCATACCCGTCAATCTCCGTGGCCAGCCGCCGGAGATCCCGCGGGTAGTGTGGCGCCAGGTTTGCGGCCACTATTCCACGCAATTCCGGCGTCCATTTCGATGCAGGATTGAATACCACCGCGCCGCCCATGAAATCGCCCTGGTTGCCGGCATATTTCGTCAGACTGTTGAATACCACATCGCTATAAGGCAGAACGTTAACCACCCGTGGGCTGGCCAGCGTGGGATCAACCATCAGCACCGCGCCGTATTTTTGGCACAAGACGTACAAGGAGGGCAGATCCACCGCCTGCAACAACGGGTTGGTCGGAAATTCCGCCACGACCCCGGCCAGTTCTGCACCGTATTGTTCGAAAAACTTTTTCAACCCGGCCAAATCATGGGCATCCGGCCAGAAATGATAATGTTCCTGCGGGCCGAGAAATTTTTTCAAGACCTCCGTCGTGTCCACATATTGCCAGCCTATTTGTAGCCAGCGCCGCCGTTGGCGGTGGTGGACCTGGGCATCGCAGACAGCCTGAAAGACCTCGAAAAATGCCGTCATACCCGAACCCGTCAGCAAAATAGCTGCGGGGTTGGCCACCCCATAGGCCTCAGCGAGGTTCGCTTGGATTTTTGACACCGGGTCCCCGGCAAAGGGCGTTTCCGCAAAGCGCGTCGTCAGTTCGCCTGTGGCCAGAAGAATATCCTCCGCCTGGCGTGAAGTGATGGCCGCGCCCACATGCTGGTGAAATGCCTTGGCGCGGGCTATCGGCTGTTGGACTTTGGGAAAATCCACCGCCCAGACCCCGCGCCAGGAGGTGGGTTCCGCCGCAGCTTGGCCGACAAATTGGGCCATACCCGCCGCCAGGCGCTTGGTTTGCACCAAGCGCACTTCACGGTTAGTCAACCCAAGTTCCCGCGCCGCCGCGAGTTGGGCCTGCGCCACCAGTGGATTGATCAGAAAACGCGGGTAGCCGACTTTCATCGCTGCCACCACTTCCGGCCGGCGTTCTTCATAACCGATGACGTCCGTCAGCTTGGGAATGCTGCAGAGCACGGCATGCGGCGAATTTGGCACGGGCTGCCCAAAAGGAATGTCACGAAAAGCGGTCATGTATAGGCGTGAAATAGTCGGAACAGTGCATCTTGCAGAAAATTTTCCCGCAAGTCAGCGCTGAACGTTAAGGAGCAAAAACTCTCACCCCAAACAGCGCACGGCCAAGTCTCGCATCACCGCTTCCTCTTCCGGAGCCCCTCGCTGAAGAAGTTGCTCGAAAGCCCCAATGAAGGCTGTTTGAAAATCAATGAGCCGCTTCAGTGGCAGCGCCTTGGCCTTTTCGCCGAGTTTGCCGAGATACCAGACATTTTGCGTGAACAGATTGAATGTGGATTTGTCTTCCAGCCCGCCGAAATGCCGCGCATAGGTCTGGCGCGCGGCGTCGAACGACCCTTGATCCAGACCCCGGTATCCCAGCCGCAGTTCGCCACTGTCGAGCAACACCCGCAGTTGTATCATCAGGCGGTTGCGACCTTGCAGATTGGACAGCAACGGTCGTGCGGAATTTCCCGCAAAAAAGTAGCGTTTGAGCGCATCGAGCGTCCATGCCAAATCCAGCGAGAAAAACGCCTCCGCCGGCTCAAAAAAATCGCCCTCGCCAAAATCCGGCACCAGCTCGCGAATGAGCCGCTCCGTGATGGCCCCGCCCGCCGCTCCGAGATATGCCGCCAGTTTGCGTGTTTCTTCCAGCGCCAGTCGCGTATGGCCATTCACTTTGGCGGCCAGTATCTCCAGCGCTCCCGGTGCAAACGACACGCCCAGATTCTTGGCCTCCTGCTGCGCCAACCCGATAAGGACCTCGCCACTGCCCTCGCCGCCGAGAAACTCATATTCGCCGCTCTTTTGCATCCACTTGAATTCACTGCGCCGTCGGTCCACCGGGCAGGCAGTTATCAGTACTGCGACTGCGGCGGGATCCACGCTCTCCAGCAAAGCCTGCAAATCGCCTACCAGCGCCTTGGCCCCTTCTGAACGTCCCGTTACCGTATCAGCGATAAAATTTGCGTCCTTGAGCCACACCGCCTTGCGGTCTCCGAAAAGCGAAAGTGTCTGCACCGCGGCGCGGAAACGAGCGACCACGGCTTCAAGCTCCGTCAGGTTTTGCACCGCACCCTCGATGACCTCGCGCGAAAATTCGTCAGTTAGTCCGCCCGCCATTTCCGCAAAACGCTCGCGCCCGCGTTTCGCGACAAGGAAATCGTCGTCGCCGCAAATAAAGGCAAAGGCCTTGGTCACGGTGGGCATGCTAAATCAAATGCAGAATAATTGCCCCGTGGCAAGCGCGCCCGCGCATCGTTTAGCGGCGCGGCGCCGTGCGCTTGCCGGCTTCTGCCAGAGTCAATAGCAAGTCATTGCGCGAGAGGACCCCTGCTAATTCGCCTGTCCCCGCGCGCACTACCGGCAGTTCGTGCTCATGCTCGTGGGTGAAAAGCACCAGCGCCTCGGGCAAAGGCGTGCGCGTGTCGAGCGTGGGCGGATTTTCATGGGCGATGTCGCCTGCGATGAACGCGGCCGCGAGTGACCGGCTGTGGAGATGCTCCGAGAGGTCCTCCAGTCGCACCACCCCCAGCAGTTGGCGATCCGGCCCGACCACATATTGCCGGTCAAAACCGCCGGACAGAAATTGCCGCGCCACTTCGCCAAATCCCGCCTGTGGTCCGATAGTGCGCGGCTCCTTCTGCATAATGTCAGCCACGGTGAGGGTTTCGAGCGGGCGGTTAAATATGTCATACGCATCCGGCGGCCCGTGATGGTAGAGCGAATGCATCCGAAATCCGCGAAAAGTATAGTACCCAATGACGCTGGCCAGCATCAACGGGATCATAATCTCGTAACTCAACGTCATCTCGAAAATCATCAGAATGGACATGAATGGCGCCTGGGTCGCCGCTGCCAGCACCGCGCCCATGCCCACGGTGGCAAAGCCAGCCTGGTCAATCCGTAAGTCGGGAAAGGCCACCGCAAATGCCTGCCAGCATAAGGAACCCGTGCACGCACCCACCACCAGCGTCGGCGTAAATACCCCGCCCACCGCCCCCGACCCAAACGCCGCGGACGTCGCCACCATGCGCGCCAGCAGGATCAACAGCACCGCCTGCCACAACCACTCTCCTGACTCCAAGACCGTTTCTCCGTGTAACAATGACTTCAACGCATCATAACCATTTCCCGTCACTTCCGGGTGCGCCAGCGCAATCAGCCCCACCAGCAGACCGCCCAACGCCAGTTTCACCGCCAGCGGAACCGACACCTTCCGAAACCATTTTTTGAACTGCTCGAGCATCGCCAAGAACAAAGCCGCCATCAACCCGCAGGCGATGCCCACCGCGCAAAAACAAAGCAGCTCCGTCCAATGCGGCAGCGCGAAATGTTCCAGCCGGTATAGCGGACTCGCATCGGAAAAAATATGCACCGTCACGATGCTGGCCACCGAGGCGAAAATCAATGGCCCTAGGCTCTCCATCGCCAGCGACCCCACGGTTATTTCCGATACAAACAACGCAGCTGCAATCGGCGCGTTGTAAGCCGCGGCCACTCCCGCCGCCGCGCCGCACGCCACCAGCAACCGCCGCCGCGCCGGGGGGACTTTCCGCACTTCTCCCAACATGGACGCCGCCAGCGCCGACAATTGCACCAACGGGCCTTCCTTGCCTATGGCCGTGCCCGATGCGATGGACAACATCGCGGCCAGCGAACGATAGAGGCTTGACCGCACCGGCAACCGGCCGTCGCCCAGCGTGATTGCCTCCATGTATTCGGTCGGCTTCTGCCGGACTAATTTTTGCCCGAGCATCAACGTCAACCCGGCCAGCAAGCCGCCCGCCGTGGGCACGGCCACGCGCTGCCAGGGCGGCAATTGCGCAAACGCGGCCAAGCCGCCCCCAGCCCCGCCCGTCAGCATTTGTTGCAGGGCCAGCGTCGCCGCCTTGAATATCAGCCCCAGCCCGGCGCCCACCACCCCCACCAGCGCGGCCATCACCAGGTTCCACTGCACATCGGTCGGCCGGGCCTGGCGGCGCAACCACAGCCACGCGCGCAAAAGAAAAAACAAATTGCCTTCATTCATGACGCCGCGGAGCCCGCGGGCGCTTCATCATTCAATTCGAGAAGCTGCAGAAACTTAGCCGCTTCCTTGACCGTAAGCAACTCCGTGCGCACGCTCGGTATTCGCAACCGGCGCAACAATAGTTTGCTAAAGGTCAGGTAAGCGCTGACTTCCTGCCGTGGGCAGCCGACCAGCACTATCAGGTGCGCCCGCTCACCCTTGGGTCCAAACGGCACTCCATTTGGGCTCCGCGCCACCGCCACCACCCGCGTCGTCACCGCGTCGGTTCGGGCATGGGGTAGGGCGACACCCTGACCCACGTAAGTTGGCAATACTGCTTCGCGCGCCAGCACGTCCGCCACCAGCCGCTCGCCATCCGTTACGCCTGGAAAATGGGCCAGGGCGGTCGCCAACTGCTTTATCGCATCGGCTGCATCCATCGCCACCAAGTCGAGATTTACCAAAACTCCCATATCCAGATAGACAATAGGCAAATAAGCATCCAGGAAAAGAAAAAAAGCTCCGTTATCCTGCTCCAGATTGTGACTTTTTTGCATCAGGATTAAGCTCATGGATTCTTCCGGCGCCCACATTTTAGGCTTTTGGCGTCATGGCCATTGGCCTAGGCTAACTCCTCCACTTTCCTCCTCATGCCAACCGCTACTTCCGATATCGGGCTCGTCGGCCTCGCCGTCATGGGCCAGAACCTCGCGCTAAACATCGCCGACCACGGCTTCCGCATCTCCGTGTTTAATCGCACGTCCTCGAAGACCGACGAATTTGTCGCCAAGCACCCAAACACCCCCGGCGGGTTGGTCGGGTTCGATAAGCTGGCCGACTTCGTCCAGTCGCTCAAAAAACCCCGCAAGGTCGTCATCCTCGTCAAAGCCGGCGCCGGCACTGAAGCTGTTATTGACGAGCTGGCCGCACTCTTTGAACCGGGTGATATCATCATTGACGGCGGCAACGCGAATTGGAACGACACCATCGCGCGTGAAAAGCGCCTCAAGGCCAAAAACCTGCGCTTCATCGGCAGCGGCGTTTCTGGTGGCGAAGAAGGCGCGCGCTTTGGCCCATCCTTGATGCCCGGTGGCACCGTCGAAGCCTGGCGCGAACTTGAACCCATTTGGAAGGCCATTGCCGCGAAAGTTGATCCGAAAACCGGCAAACCGCTCGAAGGTGCCGCCCCCGGCAAACCCGTCGTGGGCGGCGTACCCTGCACCGCGTACATCGGTGCGGACGGCGCGGGCCACTACGTCAAGATGGTTCACAACGGCATCGAATACGGCGACATGCAAATGATTTGCGAAGCCTACGACGTGCTCCAGCGCCTGCTCGGCCTCGCCCCCGCCGCCATTGGCGACATCTTTGCGCAATGGAACACCGGCGTGCTCGACTCCTTTCTCATCGAAATTTCCGCCGATGTCCTGCGGCAAAAAGACCCCGTCACCGGCAAACCCTTTGTGGACATCGTCCTCGACACCGCCGGACAAAAAGGCACCGGCAAGTGGACTTCCACCAGCGCGCTCGACATGGGTGTGCCCGCACCCACTGTCGCTGAAGCCGTGTTTGCTCGCTGCATCAGTGCTATCAAGGACGAACGCGTCGCCGCCTCAAAAATCCTCAAAGGTCCGGCCAAAAAATTCTCCGGCGACTCCGCGGCATTGGTCAAGGCCGTCCAGGACGCGTTGTATTGCTCGAAAATCTGTTCGTACGCCCAGGGCTTCCAACTCATGCGCGAGGCGCAGCAGGAATACAAGTGGACGCTCAATTTTGGTGAAATCGCGCAAATCTGGCGCGGCGGTTGCATCATCCGCGCCGCGTTTTTGCAGAAAATTACCGAGGCTTATGCCCGTGACGCCAACCTGGCGAATTTGCTCCTCGACCCATATTTCAACAGCCAAATTCAAGGCGCACAGGAAAATTGGCGGCGCGTTGTCGCCTTCGGGGCGGAATTCGGCGTGCCGCTGCCCAGCTTCAGCAGCGCCCTCGCGTATTACGACGGCTACCGCGCCGACCGCCTGCCCCAAAATCTCCTTCAAGGCCAGCGCGACTTCTTCGGCGCCCACACCTACGAACGCGTGGACCAGCCCCGCGGCAAATTCTTCCACATTGACTGGCCCGACCCCAAGCGCCCGCAGTACCCGATGTAATCGCGCCAGATATTTCCTGGGTTACCCGTTCCACCTCAAATCCATTTCACGCCATGGAACATCGTCAACTCGGCAAATCAGGATTAAAAGTGCCGTTGCTGAGCTATGGCACCGCCACCTTTGGCGGCGGCCCGGGCTTTGAGCAATGGGGCACCACTGGCGTGAAAGAGGCCACGCACCTCGTGAATCTTTGCCTTGAGGCCGGCGTTACGATGTTCGACTCGGCTGACATTTATTCCGCGGGCATGGCCGAGGAAGTTCTCGGCGGCGCGATTAAAGGCCGGCGCGACCAAGTGATTATTTCCACAAAAGGCACCTTCCGTTTTGGTACCGGCCCCAACGATGTCGGCTCGTCGCGCGCCCACCTCATCAAAGCCTGCGAAGGCAGCCTCCGCCGCCTCGGCACGGACTATATTGACCTCTACCAACTGCACGGCTTCGATGCGTTGACCCTCGTCGAGGAGGTCCTTCACGCCCTCGATGACCTTGTTCGTGCCGGCAAAATCCGCTACATCGGCTGCTCAAATTTTTCCGGCTGGCATTTGATGAAGTCCCTTGCCGTGTCCGAAAAATTCGGCCTCGCCCGCTATGTGGCCCACCAAGCCTATTATTCTCTACTTGGACGCGAATATGAATGGGAGCTGATGCCACTGGGCCTCGACCAGGGTGTCGGTGCCGTCGTCTGGAGTCCCCTCGGCTTTGGGCGGCTGGGCGGCAAGGTCCGGCGCGGCCAATCTCTGCCCAAGGTCAGCCGCTTGCAAGATGCCAACACCGTGCGCATTGCTCCGCCGGTTGACGACGAATTTGTTTACCGCATTGTGGACGCCCTCGATGAAGTTGCGCAAGAAACCGGCCACAGTATCGCGCAAATCGCCATCAACTGGGTGTTGCAGCGTCCAACCGTGTCCACTGTCATTATCGGTGCGCGCGACGAAACCCAATTGCGTCAAAATCTTGCCGCCGCCGCCTTTAGGTTAACCCCGGTGCAAATCGCCAAACTCGAAGCCGCCAGCGCC
This sequence comes from uncultured Opitutales bacterium, assembly GCA_964499725.1. GTDB lineage: Bacteria > Verrucomicrobiota > Verrucomicrobiia > Opitutales > JABDGR01 > JABDGR01. Next base: position 35,985 of record CAZCMU010000002.1, read on the forward strand.
AAAGCGCGCACCTACCCCTATTGGCACCAAGCGCAGTTTTCCGAGCGGAATCCTTTTCCGACCAATTAATTCCTGCTCGTGGTTCAAGTTGGTCCGCCGGCGACTGGTCGATTTTTCCCCATCGACGCCCCCGGCCTTTCGCGTCCACAATCCGCCTTATGAACTCACCCGGCCCGGCGGCCACCTTTCGCCGGCGGATTTGGCTTTGCGCGCTGTTGAGCGTGGTTGCGGCTGTAGCCATCATGTTTCTGCTCCCTGGGGATTTGTTTCTGTCCTCGCCGGATACGGATCTGATCGGCCAATTGGCGGCCTGGCGGGCCTTCGCGGCGGATAGCATCCGGGCCGGACATTTCCCGATGTGGAACCCCTACGCCTACGCCGGGCAGCCTTTTTTGGGTGATTTTCAATCGGCGGAACTTTATCCACCCAATGTCATTTTTTTATTTTTGCCGCTGGCCCGCGCCGTCAATTTGTCCTTTTTGCTGCATTTGCTGCTGCTGGGGTGGGGCCTGGGCTTTTGGGTGACGCGGCGCGGCGGCCACCCCCTTGCCGGAGCCCTCGCGGGATTGGCGCTGGCGTTGAGCGGCCCGGTCTACATGCGCTTATTTGCCGGGCATTTGGCCAACCTCTGCACCATGGCCTGGGCGCCCTGGCTGTTTTGCGCGCTCGAAGCGGCCTGGCGCGGCCCACGCCAGCGACCATTGCTGCTGGCGGCAGCCATCGTCTGCCTGCAAATCCTCGGCGGCCACCCGCAGTACGTTTTCTATCTGGGGATTGCCGCTGGTATCCATGCCGTCGTCTATTCCGTGGCCGATCCCGCCGTGCGTCGGCGCGCGCTGCCCAATATTGTTCTAGCCTATCTCGGGGGAGCCGCCCTGTCCTCAGCCCAATTGTTGCCCGGTCTGGCGGCCATTGGCGAAAGCGTGCGCCAGACCAAGCTCGCGTTCAATTTTGTGCGCATGTTTTCCTTCCCCCCGGAAAATCTGCTCACGCTCATTGCCCCGGGCTTTTTCGGCAACCTCACCAACGCCACTTATTGGGGCCGTTGTTATCTTTGGGAGGTTTCCCTCTTTATTGGCGTTTCTGGATTGGTTCTCGCGACCTTGGCCTTCTTTGACCCCGAAGCCCGCCGGCGAACGCGACTCGATTTGTTGATTGCCGTGCCATTGGGCGTGCTTGCCTTGGGTGATCACACTCCTTTGTTGCAATTGCTTTACAATTACGTCTTTGGCTTTGGCGAATTCCGCTCCTTGGCCAAGTTCGTCTTTCCCTTGCTCATTTTTGTCTCGCTGGGCATCGGCGCGGGCGCGGACGCGCTGATTCGCGGGCGCTTGGGCAAAAAAACTCTGGCTGGCGGAGTTTTGCTCGCCGGCATAATTGCCGTGCTCGCGGGGGGCGCTATTTTTGGTCAGCCACAGAACTTGGGCAGCTTTGCGGATTTTATTCAGCAAACTCACGAAAGCTATCTGCCAGCCGCTCAATTTTCAAACACCCAGTTTATTCAGGACATCGGCCATCAGGCTGGCGGCGCCCTGGCCGTCGGGGGCGCGTTGCTTATCATTATTGGCGCATCTCTGTTGCTCGCGCAGCGCCAGGCCGTCTGGCGCTGGGTGCCATTGGCCCTGCTGCCAGTGGAAATGTTCTGCTTTGCCCGCGCCAACCTCGGCACCTCGCATGTTTCCGATTTGGCGCCGAAGGTTGTGGCTGGTTATATCGCGGCCCATCCCGGTGATTACCGGATCCTCAACCCGCTGAACGAGGATAACGGCTATTTCCTGGGTCAGTCTGATTTATGGGGCAACGACCCCACCACCTTGAAACGTTATTCGGAGTTTATGGCTTTCTCCCAAGGCATCGACCCGAATCATAACAACCAATACATTTATTTTCAGTATTTGCCAAAAATGTTTTCCCTGCTCCGGTTCCGCCTCGCTTTTATCCGCACCGAGCACGGCTACCAAATCATCGACAACCCCGGCGCGCTGCCGCGCGCGCTCTTGGTGTCCAATTATGAGGTGCGGCCCAATCGTGATGCCATTTTTGCGGAATTAAAAAACCCTGCGTTCGACCCGGGCAACACCGTGCTTCTGGAAAGCATGCCCTCCGTGCGCCCGTTGCCCGGCGCAGCCTCCGGACGGGTCAAAATTATCGAAAGCGATACAGACTCCTATACGTTTGAGATTGATACTCCTGCGCCCGCCCTGCTCCTCATCACCGACTTGTATTGCTCCGGCTGGCGAGCGCTTCCCCTGCCTGGCAGCGTCCAGTCCAGCTACGAAATTATGCCCGCAGATTACATCATTCGCGCGATACCCCTCGCCGCCGGCCATCATCATCTGGTGGTGGAGTACGCCCC
>CAZCMU010000003.1:0-36887 GCA_964499725.1 uncultured Opitutales bacterium
CTTTTGTGAATCAACAAGCCGGCCCGCATGCCCCGCACGGCGCGTGGAACTATCACGAAACACTCATCCCGAATAGCCCGGCCAAACCCTTGCGCATCTGGCTGGAGGCCGGCGAGAAAGATAACGGCGCCACCACGGCCTCGGCTGGTTTCCACAACTGGCTTATCGCCAATCAGAACATGGCGACGGTCTTGAAGGCCAAAGGCTATCACTACCAGTTTGTTTACGCCAAAGGCGCCGGCCATACCGACCGCCGGACCATTGAACAAACGCTCCCGCAGGCGCTGGAATATGCGTGGAGGGGCTATCCCATCGGAGCGGCCGCAAAATAGTCCGGCGACTCTGCGCCGTCCGTTGCTGGTTTTTTCACCCCATAACTATAAGATTTAACATGAAATCCCCATTCTTGGGCAGCGTCATCCTGTTTTGTCAGCTGCTCGGTTCAAGTTCAGTTTACAGCGCGGATGCCACCCCTGCGGCAACCGCCCCCACCACCTCCTTCCCTGCTCCCGGACCTGCTGCGGCCGCTCCGGCGGGTTCCGCCCGCGGGCGTGGTCCCGCAGGACCGCCGGCGACCGAGGCCGATAAGGCCGAGATGGCGAAGTTGATGGATCTTCCGACCTATGCCTCCAGCCTGGGCGACGGTGATTATTCCACGGGGCCGGGCTATGCCCCGGCGGTGGAAGAAAAACGCCGGGATGATGTCCCCCATGGCAAGATCGTCAACTTTGTCATGGACTCGGCGGACAGCAAAATATTCCCCGGCAATCCTGCATTCACGCGCAAAGTGGCCGTTTATATTCCGAGCCAGTATGTCCCCGGTACGCCCGCGCCGCTCATCGTGTCGTGCGATCAGTATGGGCTGTCCACGAATACGGGGGTGTTTCAGAACACCCTGGACAACATGATCGCCGACCACCGTCTGCCGGCGATCGTGGCGGTGATGATCGCCAGTGGTGGCACTGAGCGCAGCATGGAATACGACACCGTTTCCGCCAAATACGCCGAATTTGTGGAGTCGGAAGTTTTGCCCCGGGTCGAAAAGGAGACCGGCGTAACCGTGACCAAGGACCCCGACGCCCGCATGACTTACGGTGGCAGCTCGGGCGGCATCGCGGCGTTCAGCATGGCGTGGTTCCACCCGGAACTTTACCACCGCGTGGTGTCCTACTCGGGCACCTTTGTGAACTTGCAGCACAGCGACGAAGTCCCGCACGGTGGATGGGAATACCACGAAAATCTGATTGCGAAATCTCCGGTCAAACCGTTGCGCATCTGGCTGGAGGCCGGAGAGAATGATAACGGGGCGCAAACCGCTTCTTCTGCCTTCCGCAACTGGGTCATCGCCAACAAACACATGGCTGAGGCCCTCAAGGCCAAGGGCTATCACTACCAGTTTGTCTTCGCCAAGGGAGCGGGCCACACCGACAGCCGAACCAACCAGCAAACCATCGCGCAAGCCCTGGAATTTGTGTGGAAGGACTATCCCATAACGCCGGCCAAATAAGGTGAACCCGCCCTACCACCGCGCTTTTTGAAAGATCCAACCGTGTTTGCCAATAATCAATTACCCCATTCTGCCACCCCAATGAACATTAAATTATTGTGTCTGACCTTGTTTTTCAGCCTGACCACCGGCGCCAATCCCGCGCTGGCTGCCGGAGGCGGCTCACCGACCCGCGACCCGCACACTCCGGGTTACGTTGACGCCAAGGAGTTGCCCGACGGCATTAATCCGCCCGCCGATGTCGACGGGAATTTTATCATCGGACCAACTCACAGCACGGCTCCGGAAATGACCGCCCAAGACGGTGTGCCCAAGGGAAGTGTCTACAATTTCACGATGAATTCGGCCGACAGTAAAATGTATCCAGGTATCCACCGGGACGCGATTGGAAGGGCGGATCCCAACAACCCGGCGGGCATGATTGTGAACAGTTACGCAGCGCCCTACACGCGCCGCGTGGGAGTTTATGTGCCCAGCCAATATGTCCCAGGCAGTACCGTCCCTTTCATTGTCGGCGCCGACGGCGTGGACCGGGGATTATTCACTGCTTTGGACAACCTCATCGCCGAACATAAAGTGCCAGTGATGGTTGCCATCTCCATTGGCAACGGCGGCGACGACGCCCAAGGCAGTGAGCGCGGGCTGGAATACGACACCATGTCGGGCAAGTATGCTGAGTTTGTCGAGACCGAGGTGCTACCGCTCGTGGAAAAACAATATAACGTGAAGCTGACCAAAGACCCCGAGGGCCGCGCGACGATGGGCGGCAGTTCCGGCGGTTCTTGCGCCTTAATCATGGCTTGGTATCATCCGGAATGGTATCACCGTGTTCTCACTTATTCCGGCACCTATGTGAATCAGCAGTGGCCTTTAAATAACCCGGATACCCCGCACGGCGCGTGGGAATTTCACGAACACCTGATTCCCAACAGCCCGGCCAAGCCCATCCGCATCTGGTTCGAAGTCGGCGACCGGGACAATTACAACCCGAACGTCATGCGCGACAACATGCACGATTGGGTGGTGGCCAATGAAAATATGGCCAAGGTGCTGGCGGCCAAGGGCTATCATTACCAGTTTGTGTTTGCCCGCAACGCCGGGCACACCGATGGGCGCGTGAAACAGCAAACCCTGCCGGAAGCCTTGGAATGGCTCTGGAAGGGCTACCCGATCGAGGCGGCGAAGGTTGCTCCAGCGACGCCGGCGCCAGGCTCGATGGCTCCTGCAGTGAAACCCGCACCGTAAGCTATCGGGAAAAATTAAGGCTTCTTCTCCAAGGCCATTTGCCCCGCGTTCAAGATTGAAATAATCTTGTCCGGGTCATACACGCAGCCGCCCCAAGTGCCGCCGCTGACCGCTTGCAACGCCGCCCACAGTCGCGTGTCGTCCGGATAGGCCGCGTGGGGCTTGAGGTCGTTTCTGGGCGAACGCGCCGCAAGAATCCGCGCGCCTTCCTCGGGCGTAAAGCGCCTTTCGCCTTCGCCAACCAAATTCACGCTGCCCTCACCCGTGTTGCGGTTGATTTCGATGCGAATGATGTCACCTTCCAAAACTTTGCCGATGGGACCGCCCGCCAAGCCCTCTGGACTTACATGCCCGATGCATGCGCCAGTGGACACTCCGGAAAACCGGGCATCTGTCAGCAACGCGATGTGTTTGCCAAAGGGCAAATATTTTAAGGCCGCCGTGACTTGGTAGGTTTCCATCATGCCCGTGCCCATCGGCCCGATGCCCGCGAGCACCATCACGTCACCAGCCTTGACCAGCCCTTGCTTGATGGCGGCCATGGCGCCCATTTCCGAGACAAAGACTTTGGCCGGCCCTTCCTTGCGGTACACGCCGTCGGCATCCATCACGGTCGGGTCAATGGCCGTGGCCTTGATAATGGACCCCTCCGGCGCGAGATTGCCCACCGGGAAAATTAGAGTGCCCGTCAGACCGCGTTCCTTGGCCTGGGCGGGGGACATAATCGCGTCATCGGGCTGCACGCCGTCCTTCTGGAGCAAAATATCGCGAAATTTAGTGCGGCGCTCGGAACTCTCCCACTCATCCAAATTTTCACCCAAGGATTTCCCGGTAACCGTGAGCACATCCGTATTGAGCAAACCGAGCCGCCGCAAATGCAGCATCACTTCGGGCACGCCACCGGCCAAAAAGACCCGCACGGTGGGATGATGTACCGGGCCATTCGGCAGCACGCTGACAATGCGCGGCACCCGGCGGTTGACCGCTATCCAGTCGTTCACTGTGGGCCGCGGCAGTCCCGCCGCATGCGCGATGGCCGGAATGTGCAGCATGAGATTCGTCGAGCCGCCAAAGGCCGCATGCACCACCATCGCGTTTTGAATGCTGTCGGAGGTGAGAATATCGCTGGTGTCGTAGGCTTTTTCTTTTAAGTGAAATAACGCCCGCGCCGACCGGCGGGCCAAATCCAGCCACACCGGCTGGCCCGAAGGCGCCAACGCCGAATGGGTGACCGACAGGCCCAACGCTTCACTGACAACCTGCGCCGTTGCGGCGGTGCCGAGAAATTGGCAGCCGCCGCCGGGCGTCGCACAAGCGCGGCAGCCTAAATCCGCCGCCTCCGAAAGAGAAACCATCCCGTGCGCATAACGAGAACCCAAAGATTGCACGGCGCCGGCGTCTTCACCCACCGCGGGGGGAAGCGTGACGCCGCCCGGCACCACCACACAGGGCAAATCCCGCAATCCGGCCACGGCCATCATCATCGCCGGCAGGCCCTTGTCGCAGGTGGCGATGCCCAGCACCCCGGCCCGCAACGGCAGCGACCGCGCCAGCCGCCGGAAAATCACCGCGGCATCATTGCGGTACGGCAGGCTGTCGAACATGCCCGTGGTGCCCTGGGTGCGGCCATCGCAGGGGTCGGAGCAATATCCCGCGAAAGGAATCGTCTTCAGCTTGCGAAATTCCTCCGCCGCCGCCTGCACGAGCAAGCCAATTTCCCAATGTCCGGTATGGTAACCGAGTGCAATTGGTTTTCCATCCGGCGCACGCATCCCGCCCTGGGTGCTCAGGATAAGAAACTGTTGGCGGCCGGAATCCGCGGCGTTCCAGCCCATTGCAGCATTCTGGCTCAGGCCAAAGAGGTTGCCGCTGGGCTGGTTCAAAAGAAAATCGCTGGTCAGGGGCAGACTGCCCGCCGGGCCGGGGGCTTTAGTTTGAATCTCGTACAGGTCGGGGACTTCAGGGGAACTCATCCCGCCATTCAACCAGTACCAGCGCGGGAAACAACGGGAAACTGCATGCGCGAAAAACTGGCAAATCCCCTCGACACCGGCCATTCCGCTTGTCAAAAACTACCACCCCACTCCACCCCATCCGCCCCTGTTATGGATAATAAGCGCTGGATTCGCATCATCCCCCTGGCTCTCATCATGTACACGATCGCGTACGTGGATCGGACCAATGTCTCCTTGAGTTTGGACCCGACGATTTCGACGATGATGAAGGATTTGGCGATGGATGACAAAATGAAGGGTACAGCGGCCGGCATATTTTTTTACGGCTACGTGTTACTGCAAATCCCCGGCGGGATACTCGCGTCGCGCTGGAGCGCGCGGAAAACCATCAGCATCTGCCTCATCTTTTGGGGGGCGTGCGCCGCAGGCTGCGGCCTGGCCCAAACGTACCATCAATTTGAATGGATGCGTTTTTTTCTGGGCCTTTCCGAAAGCGCGATTTTTCCGGCCACCACCGTGCTGCTAACCCAGTGGTTTCCCCGCACCGAAAGGGCCCGGGCCAATTCCCTCTGGCTGCTGTGCCAGCCCCTCGCGCTGGTGGCATCGGCGCCGGTAACCGGAAAACTGTTGGACCTCTATGGCTGGCGGATGATGCTTTTCCTCGAAGGCAGCCTGCCTTTTGTCTGGCTGCCCATCTGGTGGTTTTTCATCCGCGACCATCCGCGCGAAGCGACATGGATTTCCGTCGAGGAACGGACCCAGTTGGAAGATACTCTACGCCAGGAAACCGCGGATCAGGAACCAACCTTGCCAATCTCCTTGTGGTCAAGATTGCTCAAGCCCTCCGTTTTCGCGATGATTGTGCTTTATTTTTTGCATAATAGCGCGGCGTATGGCTGCATCTATTTCTTCACGACCAGCCTGGAGGGGCGGAATTATAGCGGCTTGGAAAAAGGTTTTTTGCTGGCTGTTCCTTACGCCCTGACGGCGGTGCTCATGGTGCTCAATTCCTGGCATTCCGACAAAACCGGCGAGCGCCGCGGGCACGTGGCGGCCGCTTATTTGATGAGTGGAAGCAGCCTTATCCTGAGTGTGATGACCAGGGATAATTTCTGGCTTTCCTACGGGTTCCTTTGCTTTGCCATTCCCGGGCCGTTTGTCGCCATGTGTCCCTTTTGGGCCATACCCGCGGAAACACTGCCGCGAAACCTGGTCGGCCTGGTTGTCGGGCTGGTCAACGCTTTCGGCAGTTTTGGCGGGGTTGCCGGACCCTATATCGTGGGTTGGTTTAAAAACGAATACCACAGCACCGCGATTGCTTTTAATGTGCTGGGTGCGGGGATGTTGCTCAATGTGGCCCTCATCTACATGGTGCCAAAATCCAAGCCTCGTCCCCTGGCGGCATAACCATCACCTCGTTTTGGATATTTATGAAGATCTGCCGATTTAAAACCAAGCAAGCTGAAATCCGCCTGGGACTGGCCACCGACGAGGCGGTTTTCGATTTGACCCCCGCCGGACTGACCAGCCTTTCGGCCTTGCTCGAAAGTGACGATGTACTGGCGCAATTGGAAAAAGCCGCCAAACTGCCGTTACCCAAACTGGCCTGGTCGGAAGTCCGCTTATGCGCGCCGGTCGAGCAACAGGAAGTCTGGGCCGCGGGAGTAACCTACCTGCGCAGCAAGACCGCGCGGATGGAAGAATCGAACTTTAGCGCGACAGCGTACGACCGCGTCTATGAGGCGGAACGCCCGGAGCTATTTTTTAAATCCCTGGCCGAGAAGGTCGTTGCGCTGAATGAGCCGGTGGGCATCCGCCGGGATGCCAGCTGGAACGTCCCTGAACCGGAGCTGGCGCTCGTGTTTAACTCCAAGGGCAAGATTGTCGGCCACACCATCGGCAACGACATGAGTTCGCGCGACATCGAAGGTGAGAATCTGCTGTATCTGCCCCAGGCCAAAACTTACCATCGTTCCTGCGCGCTGGGGCCGTGCATCAAACTCGGCGCCACGGAGGCCATGGCGCGAGAGTGGAAAATCCGCGTGGCCATCCGGCGGGCGGGGCAGGCGGTATTTTCTGGTGAAACCACTGTCGGCCAAATCAAGCGGAGTTTTCAGGAATTGGCCGAATTTCTGTTCCGCAGCCAGGTTTTCCCACACGGGGCGGTCCTGCTCACCGGCACCGGGCTCGTCCCGCCCGATGGCTTTACCCTGCAAGCGCAGGACGTGGTGGAAATCGAAATTGCAGCCATTGGCGTACTGCAAAATCCCGTGGTCGTTGTTTAATCGGCCGGCCACGGAGAACAGGCTTGTCTCGGAGAATAATTCTGGCGGTAATTGACGGCTTACCCAATGAAGGCTCTCGTACTCCAGGAATACAAAAAATTTGCCGTCGAGGAACTACCCGTACCCATGGCTCAACCGGGCGAAGTCCTGGTCCGCGTCAAGGCCTGCGGCATCTGCGGCAGCGATGTGCACGGGATGGACGGCAGCACCGGCCGGCGCATCCCGCCCCTCGTCATGGGGCACGAAGCCGCGGGTGAAATTGCCTCCGTCGGTCCGGGGGTGACCGCCTGGAAGCCCGGCGACCGGGTTACTTTCGACTCCACGGTTTATTGTGGCGAATGCTGGTTTTGCAAGCGGGGCGACGTCAACCTCTGCGACAACCGGCAGGTGCTCGGCGTGTCATGTGGAGACTACCGGCGCCAGGGCGCATTTGCCGAATATGTCGCCGTGCCACAACGCATTCTCTACCGCTTGCCGGACAATCTTACTTTTGAACAAGCGGCCATGGTTGAGGCGGTGTCGGTGGCCGTCCATGCTATCGCGCGCACGCCCAATCTGCGGGATGCGACAACGGTTGTCGTGGGCGTAGGCATGATTGGCCTGCTCGTCGTACAAGCCTTGCGCGTCGCCGGTTGCCGGCAAATCATCGCCCTGGATTTGGAGAACGACCGCCTGCAGTTGGCCCTCCGGCGTGGCGCGACCGCCGCATTTAAATCCGATGAGCCCGACCTCGCCGCAAAAATCAAAGCCCTCACCGACGGACGCGGCGCGGACGCCGCCTTTGAGGTCGTCGGCTTGTCGCCTACGCTCAAGTTGGCCTTGGATTGCGTGCGCAAAGGCGGCAGCGTGACGCTCGTCGGCAACCTCAAGCCGCAAGTGGACCTCCCGCTGCAAGGTGCCGTGACGCGCCAAATCACCCTCATTGGCAGTTGCGCCTCGGCGGGCGAATACCCCGAGTGCCTCGACTTGATTGCCAGCGGCAAAATCAACGTCACAGAATTCATCAGCGCCACTCCGCCATTATCTGAAGGCGCACTGTGGTTCGCGCGGCTGTATGCCGGCGAAAAAGGCCTGATGAAGGTTTTATTGAAGCCCTAATTTTATTCCCCATGCGAAAACTCCGTACTGGCCTCATCGGCTGCGGCAAGGTCGGCCATCTCCACGCCGTGGCGCTGGCTGCGCTGCCGGAGTCTCAATTTGTCGCCGTCTGCGGCCGCTCGATGGAAAAGGCCGGGCCGTTTGCGGCCAAGTATGGCGTCAAGGCCTATACTGACGTCAGCCAAATGGTCGCCACGGAAAAACTGGATGTGGTGTGCATGTGCACGCCCCATCCTGAGCACGCTGCGCCCACCATTGCCGCCGCCCGCGCCGGGGTGCATGTGCTGGTCGAGAAACCACTCGCTTCCTCATTGGCCGATTGCGACGCCATGCTCGCCGCGGCCCAAGCCGGCGGCGCAACGATAGGCATGGTCTGCCAGCGGCGGTTTTATCCTCCGTGTCAACGCATCCGCCAGGCGATTGATGCGGGAAAATTGGGAATCCCTGTTTTGGGCACGGCTGTCATGTTTGGCTGGCGCGACGAGGCCTATTATAAAAGCGACCCCTGGCGCGGCAGTTGGAAGAGTGAAGGCGGCGGGGTTCTGGTAAACCAAGCCCCGCATCAACTCGATTTGCTTGTCTGGTATCTGGGGGAAATCGAAGAGGTGTTTGGCTATTGGGCTAATCTTAATCATCCCTATATCGAAGTCGAAGACACGGCGATTGCCGTCGTACGCTTTAAAAGCGGCGGCCTGGGCAATATTATCGTCAGCAACAGTCAAAACCCCGCCATTCACGCGCGAGTCTCCGTGCATGGCTCGAACGGGGCGTCCGCCGGCGTGCAAACCGATGGCGGGGCGATGTTTGTCGCCGGCCAAACCGGCACCATCGAGCCACCGTACAATGACATGTGGACCATTCCCGGCGAAGAAGCTCTCCTGCCCCAGTGGAAAGCGGAAGACGCAAAGCTGTTTGGCTCCGTCAATCCCATGGAGTATTTTCACCGCCTGCAAATTCAGGATTTCCTGCAATCCATCACCGAACGCCGCCCGCCGGCGACCACGGGCGAAGAAGGCCGGCGCGTCGTGGAATTATTTACCGCCATTTATCGCGCCAATCGCGACCGCCGCGCCATTCGGTTCCCGCTTACCGCCGAATAGCCGATGCCGCCCACGCGCCAGCGCCACCGCATCCTCGTGATGCTGTTTTTCACGGTCGTCATAACGTTCCTTGATCGCAGCAATCTCTCGCTGGCCGCCACCGATTTGGCGACGGATCTCAAGCTCGATCCCAAACATCTCGGGCAAACGCTGTCAGCTTTTGGCCTAACCTATGCGCTGCTGCAGATTCCCGGCGGCTGGCTGGTGGATCGCATCCGCCCCCGCTTCCTCTTTGCACTTGTTTGCAGTCTCTGGTCGGTGGCGACCATTCTGCAAGGTTTCGCCGGCTCCTTTCTGGTTTTGATTTCCTTGCGCCTGCTCCTCGGCGTTTTTGAAGCTCCCACCTACCCCATCCTAAACCGCGCGGTGACCACCTGGTTTCCGGACCAGGAACGCGCGCGCGCCATCGCCGCCTACACCTCGGGCCAGTTTGTCGGCCCCGGCTTTCTCATGCCGCTCCTCGCGCTGGCGCAGCATCAGTTTGGCTGGCACGCGGTGTTCTTCCTCACTGGCGGGCTGGGGCTGGTCTGGGCCGGCTGCTGGTTTGCCTTTTACCGCGACCCTGCGCAGTCCACGGGCATCAACGAGGCGGAATTGAGCCATATCCGCGCCGGCGGGGCGCTGGTGGATTCCGGCACCGCCAAAGTTTCCGCCACGAAGTTCACCTGGGCCGACCTGCGCCTGGTTTTAAGCCGTCGGAAACTTTGGGGCATTTATTTTGGGCAGATGGCGGTCAATTCCACGCTCTGGTTTTTTCTAACCTGGTTCCCGACCTATCTGGTCAAATACCGCCACCTCGATTTTCTCAATGCCGGGTTTCTCAGCGTGCTGCCCTGGTTGGCGGCCTTCGGCGGTATTTACTTCTCGGGCTTCATCTCCGACCGGATGGTTCAGCGCGGCATTTCCCCCACCACCGCCCGCAAACTGCCCATCATCGCCGGGTTGTTGCTTTCGACCAGCATTGTCGGAGCAAATTATGTGAATAGCCCAAAACTCATCGTGCTTTTCATGACCGTTGCTTTTTTCGGCAACGGCCTTTCCTCCATCGCGTGGATCATGGTGTCTTCGCTCGCACCGAAGCGGTTGCTTGGCCTCACCGCGGGCGTGTTTAATTGCTGCGGCAATCTTTCCTCGCTGCTGGTGCCGCTCATTATTGGCTACTTGATTAAGGGCGATAATTTTGCCCCTGCCTTGATTTTCGTGAGCGCCGTGGCCTTTGCCGGGGCGATGTCCTATATTTTCCTCGTCGGCAAAGTGGAGCGAGTGGAGTAAGACTACTCCCGTGGGGCCAAGGTCCCGAGGCCGCGCAGGGTGGCTTCCTTCACCGAGCGCCGCTGCCAGCGCCCCGGCCAGTCGCGATGCAAAAGCTGGTCGAGCCGGTCCGCGCCGCCGGAAATGGCCACGGTATGCAAAATTTTTGTGCCGGTTGCCTCAAGCAATGGCAGCCGCGCGGCACTGGCCTGTGTGAGAGCCTCGATGACTGCCGAGAGCATTTGCTCACGCGTCGTGGCGAGGGTTAGGCCCGTAAATGCGCCCTGGCGCTGGTCAATGCTCATCCGGTCGCCCGCGAGGTTGGGGTCGAACCGAACTGAACCTGAGGCACCGGGGCCAAATTTGCTCAGCCGTCGCAATTCGGCGGGAAAATCTTTTATCGGAATCTCCGGGAACAGCCGGGCTCGCGCCCAATAAAGTGCGGAGGCCACCGCGGCCAGTGTGCTGACTTGCACCCATTTGCCCTGCACCCCCAGCGCGCGGGTCAGCAATTGCGGATGCGGGCGGGGTCGGTCGGTGCATAGCGCCAGCACATCGGTGGAGCCAACGACGTTAAATAATTGGCCGACCCTGGCCCCGGCCAGCAACATTCCCGCGCTGCCATCCACGAGGCCCGCCATCATTGGCGTGCCGGCTCGCAGACCGAAATTCCGCGCGGCTTCCGCGGTTATCGTTCCGCCAATCCGGTTACTCTCGATGACCTCCGGCAACAGAGACATGCTGACGCCAAGATTCGCGCACAGTTCCCCGCTCCAGCCGTCGAGCTTGAGGGTCCGGTACAATCCGGTGAAAGACGCGTTTGACGGGTCCGTTACCCGCGCGCCGGTCATCTGCCGGTGGAGAAAAGTATTGAGGTGGCCTACCAAATCCACCCGCTTGAGCCGCGCGGGTTGATGGCGCTTGTACCACGCCCAGGTCGTCGAACTAATGCCGCCTGGAAAGGGCCGCGAACCGCAAAGATGCAAGTGGTGCTTTTCACCAATGCGTTTCTCCAGTTCGTGCGCTTCAGCCACGCTGCGCCGGTCTTGGTGGGTGACTATCGGGGTCAATGGCTGCCCTTTTCGATCCATCGCCACCCAGGCCGGGCACATGTTGGCCAAGGCGATGGCATCAACTTGCTTTACCTTGGCGCCCAAGGACAGAATCGCCTGACGGATGGCCGTCAAAAGCTCAGCGGGGTCAACCTCGACTTTCGGCCCGGCGAAATGGCTGGCAAAAAAGACGCGCGGGGCTTCGGCGAGCACTTTTGGGCCGCGCAATATTCCCGCAGTTACGGAAGAAGAGCCGATGTCGAGGCCGAGCAGCGTAGGCATAGCGGGGAGGAAACAGACCTGGGGCGAACCTGACAACGGTTTTCGCCTGCCCCGTCATCCACCCTTCGGCGATTGAAAAATCAGCGGCAGAAACTCGGCAATATGCTGCTGCCACAACGCATAATTGTGCACCCCGTCGCTCGGGCGCCAGACGTGGGTGATTTGATGGGCGGTGAGGACTTCGTCAACCCGTTGGGAACCGGCGAAATTACTATCGTTGCGGCCGCAGCCCAGCCACAAAACAGCGATTTTCGCATTGGTGCTTTTCGGGTCGTCCATCAACGCGGGATACTGCGTTTCCAGGGCGCGGAAGCCGTTAGGGCAAAATGCGCCCACCGAACTAAATTCATCAAAATGATCAAAGAAAATGCCGAGCGCCTGTTCAGCGCCCATGGACATGCCGCCGATGCTGCGGTGGTCCCGGTCGGCGATGGTGCGGTATTTGGCCTCCACCGCCGGAATTGCATCCTCAATCAGGTATTTTTCGAACAGGGAGGTGTTATTGCCGGGGGGATAACCCGTCGGGCGGCCCGACCGGACATAGGGATTAATGGCGTAGCCAAAGGGCATCACAATAATCATCGGCGACGCCTTCTTTTCAGCCAAGAGATTATCGAGGACGAAGTTCACCTGGCCCACCGCAGTCCAGCCAAACTGGGTGTCATTGGAACCGTGCAAAAGGTAGAGCACCGGGTACCGGCGGGTGGTGTCCTGCTCATAGCCCGGCGGCGTATAGACGACCATGGAGCGGGTTTCGCCGTTGAGCACGGTGGATTTGTGCCAAATGGTTTCGACGCTGCCGTGGGGGACATCGCGCAACTGCCAAATGGCCGGGGAATCAGCCTGAACTTCCACCAGGCTGGCCGAGCCGCGGTCGCGCAGTTTGATGCGCGGATTGCCGGGGTCGGCCATGGCGATACCGTCCACCGTGAACGAATAAATATAAATGGCCGGAGCCAGGGGGCCGACCGTCAGGCTCCAAACTCCGTTATCGTCCTTCTGGAAACTTGGTGGAGCGGTTTGGTATTGCCAGTCTGCCGTGAGGGTGACGGTGGACGCCTTGGGCGCGGCTATGCGAAAGGTGACCGTGTGGTCGGCATGAACTTCCGGAGAAACCACCGGTGGCGTGGCCTGCGCGTGTAGACACGGCACAGCCAGCACAAGCAAGAGAACCCACAAGCGCTTCATAACGCAGCGGGAATTGATTAAACCCCGGTCAAGCGACCGGTCGAGTCGCCCAAACGGTCCAAATCCGTCGCGCCCATGCGATCGGCCATGCTCAGGAAAAGATTGCTCGCCGGCTGGCCGCCCATCTTGACATAGCGCCCCGTTTGCAGAGACCCGCCGCCCCCGCCCGCCAGAATCAGCGGAAGGTTTTCGTGGGTGTGTTTGTTGCCGTCGGAATTGCCGCAACCGTAGAGAATCATGGAATTATGCAGCACCGAATTGCCGTCCGCGTCCTTCAGATTATCCAGCTTGTCGAGGAAACGGGCAAAATGTTGCATGTAATAAGCGTCAATGAGCGCCACTTTATCAATCAGTTCCTGCCGGCCCTGGTGATGCGAGCAGTAATGGTGGCCCTCCGGCACGCTAATTTGCGGAAAGGCGCGGTTGGTGCCGTCAGCGGCGAGGATCAGCGTGGCGATGCGCGTCGAGTCCGTCTGGAAAGCCAGTGCGAGCAAGTCCATCATGAGGTTCATGTGCTCGCCGTAATCCGCCGGCACCCCGTCCGGGGCGTCCACATGCGGATCCGGCAACGCGCCGAATTGCTCCATGCGTTGGACGCGCTGCTCGATGTCGCGGACGCTGGTCAGGTACTCGTCGAGTTTGTCCTGGTCGCGCCGGCCAAGCTGGGGTTGCAGGGAGCGGGCGTCGTCCATCACGACATCCAGCACCGATTTCTGGGATTGCTGCAGTGCGTCAAAATTTTTCTGGCGGTCGGCGGCGGGGCCGGAACCGAACAGGCGCTCGAAAACCAACCGCGGATTGGCCTCATAGGCCATTGGCGTGGTGGGCGACTGCCAGGAAATATTGTATTGGTAGGCGCAGGAATAACCCGTGTCACACGCGCCGGAGCGGCGCTCGGTTTCACAGGACAACTCCAATGACGGAAAACGGGTAAGGTGGCCGACCCGTTTGGCCACGGCCTGGTCAATGGAAATGCCCAGATGGATATCGGCGCTGTCGGTTTTGCGGGCGCGAGCGCCAGTCAGGAAGGTCGCATTGGCGCGGGCATGGTCGCCGCCGCCGTCATTGCCGGGAGTGGCGTTCTCGTGGTTAAGGCCGCCAATAATCTGCAGCTTGGACTTGAGCGCCGCCAGCGGCTCCATGGTTTTGCCAAAGGTGAAATCCGCCTGTTCACCCTGGGGCCACCAATTACCCTGATGCACACCATTCGGAATGGTTAAAAACGCCACGCGCACGGGCACGCCGGTCGGCGTCACGGCGGGCAGTGCGCCGAGATTGGCTGTCGCAGCGCGCAGGGTTGACGGAATGGCGGATTCAAAAAACGGCAACGCCACGCAAGCCCCCACCCCGCGCAAGAAATAGCGGCGGCTGAGCGACCATTGACGTTGCCGGACTTTTTCCGAGGAGAGGGGTGGTTTCATGGGGATGCGGGGTTGCTGGACATTGAGTGTATGGCGAAATAAGCGAGTATGCCAGTAAATTATTGCGGCGACTGTAGGGCCAGGGGCTGCACGGCCGGGGCCGCCGGCTGGGGCGGAGCCGGGTCGCTCAGGTTGCGCTGCTTTTGGAAAGGCGCAGAATTGATGATGCCGGCGAGCAACACGGAAAACCGGCCGTCATTCTGCTGCAGCGCGTCCACGATTTTATCCACGGTTTCCACATCGTAGTATTCGAGCCCGCGGCCCAAGGCGTAAGTGAGCAGCTTTTCCGTCAGGGTGCGGTAAAAATCGGTCTGCCGTTCATGGGTGAGAATGTGCTTCAACTCTTGCAGGCTTTTGAATTTCTCGCCGGTGATCAACTGGCCCGAGGGATCGATCGTCTGTTCGGCGTCTTCATCGCGCCATTGGCCCATCGCGTTAAAATTTTCCAGCGCCAGGCCCAACGGGTCCATGCGCTCATGGCAGGAGGCGCAGAGCGGATTTTCCCGGTGCACGCCCAGCATCTCGCGCAAGGTGGGATCATGGTTGAAGCCGTCCTTGGTCGCCTCCAGCGCGGGAACATTGGGCGGCGGCGGCGGCGGCGGCGTGCCGAGGAAATTGTCCAAAATAAAGAGTCCGCGCTTCACCGGGGAAGTGCGCGTGGGATTGGATGTGACCGCCAGAATGGTTCCTTGCGTCAGCACGCCGCCGCGCGGGCTGTCCGCGGGCAATTTGACCAGGCGGAAGTCGGAACCGGTCACATCGGGGATGTCGTAAAACTTGGCCAGGGTGTCGTTCAAAAAGGTGTAATCGCTGTCAATGAATTCCCGCACGCTGCGGTCCTCGTGCATGATATAATCGAAAGTCAGTTCGGTTTCGCGGTGCATCGCCTTGCGGATGGGCGCGTTAAAATCAATCGGTCCCGAGACGTTGGCCGGGCCATCCGTAATCCCAAGCACCGCACGGGCATTGATGGGCACGGTTTCGATGTCGCGCGCCTGCAGCCATTGTCCAACAAAGTTTTTCTCCAGACCCTGGGAGCGCGGGTCTTTCAACATGCGGGCAATCTGCGCGGGCAATTGCTGGCGCAATTCGCCGCGCGCCGCCAGGTCGAACAATTCCTGGTCGGGCATGGACGACCAGAGGAAATAGGAAAGGCGCGACGCGAGCGCATATTCATCCACCTGCGCATAATCTTGGCCGGGCTTGGCCGGCTCGGTTTTTTCCACGAGGAAGAGAAACCGTGGGGAGGCCAGCACCGCCATGATGGCGCGGCCGATGCCCTCCTCAAAAGTTTTGCCAGGCTGCTGGTAAACGCTGCGGGCAATTCCCGCCAGTTGCACCACCTTGGCGTCGTCCACCGGGCGGCGGAAGGCCCGCGTCGCGAAAGCCCGCATGACTTCCTGCGCATAGGCGTAACGGCCTGCGGCATCCGCCGGAGCCGGGCCTTTGGGGAAAAACCGCGCATAATTTTCCGGCGGGACCCAATAGCGTTTATCCAGCGGGCCCTCCAAGCTCACGGTGTTCACGTGGACGTCGAGAGTCACCGCGCGTGGCGGGAATCCACCGCGCCGGCCACCGCGTCGCCCGCGGCCACTGCCGGCCGGTGCTGCGGCAGCCGGTGCGCTGCCGGCCGGGTCCGCTGCCGCCGGCGCGACATCGGCCGCCGCCACTGGCGGGGTCTCGGCGGGATTGGCCGGGGCACTGGCCGCGGGAGCGGCGGCCACCGGCGGCTGGGCTGCATCTGCGGCAGCCAAAGCCGCCGCCAATTGTTTATTCGGTGCGGCATTGGCCACGGCATCAGCCGCGGCCGCCACCGGATCCACTGCGGCATCCGCCGCCACCGGGTCCGCCGGTGGAGCGCCGCGTTGCGGCACCGGTGATTTGATGGGAGCCAGCGGCTGCACTTCAAAGGTCACCGCGTGGTCGCCCGCCGTCCATTGCTGGGTGAACTCGTAGTGCAGGGGCAGCCGCTCATGCCAGACGACATCCTCGCGAAAAAGTTCCTGCCCATCAGCCCGCCCTATCACCAGGCAATGACCGGGGGAAAAATCAAACGAGCCATTGACCGAGAGATCAACGACCAAGCGGTACGTTTCCGTCCGATCCACCGTAAAAGTGTGTGAAGTGGTGGCGGCGGTGAGCGCGCTGAGCACTCGTCCGTCTCCTTTGCCATCTTGGCGCTGGAAATCCTGGCCGGTGGCGACGACACTCTTAATCACGCTCGAAACCGTGGGCACGGCCTGTTTGACGATGGTATCCGCGGCCTGCAGGTATTTTTCCAGCAGCAGCGGGGAGATGCTTAATACATCGCCGATATCGTCAAAGCCGCGACCGGTGTCATCGGGCGGGAATGCCGCCTGCGCATCGAAATCCACCCCCATCAAATCGTGGATGGAATTGCCGTAATCGACCCGGTTGAGGCGGCGCACGGTGACGCGGCCAGGATCGGGATTGTCCGCGTTCAGGCCGAAGGCTTCAAATTTTATCCAGTTCGCCAGCACCTCTACTTCAGCCGGCGTCGGCCGAGGCTTGCCCGCGGGCGGCATCAGGCCGGCGCGCACATTTTTCAAGGCCTTGGACCATAGCTGGACATTGCCGACCAAATCCGCGTCCGACCCCAGTTTGTCGAAGGCGACGCCGCCCTTGCTCATCCCGTCACCGTGACATTCGTAGCAATAATTTTCCAACAGAGGTTGAATATTTTTATGAAAGTCCGCCGCCGCGCCGGCCTTCGGCGGGGTCGTTTGGGCAAAGGCCGCCGAAAACGAAGCTGAAAAAACAGCAACAGAAATCCAAAGGGGTGCTAGACGGAATTGCGACATTGCGAGGGGTGGTGCAACAGGCAAAGGCATCCTGCCAGCCGTACCGCCGGATGACAAGGGTTTTTGCGCCGTGGGTTTTGGTCCGATGATGTTAAAAATCACCATTGAGCTTTTTGTTTTTGAAACTACCTTGGCTATTGATGAATGCACCCTTCGATAGCCAATTAATGCTTTTCATCCAACAGCCTTTCAATGGCGCGCACGCCAAAGTTTATGAAGTGGAAGACGTGGGCGACAGCCTGCGCCTCACCAAATACCGCGATGACCTGAGCGGCCCGACCCTGGGCCCGCAACGCGGCCAACGGGCCCAGTAAAATTATACCATTCACAGCGTGGCCTGTTTGGGCCAACCTTTTGGTATCACAGCAACATGTGCGAGGTGGCATATCCGTTTCTCTGGTCTTTGTGCGATAAATTTGTCAACATTTCCAATCAATAACATGAAAATCAAAGCCATTATTCTTGCGGGCGGCGCTGTACTCGCCCTGCTTGGCGCGGCCCAGTTTGTCGGTTTGCCGAGGGCGCGGGTAACGGTCCACGTCATCGGTGAGGACGGCCAGCCGATCCCGGACGCTAAAGTCACTTTCTCATTCCATGTACCGTTGCCAAACAATCCTACGGGAGTAATCATCGGCTCGACGGACACCAACGGAAACTTCACCGCCGAAAGTGAAATGTCGATTGGCGGATTGGGCAACGGCATCACCAAAGACGGATATTATTTTGGAGGTGCAAGTATCCCAACTTTCACCCGACACATTGGAGATCACTGGCAGCCGTGGGACCAAACCTACACTACCGTTCTTCGCAAGATTAAAAATCCGATTCCCATGTATGTATGCAGCATGGGCTCCGATATTCCCCAGGTTGGCGTTCCATGTGGTTATGATTTAGAGGAAGGTGACTGGGTGGCTCCTTACGGTAAAGGGAAAACTGCGGATTTTATCGTCACATTAACGAATCGAATTTATAATGCATTTCAAGATTTTGATGTGAGCGCCATAATCACCTTTCCCAACGATGGCGACGGCATCCAGGAAGTTCAATTGCCAGAGGAGTTTGCCAATAGTCAATTTAAATGGCCGCGCGAAGCTCCAGAAACCGGCTACCAAACGCAGCTAGTAATACGGAATGCGCTCTTTCCATCCTCTCAAAACAAGCAACCCATCACGACTTGGAAAGAACACCAAACCTATTTTTTCCGCGTTCGCACCGCAAAACAGGGCAACCAAATCGTCAGTGCACTTTACGGAAAAATAAACAGCGGCATTAGCCTTGAACCTCGCGGCGCTAAACTTTGCGATTTTGGATTTATCTATTACCTCAACCCCACATCGCTTGACCGAAACATGGAATGGGACCCGCAAAAGAACCTGGCTCCCATTCCTGATGATTTTTCGCAACAAGTCCGCGACCCATAGTTTTGCCCCCCGCCGACCGGGGAGGCTGCCTGGCGTGCTTTTCGCATGCACTCCACCTTCCCGCTCATGCGCACCCCGGACTGCGGGGTAAGAGACGCCGGACGCCGACCGTGCCTTATGCCGTCAGCAACCAGCGCGGCAGAAAGCACGGACAGGTTTAACCGGTGGAAATTGCCTATTAGCGCAGCTCAAAAATCCAGATCTGGACGTAATTTAGGTTCCACCCGCCAGCAGCTTGGTCAGCAAAGGCTCCATTTCGGTGGCCCACAATTCATAGCCTTCCGGCATCAGGTGCAGGTGGTCGCTGCCGATGCCTTTCCACCCATCCGCCACCGGGGTCATTTTGGCCGCGAGGTCGAAATAATAAACCGACTGGTTGTCGGCGAAGGTTTGAATGATTTTATTGGCGTCGGCCATCTTCTGCGTGGCCCGCGCGTTGGGCAAAATGCTGATGAGGATTATTTTCACGCCGGCAAACAAGTCTTGGGTCTTTTTAACCACGGCCTGCACCCCGGCGGCAATGGCCTCGGGCGCATCCTGGGTATTGTTGGTGCCAATCATGATGACCGCGACTTTGGGCCGGAAATCCTTGAGGTCCGTGTGCTCGAACCGCCAAAGCACATTTTGGGTCTTGTCCGCCCCCACCCCGAAATTGAGGACTTTGCGACCGGCATAATGCTTGTCCCAGACCGCCTTGCCTGCCATCGCCCATCGTGGGGTCGGATCATTGACGAAATTTTGGGTGATGGAATCCCCGATAAAAATAATGTCCACCGGCTTCCCCTTCATCGCCGCGACCTGCGCCTCGCATTGCTGGTTAAAGGCCAAGTGGGATTTGTAGTTGTCGTCGGAGGGCACCGTCGTCCTTAACGCGGAAGCCGTCGCCGCTGGCGGCGTCGCCGGCGCGGGCGGAGGCATGGTTGCGGTGGTCTGTGCGGCGCAGACGCAGTGGATCAGGCAAATCAGGGTAATGATTTTTTTCATGGGGTTTTTAATGGGGGGTATTGTCACTCGCGAGCCACCAAACCGGACTGGTGAAAATCCAGTGATACCAATGTCCCGCGGCGGCGCGGCCAGATTTCATCTAACAACGGCATTTTTAGCATGGCCAAATCGTGAGGCAAATCCTAACTTCGCCTTTCTACCCCCGGCCTTCGTTTCGCGCGGTTAACGGTTGCGCCTTGCACTCCCCCATTATGAAACCATCCCGTCTTTGCCCGCTCCTTGCCCTTGCTTCGCTGGTCTCCATTTCATTGCTTGCGCAGTCAACCAATCCGGCCATCCCATCTGGCCCAGCCGCCACCTCGACTAAACTATCCATCACCCAACCCGACACTTACTCCGGCATCAGCGGCCCGGGCGAACCGGTCACGGGCGACGGTTTGGGCGGCTGGCGCAGCGGCAACGAAGGCGTGCGCTACAAAGGGCCCCACCCCAAACCGGGCTGGCAACTCGATTGGGATGAGAAACAGACCTCCACTGATTTGGTTATAAATCTTGGCCTGCTTCCCCCCATCAAACCCATCTGGGAGTTGCATTTGCGCGACACCATTATCTGCCTGGGCGGCGACGGCAATTATTACCTGACGGGCTCGTCCGGGGACAATATCTGGGACAAAAACGACGGCGTTGAAGTGTGGCGCTCCGCGGACTTGAAAAAATGGGATTATCTGGGCTTGGTCTGGAGTCTGGCCAAAGACGCGACCTGGGAAAAAGGCGCCAACTACGTCTGGGCTCCGGAAATTCATTATCTCAAGGGCAAAAAAACCTACTGCATCACGCTCTGCGTCGGCGGCGGGGTCACGGGCACGGGCCTGCTCATCAGCACCAGCGGCAAACCCGAGGGCCCTTACGTCAACCCCTTCAAGCCCGACGCGCGCGCCACTGGCGGTATTGATGCGACGATTTTCGAGGACGATGACGGCAAGCTGTATTACACTTGGGGCCATGGCAGCACCATTTATCAATTGAAGGATGACCTCAGCGGCTTTACGGACGCGGGGCACAATATCGCCCTGGACGACACCAGCCGACAGGCGGCGCGGGCCCTGGGGATTAGCAGCGGCGTGGCCAGCGAAGGCGCCTCGCTTTTCAAACGCGAGGGCAAATACTATCTCGGTGGCGCTCAATTCATCGGGGGCGTGGACCGGCGCACCGGCCGCAATGGCCGCTATAGCAGTTGTCTCGCGATTTCCGACAACATTTACGGTCCTTACACCCTGTTTGAAGAAGCGGTGCCTTGCGGCGCGGGTGGCAATTATTTCCAAGGCAAGGACGGCTTCTGGTATTGCACTTATTTTGGGAATGACGAGGCCTCGCCATTCCGCGAAAAACCCGGCCTGGTGCGCATTGATTTCCAACCCAACGGCCAAATCAAAATCGCCGACGAGCAGCCTGCCTTCATCTTGCGCGATGGCACGCCGGCGAAGTGGCGCAGCGCGCTGCCAAAATCACCCCAGCCGGACACGCCAACGGTAGAACCCCCGGCAAAGGACAACTCGCCTTCAATTCAAAAATAAACTCCATGTTGAATCACGTAAATCGGTTTCTATCTGCCGCGGCGGCCTTTGGTGTGATTGTTCTTTCTGCATCCGCCCAGACTGCACCCGCCGGTTCTGATGCCCCGTGGAATCCCGCTCCTATGTACACCAAAAATCCGGAGGCGTTTTCCGGACTCTCCGGCGCCGGGCACCCGGTGGTCGGTGATGGCTATGGCGGTTACCGCAGCGGGCGCGAAGGAACCATGTACAAGGGTCTCGACCCGGCCAAGCCCGGCTGGCTCGATTTCGGCAATCGCGCCAATGGCTCGGGTGTGGCGAGCGGCGTCCTGCCTCCGCTGCGTCCAATTTGGGAACTGCACCTGCGCGACACGACCATTTGCGTCGGCGGCGATGGCAACTATTACATGACCGGTTCTTCCGGTGACAATATCTGGGACCGGGTGGATGGCGTGGAACTGTGGCGCTCGAAAGACCTCCAGCAATGGGACTACCTCGGCATGGTGTGGAGCATGGCCAGGGATGCCACGTGGCAAAAAAAATACCGCTATATTTGGGCTCCGCAAATCGTCTATCTCAAAAAGCTCAATACTTATTGTTTGGCCCTGTGCTGGGGCCCGAATGGTGGCACCGGAATTCTCAAAAGCACCACGGGCAAGCCTGAGGGCCCTTACGTCAACCCCATGGCCGGCGACGCCCGCATGGGCGGCGGCATCGACGCCGCCTTGTTCGAGGACGACGATGGCACCGTTTATTTTACCAGCGGCGGCGGTGGCACGATCCACAAAATGAAGCCGGATTTGTCCGGCTTTGACGGCGAACCCATCCCAATTACGTATTCCGATGCCAGCCATCGCGGCAGTCCGGCCGGCGAAGGCGCGTCCCTCTTCAAAGCCAATGGCAAATATTATATCGGCGGCGCTTCCACCGTTTCCGGCCGTTACAGCAGCGTGGACGCGATGGCGGACACCATTGCCGGACCCTACCATGATTGGGAGGAAGCCGTGCCCTGTGGTGGCGGCGGAAACTTTTTCCAGGACCAGAACGGCCTCTGGTGGTGCACCTATTTTGGCAACGACGACCAGTCACCCTGGCGCGAAAAGCCGGGCCTTGTAAAAATTGAATTCGACGAAAAAGGCCTCATCCATATCGCCAAAAAACAGCCGGATTTTGTGCTCATCGAAAGCGCTCGGGGCGGAAAATCACCCTGGTCCGATGGCGGCAAGGCGGCCTCGGCCAAACCGCAATCTGGGCAAAATTGAGGTCACGCCCACATACCGACTCCTTCAAGAGCGTGTCCGGCTTCGTAATTTTTCTTCCACCCTTACAAATAATTTCCCATGCTTGATTAAACCCCTGATCCATCCTCCCCATGAACCTCCCTCGTCGTAAATTCCTGAAACAATCCGCCCTGGCCACGGCCGCCGTGGCTACCCCTCGCCTGTGGAGCAAACTCTCCGCGGCTGATGCCACCGCGCCAACAACCGCTGCTCCCGCTGCGGCTGATGCCGCCGCCGTGGCTCCTTTTACCCGGCCCATGCCGCCGGCGCCGACGCCCATTGTCGCTCCGCCCGGCTTTGGCGTCATGGACGGCCCGTTTCAACCGACCTTCGAATCCCTCGTCCAATACAAATCCGCGCCCGATTGGTTCCGCGATGCCAAGTTCGGCATGTGGGCGCATTGGGGTCCGCAATGTGTTCCTGAACAAGGCGACTGGTATGCACAAAACATGTACCTTTCCAAAGTGGCGGCCACCGGGAAACCTCACCCCGTTTACACTTATCACTGTGCGCACTACGGCCACCCGTCCAAGTTCGGCTTCAAAGACATCCTGCCGCTTTTCAAGGCCGAGCGCTGGGATCCCGAGCACCTCATCGGTCTTTATAAACGCGCGGGCGCGAAATATTTCATGTCCATGGCCAACCACCATGACAACTTCGACAATTTCGATTCGACGTACCAGCCCTGGAACTCCGTCGCCCTCGGGCCGAAAAGGAGCCTCGTGGGTGGGTGGGAAAAAGCCGTGCGCGCGGCAGGGCTGAAATTTGCGATCTCCAGTCATGGCGACCGCGCCTGGAGTTGGTATCAAGCGGCCCAGGGCTCGGATCCTGACGGCCCGATGGCCGGCGTTCCTTATGACGGCCAGATGTCAAAGGCCGATGGCAAGGGCCTTTGGTGGGAGGGTCTCGACCCGCAGGACTACTACGCCCAATATCATAAACCCGGCAACTACAGTTGGGAATTTGGTCCGGCGGGTGGTCGGGGCGGCGCACCAGCCGCGGCACCGAACCCCCCGGTCGGGAAAGAATTTAGTGAAAAATTCTTCAACCGCACGATTGACCTCATCAACAAACACAGCCCCGATCTGCTCTATTTCGACGACTCGGTCTTGCCTCATTACCCGGTGTCGGACATCGGCCTGCGCATTGCCGCCTATTATTACAACCATACCATCAAACGTAATGGCGCCTTGGATTGTGTGCTGACCGGCAAAGACCTGAATGCTCAACAGAGTCAAGCCCTGGTCATGGATATTGAAAAAAATGGCTCGCCGACCGCCCGGCCTGAGCCCTGGCAAACTGACACCTGCATCGGCTCCTGGCATTACAACATCAGCCACCTCAACAAGCACGATTACAAAAACGCGCGCGACATAGCCCGCATCCTGGTGGACAACGTGAGTAAGAACGGCAACCTGATGCTCAATATCCCATTGCCCGGCCACGGCCAGCCCGACAGCGACGAACTGGCCATCATTGCCGACTTCACGACCTGGATGGACCGCAACAATTCAGGCATTTATGCCACGCGCCCGTGGCGGACCATTGGCGAAGGCTCCGTGGGTGCGGCGGCGACCGGCTTCGGTCGAGGCAATGTGGTCCAGTCCACCTTTACGGCCAAAGACTTCCGGTTCATGCAAAAAGACGGAAACGTCTTCGCCTTTGTCATGGACTGGCCGGCGGACGGCAACCTCGTCATCAAATCCCTCGCAGACGGCGCGCCGTCGGGAACTGGCAACGTGGAACGGGTAGAAATACTTGGCGTCAACGAGCCGCTCAAGTTCACCCGCGATGCCAATGGCCTGAACATCACGCTGCCGGCGGAAAAAGTCGGCAATTATGTGTATGGATTCAAAATCAGCGGCACCGGGCTAACGGTGTAATCCAGCCCTGCCATTTCTCCGTTCATCCCGTTGAATCAAGTTATTCCATGTCCAAATTAAAAGTTATTTTGGGTGGCTTCTTCGTTGTGGCCATGGTTTCTCCGGGCATCGGCCAGACGACTACACCTGCCATTACTGACATCAAACCTGCGGCCACAGAAACCAAACCGGCGGCCAAGACCTTGATTGATTACTTCCAGCCGATGCCCATTCATGGCGCGGCTTTGTCCAGGGATGCTTGGGGCGCACCCGGAGTAATCCCGCGCGATCCGCAGAACGGCCTCGAAGATTCCACGGCCAAACAATATAATTATTGGGATGGAAAAATCATCAAGGGGCCGGATGGTAAATACCATCTGTTTGCCAGCCGTTGGGATGCCGTCAAGGGCCACAATGGCGGCTGGGGTGGCTCCGTCGCCGTCCAAGCCGTCAGCGACAGCCTCTATGGTCCCTACGTTGAAAAGGGCATGCTCTGGCCGGATAATCAAGGTGGCAAAGGGCACAACGTCACGGCGCTCGTCATGCCGGATGGCACCTATGCCGTTGTTGTCAGCGAGACGCGGCCCGGCGACGTGTTTACGTCCAAATCGCTGGATGGTCCGTGGACCCAACTGGGCACGATTACGGTGGCGGACCAAGCCAGGTGGCGCGCGTCAAATTACAGCCTCATCCTGCGCCCCGATGGCGATTTTGAGATTGTACCGCGTTCCGGCCAAATTCTAATCAGCAAAGCCAAAGACGGTATTCTCGGTCCTTATAAAGTCATGGGGCCCAGCGTTTACCCGAAAACGGCGGCGGACGGCACGCCATTGCACAACTTGGAAGACCCGGTCGTCTGGTATAGTGGCGGCCTCTACCACATCCTCGTCAACAGTTGGAGCGCGCGGAAGGCCTATCACATTACCTCAAAGGACGGCATCACCGACTGGCAATTCCAGGGCTTGGCCTATGACCCGACGACGGATTTTGTGCGGTACACCGACGGCACCGTCAACCACTGGAATAACATGGAGCGCCCCGGCGTGTACATTGAGAACGGCCACGTCACGGCCTTCACCTTTGCGGTTATTGATGTGCCGAAAAATGCGGATCGAACGAATGATGGCCACGGCAGCAAGGTGATTGTGATTCCCTTCGATGGCATTGCCCTGGATCGAGACCTGCAAAATGCTTCCGCCCCAACGTCACCAGCCACGCCACCGGCCAAATAAAATACTTCCTGGATTCATGCATTGTCAGTGGGGTGGTAAAAGGTTTATTTTGGGTTTAGCCCCAACCCCCACCCTACCCCATGGCTACCCTTCTTGAAGGTCAGGCGCTAATTGCTCGATGGATTTGGCTTCGCCGTTCCGCCCTCTGCTCTGCTTTGATCTTGGCTGTGCTGTCTGCTCGTGGCGCCGATATCAAAACCGCCATGTTTAACCAGTCTGTTTCCACTACTGAGTGGAACTTGGGCGATCTTAACCCGGCCCTGCCTCAAGATTGGACCGGCTACGACTTCCTGGTGTTGGAATTCCGTGCTTCTTCGAGCGAACGCTTTGAACTCGGCCTCCGCACGGCGGAAGGCTTCATCTCCAAACGCATCCATCCGCTGCCGGGCGTCTGGGTGCGCGCGTCCATCCCCTTGCGCTTTTACCGGCAAGGACTGGGCGACGCCGGCGACCTGGCCGCTACAGTGAACCAGCCGCGCAATTCATACTGGATTAATATCGAATCAGGCGGATTCGGCCCCACGGACGCCGTGCAGTCGTTGCGTGTTGTCATGCGTTATCCAGTTGGCACGCCCACCTTGGAAATCCGCTCCGTTACACTCGCCAAGACTGATCCCGGTGACGCCGTGCTGGACGGTGGCAACCCCGTCGTGGATGAGTTTGGCCAGTATGCCCATGTGGATTGGCCGGGGAAAGCACACTCTGAATCCGAATTGAAAAAAAATTGGGCCGCAGAAGCCGACGCCCTGGCGAAAAGCGGCAGCCTGCCCGACCGCGACAAGTATGGCGGCTTTGCCAGCACCACGGCAAAAGCCACCGGCTTTTTCCGCGTCGAACAAATCAACAACATCTGGTGGTTTGTGGATCCGGATGGCCATTACTTTTATTCGACGGGCATCAACGGCATCAGTTCCCAGCCCGGAACCCGTGTCGCAGGCCGCGAAGCCATGTTCCCGCCGCTGCCTCCCGGCGCGGTGCCAGCGACCGCGTCTCCCACCGCCCCCGTATCGTTTTATGCGGCCAACCTAATCCGGCGGTATGGGCAAAACTGGATGCCCGCCTGGGCCGCACTGACCGCGCATCGTTTGCAAGCCTGGGGCATCAACACGGCCTCCGGGAGTGCCGTAAACGACGCCCAGGACAATAAAGTCCCTTACGTCCTCACCTTGCGTGACTGGCAGGTGGGTAATTCCATCATGGGCATGCCCGATGTGTATTCGGATGGCTTCGTCCAGCACGTTGAAGCCTCGGCGACCGCTCAGCTTGCCTCGCGAAAAGACGACCCTTGGTTACTGGGCTACTTCATCGGCAACGAACCGCCCTGGCCCAACCGCGAAGGCCAACTGGCGGACCTGATTCTTGCCGGCCCACCCAGTGAAATTCAAAACCGCCTTAAGACCGCGCTCGTGCAAGGGGACACTCCGCAAGTCCGCAAACAATTCGTGCTCGACGCCTTCGCGCATTATCTTGCGGTCATCAATGCTGCCGTCAAAAAAGCGGATCCGAACCATCTCAACCTGGGCATTCGCTTCGGGGGCACTCCGCCCGATGATGTAATCAGCCTGGGCACGGGCTTCGACGTCTTTAGCGTCAACAAATACAGTTTTGAACCACCGCCCGCCTACCTCGAGAAAGTGCATGCGTTGACCGGCCTGCCCATTCTTATCGGCGAGTTTCACGCCGGCGTGCCCGACCGCGGGATGGCGCCGGGCCTGGTGCAAGTGTTGAACCAGGAGGAACGCGGCGTGGCCTACCAGTATTACGTCGAACATGCCGCCGCCCACCCGTATGTCATCGGCACCCACTGGTTTCAGTGGATGGATGAGCCCTCGACCGGCCGCGCCGACGGCGAGAACTATAATATCGGCTGGATTGATGTCACCGACCAGCCCTATACCGAACTAGTCGAAGCAGCCAAGCTAACGCACGCCCGCCTGCTCGACGTGCATTCCGGAAAAATCGCGCCCGTTACCCGCAGGGCTTTGACTTCCGGCACGGGCACGCCGGTTGATTCCCAGCGGCTGGGCCTGCCGGGTATTCAATAAGCGCCGCTCATTTACTTCCCTCGAGGGCCGGATATGGGCATCTCCGCCGGCTCGAACACTGGTCGGTAATCTTTTTCAGCCCAGGCTGTATCGGGCGTTCCCGCGTCGGAGGCCAGCGGCTTTTCAGAAAAGGGCGCTTCCTTGCCCGAATGGACCGCTTCGAGATGGCGATGGGTGGCCTTCGCGGCTTCGACAAGTTCGGTATAGGGACGGTTGGTTGAATCCACAAAACCAATATTATAATTTTCCCCGTCTTGCCGGCCAATCACCGGTTCATCCTGCCAGGTAAACCAATGCGCGCCCACGAAGCCGGGCAGCGCAGCGGCCTGCTCCACAAAATAGCGGTAGGCTTTGCCGCGCTCGATTTGGTCGCGCGCCTGCACCAGCCCTGCGCCCAAACCGTCCGCCGGCACGCCGATATGAAATTCACCAATGAGGATGGGCCGGCCCGACAGTTCGTAGGCGCGTTTGACCTGCTTCGTTGGCTCGTAATCATAGACGTTGATGCTGCACACGTCGAAAAACCGCCCGCAGCGCATGATTTCATCGTTGGGGTCGCCGCCAAAGCGGATGCCCAAGTTGAGGTGGTTCGGATCGTATTTCTTGATGGCCGACCCGATGAGTTGCAGGTATTGCTCGAACGCGGTAATTACAAATTCCTTCCGCCGCGCCGGCGTGTCGCCCGCGGCAAGAAATTCCTTGAGCTTCGCCTGAGTGCCAGTCGCCTGCCCCTTCAGAATCAAGTCGCACACTTCGCTTTCGCGGTCGGACCAGGGCGGCTCATTGCCGACAAAATAGCCCACGAGGAGCGGGTCGTCCTTGTGGGATGGGCACTGACTCGCGGCCGATTGGTCAATTTGTGCGGAGAAATTTTCATCGTAAATATCCGGCAGGCCGAGCCAGGTCGCCGTGCGCGGCCAGTTCAAACGCACGATATAGGGCATGCCCGAGCCCGCGGCGCCGGTGGTAAAACCCCAGGATTGCAGGCGGCGGGCAACCAGGTTGGCGGCGGACGTTGATCCAGGGACGGGCTGGACTGCTGCTGCGCCACGAGCACCACCCGCCCCCGGTATGCCATTCAGACTTTGACAGATAAAATAATGTCCCTCGGGATCCACCATCCACCACTTTCCGTCCACCTGCTCAACGCGGAAAAATCCCGTGGCTTTGGCTTGGGTATCCGCATAGCCGCCAAACTTTCCGTAATTGAAACCGGTCGGGGTGAGGTTTTTTTCCTCGTCAACCAGTTCCTGCGCCAGTTGCTCCGGGCTTTTGATTTTGCGCGGCCAATCCCCCAGCGCCCATTGCTTAAACTGGTCTGTCGTCGCCGCATCGGTCAAAAACGCTGAGCCGGGGTCGTCCTTGACCAAAGTCATCGAGCGGATTTCCAGCGTGGGCTTGTTGATTGGGTAAAACATGGTCACGCCGAGCCCCTGCACGTTTTTAATGCTCCCGTACGGCCCCCACACCGAAATCCAGAACGAGTTGTATTTGCGATTAGTGGCGGAGGCGAGGTCATTGCCCGACTGATCCTGGCTCACAAAGTATTGCAGCGGCACCGCGGCGCGCATCCACACGCCTTGGCCCAGGGGTTGGATTTCGATGCGGTGCGGGCCGTCGGCCGTGTAAACCCAGAGCGAAAACCGCTGCGGGGTGGACACCCGCATTTCGAGGACGAGGAAATTATACCCGGACCAATCCGCTGGCCATTGCGGATTCAAGTCCTTCAACGCCCATTGATGGGTGGAAATGGCGCCGTCGAAAGTGACCGTGCGGGCGGTTGACGCCGGTGCATCAGCAGCGGCGAGGCGCGCCCAGCCACCAAGTAGTATAAAAAACGCGGCGATTCGAATAATGGATTTCATTGGGGTAGGCAGGAGTTTGATGGGCAAGCGGCACGGGCTGCTTTGGGCCAATGTCGCACTCACTTCCAGAATACTATTCGGGGCAATCAAAATAGGCTCTTTTGCTCTATCACTTTTAACTATCCTAATTGAGTCGGCGCGTTGTCAAGAGGCATAAAAACTCCCTCCGGAGGGTACTTGACAGCCAGAAACGGGTTGATGAACTCTTCTACTAGCCGCCCCACTGGCAAGGTCTATTCCCGGATCCGCCAACCCCCACTCCAACCCCGATTCGTCATGCGCTTACATTACCTCGTGGTTTCGACCGCAATCGCCGCGGCTTTGCTGCTGGCCCACCCCGCTTCAGCGGCTTCGCCCGTGACCCTTACGCAATCCGATGAAGCCATCCCCACCTATCTTTCCGGCCCGCCTGATGCCAACCCCATGTTTTATTTTGGCCGGCAGTCGCAAGGCGCCGAGGGGCGCATTTACCCATATCCGCTCTACGACAACCTGACCAATCAATTGGGCACCCAGACCTACCACATCATCTACCTGGAAAATGAATACATCAAAGTCGGCGTCATACCGGAAATCGGCGGCAAGCTCTTTTCCGCAGTGGACAAGACCAATAATTACGACTTCGTCTATCACCAGCACGTCATCAAGCCGGCGCTCATCGGGCTCATCGGGGCATGGATTTCCGGCGGCATCGAGTGGAACATTCCCCACCACCACCGCGCGAGCACGTTTCTGCCCGTGCAATGGAGCACGGAGGAGAATCCCGACGGCAGCAAAACCGTTTGGGTGGGCGAATTGGAGCCGCGCCAGCGCATGCGCTGGGCGGTCGGCTACACGCTGCACCCCGGCAGCTCGGTGCTCGAATGTTCCGTGCGCATCGTCAACCGCACTCCGCTGGTCAACACCATGCTCTGTTTTGCCAATGTGGCGGTGAATGCCAATGAAAACTACCAAATCATCTTCCCGCCCTCGACCCAGCACGTCGCCTATCACTTCAAGAAGGATTTTGCCGCGTGGCCCATCGCCAACACGCGCTACAATGGCGCGGACTTCACCGCCGGGGTCGATGTGAGCTGGTACAAAAATCACTTCACCGCGAACTCGATGTTTGCCTGGAACTATCAGGACGATTTTTTCGCCGGATATGACCACGGCAAGGAAGCCGGCACCATGAGTGTGGCCGACCACCATATTATTCCCGGTAAAAAATTCTGGACCTGGGGCAACGGCCCGCGCGGCCGCATGTGGGACAACATTCTCACCGACACCGACGGCCCCTACGTCGAATTGATGGTCGGCGCCTATTCGGACAACCAGCCCGACTACTCCTGGCTGCAACCGTTCGAGGAGCGTTCGTTCGTGATGCACTGGTATCCGTTCCGGGACATCGGCGGCGTCAAAAACGCCAATCTCGATGCCGCGGTCAACCTGGAGGTGAAGGACGGGACGGCAAAATTCGGGTTCTACGCCACCCGCAGTTTCCCCAACGCCACGGTGCAATTGAAGGCCGGTGATAAAGTTCTCTTTCAAAAGCAAGTGGCGATCGATCCCGGCCAGCCGTTTACCCGGCAAGTTTCCGTGCCCGCGGGTATCGACGAGCACGACGTGCGCGCCTCGCTTTCCGCCGATGGCCGTGAACTCGTCGCCTATTCGCCCGTCCGGCTCACGCCGGAACTCATGCCCACACCCGTCATCCGCCCGCCCGCGCCACAGGATATTTCGAACGAGGAGGAATTGTTTCTTGCGGGCCAGCGCATTGACCAGTTTCACGACCCGACCGCGCAAGCCGATCCTTATTGGGAGGAGGCGCTACGCCGCGACCCCGGCGACATCGACGCCAACACCGGCCTCGGCTTGCTTGATTTGCGCAACGCCCGGTTTTCTGCCGCAGAACAACATTTCCGCAAGGCGCTGGAGCGGCTCACGTTTAACTACACCACCCCGAAAGACGCCGAACCGTTCTACTATCTGGGCGTGGCGCTCAAGGACCAGGGCAAAACGAACGAAGCCTTTGATGCTTTCTACAAAGCCACCTGGAGCCAGGAGTGGAAATCTCCGGCCTATTTCTCCCTCGCGGAAATTGCCGCTTCCCGCGGTGATTTTTCTTCAGCGCTGGATTTTGCCGACAGTTCCCTCGATGCCAATGCGCTTAACGTGCGCGCGTACGGACTCAAGGCGGCCATGCTGCGCCACCTGAATCGGATTGATGAAGCCCGCAAAGTTCTCACCTTTGCCAAACAGAAAACCGACCCGCTGGACGGCCGCCTCATGGCCGAACAATGGCTCGCCACGCCGAATGCCACCACCGCCCAGCCGCTCTTTTCAACCTTGAATACATTCACTGACGACGCTCAGGAACTAGCCGCCGAATACGCCGATGCCGGCCTTTGGCAAGACGGCCTGACCGTGCTGGCTCAATCCAACGCGAGCGCACCCGAGTCATTTGCAGGCAAAGTTTCACCCATCGTTTACTACTACCTTGGCGATTTTGCCGAAAAACTCGGCGATGCCGCCAAGGCCGCCAGCTATCGCCGGCAGGCGGAGAAACAATCGCCGGAATATGTCTTTCCCTTCCAGTCGGAGGTCATTCCGGTCTTACGCGACGCGATGGTTGCAAATCCACAAGACGCCCGCGCGCCCTACTACCTCGGCAATCTGCTTTTTGACTGGCAGCCCGCCGAAGCCGTCGCCCTCTGGGAAAAATCGGCCGCGTTGGATCCCACATTCCCCATTACCTGGCGCAATCTCGCCCAGTACTATTCACATAGAGACGACGATGCATCCCATGCCGAAGCCATCGCCTGTTTGGAAAAAGCGGTCGCGCTGAGCGATGACTACCCGACCCATTTTGCCGAACTTGACCAGCTCTATCAGGCCGCCGGCGAACCGGTGGAGAAGCGCCTCACGCTACTTGAACAACATCAAGCCACCGTGGCCAAAAAGGACGAGGGCCTGGCCAGCCTGATTGGCCTAAAAACCTTCATGGGCAAACCCGGGGAGGCCATCGCCTTGTTGCAAGGCCGTACTTTTAGCATCTGGGAAGGCGGCACCCGGTTTAATACCGGCGATGCGTGGCTGGACGCCCATCTTGTGCGCGGTCTGCAACGCCTCAGCGCCAAACAATACAACGACGCCCTGGCTGATTTCCAAGTGGCGCTGGCGCCGCCGCCTAATCTGCGCGCGGAACCGCGCGGCCCCTCCCGCCTCGCCGAAATCTCTTACTGGACGGGTTGCGCCTACGAAGCACTGGACGACACTGGCAAGGCTCGCGCTGCCTGGAATGCCGCCATTGCAGTCAACTTGGCCGACAGCGGCCCGGGCGGTGGCGCTTCTGGCAACGCGCTTTCCACCCGCAACACCCAGCTCTACTATCAAGCCCTGGCCGAGCAAAAACTTGCTCGCACGGACGATGCTCAAAAAATGTTCCAGGATTTGGTTGCTTCCGGCATCGCTTCTTTGACTGACGCTGACAACCCGGCTACCGCCCCGGGCCAAGCGCCATCTTTGCGCATCCGCACAGCCACCGCCCATTATATTGCGGGCCTGGGCTACGCCGGCCTCGGCCAGAAGGACAAGGCCCGCCAGGAATTCGACGCCGCGCTCGCGGGATTGCCGGACTATCTCAGTGCCGAAATCGCTCGCAACCAACTCTAGAAAATTCGTTTGAGATTTATTTTTTGTCAAACGCCACCGGCGCCGCCGGGGTTGCTGCAGCCGCCGCTTTGCCCGGCTCTTTTTGCAATTGGTCGCGAATGATGCTGGCAAGGAGCACCTCCACCAGCGAGCCGTTGCCGGTCATTCCGCCGCCGGTGCCGCCACCGGTGGCCACAATGTCGGGCACCAATTTCGTGCCGCTGCTGGCCAGCGCCTTGGCGATTTCAATCCCGGCGTAGTTACTGGATTGCATGGACTCGATTTTCAATTTAATCACGTCAGCCTCTGACGTACCCACGAGCTTGGTCTTGTTCGCCTCGGCGGCGCCGACGGTGAGCAATACCTGCGCATCGGCCTCGGCATTGGTCGTCTTGGCTTTGGCGTCGCCTTCAGCATTGATGATGCGCGAACGCGCCGCACCCTCCGCCTGCTTGACCGTTGATTGCGCATCAAAGTCCGCGATTTGCACCCGCCGCTCGGCATCCACGACCTTGGCCTGGGTATCGGCCAATGCTTTGGCTTGCTGCAATTCCTTGCGGGTTTGCTCGGCCAGCCGCTGTGTTTCGTAAGTAACCTTTTCCTGCTCGGCAATTTTGCGGTCGGTCAGCGGCTTCATCAGTTCATCGGGCGGCGTAATGTCACCAATCAGGGTGTCCACCGCGCCGACGTTGTATTCATCCAGCGCCGCTCCAATTCGAGACTTCGCGTCGGCCTGCCGTTCGGCACGCTTGCGGAGGAAGTCAATCACATCCGAGCCCTGCGCCGCATTGCGAAAATAATTGCCGATGGTCGGCTCCAACACCTGCGTAACGAGGTTCATCATGCTGCCCATGCGGGCAATGACGCGCGGGGCGTCCGTGCGTGGAATGTGGATGATTTGGCTCACGTCGAGGTTGAACTTGAAGCCATCCGAAGAACGCACTGTGATGGTCGAAAGACCAGCGTCGAGCTTGTGCGCTTCCGATTTACCCGTGGCCCAATTGAGGACGACGTTGGCCGTCGGCACGTTCTCCACCTTGTGCGTGTAGGGATTGATGGGATATTTGCCTGGATCCAGCGGCTCGACCCATACGCCTTTCTGGCCTCTTTTCACCAGATTGCCGTGTTTGAAATTATCGCCGGTCACGTCCACGCCCGCCTCGCCAACATACGCAATCACGACTCCCGCGTAAGCGATGGGCACTTCCGTCATCGGGCAAATTTCGACCGTGGCAAAACGGGGATTAAGAAAATAGCGCCCGGCCAGCATGACCTGTTCTTGCAAGCCCTTGTAGCCACCATTGTCAATAAATGCCTGGCCGTCCTGAAATAAATTATGGTTCTGGATCTCCGGGCCGGCAATTTCACCGGTCTTGAGCGGCATGCCTTCCTTCGTCGTCACAATGCCCACCATGTTGTCAGGGATTTCAAGTACATGCTCGGCCACCACGGTAAACAGCGCCGTGTTGATGCGGTACGTGCCGGGCGGAATGATCGTGATTTGCGGGCCACGCTCGCCGCCCCCGGTTAGAAAGGCCCGTGCACTCTGAAAAGAATCGCATTCGACACGGCGCGCCAGCACATGCCCGCCCGCCAGAGGCTTGCCGTCGCGTGCCTCGACCACGCCCACATCTCCTTCATTGATATTGATAAACTTCTGGCGCGTGATTTCGTACTGCCACGGCCATAGCAGGAAGTGCAAGCCAGGGGCCAGCGTGTCAGCCTGAAAACCCGCCTCGCCCTTCAGGGCGATGATCGCGCCGTCCGGCAGCGTGCGGTTACCGCCAAAGATCACGAACTTTTTATTGACGACGCCGATGCTGTCCTGCGGCACGATGACCACGCCAAAGATGCGCAAAAACCATTTGTAGAAAACCACAATGATGACCAGCAGCAAGACCCACCAATAACTGAGCAAATAAGCGATATTCATGGGATGTAGGGGTTGTAGCCGGACTATTCGCAAAGATTTGAAAATCTCGGCCGGCAGTATTTTGCCGATTTTTTTGCTTTCAGCTATTATAAAAGCATCGGTGAACTATAATAGGATAGTGTGGTTAAAGTTTGGTGACCAGACCCGGTAAAAAACCATTCTCGCAGACTGCAAATGAGGTGAAGCTTATTATCGCCCCATGCCACTCGCGGCGTGCCTAACGCCAGGCCAATTTTTGTTTCAACTTTACTACCAATGACTTCCACATCTCAATGCCGGCAAAAACCTGCTTGACTCTATTCTACCGACCGATAGATTTCGTTCTTGTTAGGATACCCCTCGAAAGTAAAGTATTTTGCCCGACTTCACCTTACCCCATCATGAAAAAGCTACTTTATCTCTTGTTGTTGTCCGTGAGTTTGAGCTTTACCACACCCCAAGTACAAGCCGCCACGCCTACAACTGAAGCAGCCGCCAATGCCCGGAGAGAACGCCGGCGGCTCGCCCGAATTCGCCGACGTGAGCGCCGCCGTTTGCGCGCCCGCCTGCGTCGTTTGCGCGCGCGCTTGCGTCGGGTGCGCGCAAAAGCCCGTCACCCAAACCTAAAAGCACCGAAACCGCCGAAGAAGAAAGCCTAGGGCTGGCGTCAATTGCTTTATCCTCTCTTTACCCCGGTTGCTGTTTCCCATGAAAATTTGCGTTTTCCTGCTCGGCTGTTCGTTGTTTGCGTCCACGGCGCTGGCCCAGCCGCAAACGAAGGTCGTTAAACTGGCCAGCACCACGCCTGCGGAACAAAAGGCCATTCTCGCGCAAGTGGGCGATGGCACCCTTAACCAGATTGAGCATGTCGTGGACAAGGGGGAGATCACCTTCGACGTCGATATGACCACGAAGGACGGCGAGGACCGCGATTTCACCATTGCCTGGGACGGCACCCTCATGAGTGTCGAAGT
Source organism: uncultured Opitutales bacterium (assembly GCA_964499725.1). Classification (GTDB taxonomy): domain Bacteria; phylum Verrucomicrobiota; class Verrucomicrobiia; order Opitutales; family JABDGR01; genus JABDGR01. The sequence continues at coordinate 35,929 of CAZCMU010000003.1, forward strand.
TTCCCTGAAAGACACGCCCGACGCCGTGCAACGGGCCATTCGTTCGCAACTTGGCACGGGCAAGCTCGACACCATCGAGAAATCCATTGACGACGATGAAATTAGTTATGATGTCACCTCGATTGCCAAAGACGGCCAGGACCGAAGCTTTACGGTGAGTGACAGTGGCAAGTTGCTGAGTCTGGAAATTACCCTCGCCGAAGCGCCCACTCTTGTCCAGAAAGCCATTGCCAGCGAAGTGGGCCAGAATCAGTTGGGCAATATTGAAAAAAATCTCGAAGATGGCGACGTAACTTATCAAGTCTCGTTTACGAACAAGGCTGGCCTTCCCCGCAGTTTCACCCTCGGGGACGAAGGCAAGGTCGAGAGCCGGGAAATTGCCCTGGAAGATGCACCCCCGGCCGTGCAGCAGACCGTGGCCACCGAAGTCGGCAAAGGCAAAGTCCAGGATGTGGACGAAATCATTGACTCTGACGGCATCACCTATGAAATCGGCATGACCGTTAATGCCAATGGGGGTCGGTATCGCGACTTCACTGTGGCGGCGGACGGGCACCTGGACAGCCGCGAAGTGGCTTTGGCCAACGCTCCTGCACCAGTGCGCGCCGCAATCGCTGCCCAAATCGGCAATGGTAAAGTCCTGAGTATTGAGCAATCTTTTGTGGAGAAAGAAGCCGGCGTCTTTCCTTATCAAGTCACCGCCGAGAAAGACGGCAAACCCTTCGATTTCAGCGTGGGCCCCAAGGGTAGATTCCTGGGCATGGATGATTGAGACCGTGACCCGCCGTAAACCGTCTGATTTTCAAAGTTGGTGCGGGCAGAGGGAATCGAACCCCCATCTCCAGTTTGGAAAACTGGGGTTTTGCCACTAAACTATGCCCGCGCGTAAAAACACCCGCGCAGTATCAACTACTGCGGGCGTCACGTCAAGTGGCGAGCGTCTGACCAAGGCCGGGCGA
>CAZCMU010000004.1:0-32922 GCA_964499725.1 uncultured Opitutales bacterium
CCTTCAAACCCAAAACCGCCTGTTCGAAGGCCAATCCGCGCTCGGCGTAGTCGTGAAACATGACAAAACTGGAAAATCCCGGGCTAAAAAGCACCTGCACGGGGGCACTGTGCCGGCCAGCTTCGTGGGCCTTCTGCACGGCTTCGCGGAGGGTCTCGCAAACGGTGGCGGGAATACCGCGCGCATGCAACCCTGCGGCAAGAATGCCCGCCGTCTCGCCAATTAGAAAGGCTTCGCGAACGCGTCCCGCGGCGCGACTGGCAAAGCCCTCGATGTCTCCGCCTTTCGATTTTCCACCGGCAATCCAGACAACCGGGCTGGAAAAAGTCTCGAGTGCGGCCAAGGTCGCATGAAAGTTCGTGCCCTTGGAGTCGTTCCAGTAGGTGACACCCTCCCAATCCGTCACGCGCGTCAAGCGGTGGCGGCGGGTGGAGAACGATTGGGCGGTTTCTTCCAAAACCTTGACGGGAAAGCCCGCCTGCTCCCAGTACGCGAGCGCCACCAGGTAATTCTCGCTCTGCGGATAGGAGGCGAATACGGAGCCGGCGGGCACACGATGCCGGGCGCCCTCACGCCGCACCACCACTGCAAACGAGGGCAGCTTGCAGCCAAACTGCACCGCGGCCTGGGCCACGCTTTCGCCCACCACCAACCGCGGCTGGGCCAGCCGTTCGACTAAATTCCACTTGGCGGCAAAATATTCCCGCGTCTGTGGGTAGCGATCCAAATGGTCCTCGTCAAAATTTGTCCACAAGAGCGCGTGCGGTTGGAGGTATTGCAAGTTTTCCGCCTGAAAAGAACTAACCTCACACACAGCAACCCGGTCCTGGGTCGCATCCAAATCATCCAGGCGCGACAAGGGGTGCCCGATGTTGCCGGCCGGCACGGCCGACAGGCCCTGGCGGCGCAAGGCCGTGGCGAGAAATTCCGTGAGGGTCGTTTTGCCGTTGGTGCCGGTTACAGCAATGAGCGTGCCCTTCCAGAATAATGACGCAAAATCGAGTTCGCCCAGGCACCGGCACCCGGCAGCCCGCGCGGCTTCCAGCCAGGGATGATCCTGCCGGAAGCCCGGGCTGTAGATTACCAAATCATGGCGCTTGGCCTCGGTTGCGCCAAAAACTCCGCGCACGCCCGGCGTGGCCTTTTCATCGTACGCCTCGACCGCGCAGCCGCATTGCTGCAACAACCCGGTGGCGGCCTGGCCGCTCACGCCATAGCCCAGCACCGCCACGGGGCGGCGCGTCAGGGGCGCGATGGGTTCGGGTAAAATCATGGTGAGAAAAATATCGTCGGTTTTAGCGCAATTTCAAGGTGCCCAGACCGGCCAAGGCAAACAGGACGGATAAAATCCAGAAGCGGATGACCAGCTTCGACTCCGGCCAGCCCAACATTTCAAAATGGTGGTGAATGGGTGACTTGAGAAAAATACGCTTGCCGCCGCGCAGCTTAAACGAAGCCACCTGCAACAGCACCGACCCGGCCTCCATCACAAAAATACCGCCGACGATGATCAGCGTAAACGGCTGCTGCGTCATGAAAGCAATGGAACCGATGATGCCCCCGAGCGCGAGCGAGCCGGTGTCACCCATGAAAATCGAAGCCGGGTGCGCGTTATACCACAAAAACGCCAGTCCGCCGCCGACCAGCGCGGCGCAGACCACGGACAATTCGCCGACGCCGGCCACGTAGGAAATATTCAGGTATTCCGCAATGCGCACGTTGCCCGCGCAATAGGCAAAAATCGCGTACACCAGCGCCACGGTAATGGTGCAGCCTATCGCCAGGCCGTCCATGCCGTCGGTCAAATTGATGGCGTTGCTTGACCCCGCCATGACCAAAAAGAAAAATGGGGCAATGAACCACAACTGCATCGCCGCGATCAACGGCGATCTTAAGAATGGCACCCACAGAGCACTCATCGCCACATGCGTTTCGCCGTTGGTGAAATAGAGCAGCCCGACCGCAAGGAGGGTCAAGCCCGCCTGCCCGGCCAATTTCCAGCGGCTGGACAGGCCTTTGCTATTTTTATGGACCACTTTCAGGTAATCATCGGCAAAACCAATCGCACCCAGGCCGGTGAACACGAGCAGGCACACCGCAACATAAAGATTGGGCCGCGCCCACAGGAGCACGCTAATGGTCACCACCGCGTAGATCAACAGCCCGCCCATGGTGGGTGTGCCGATTTTTGCCTCGTTGCGGGCGGTTAATGCGCCCAACTCGTCAGCCGCCCGAAACGATTGGGCCGCTTTCAATTCGCGCAGTTTGGCAAACAACCAGGGCGCAAAGATAAAACCCAGCAGCAAGGCCGTCGTCGCGCCGCCCAGCGCGCGAAACGTCTCGTAGCGGAACAGGCGCAAAGGCCCCCAAATTTTTTCGTAATCGGCGAGCCAGGTCAGCATGAGACATGGGCCTCCCTACCCTCGCGCAACGCGGTCGGCAGCAATTTTTCCAGCGCCTCGGCGCGGCTGCCCTTCAAGAACACGGCCCCGGCAAAATGGGCGATTTCCGCATCCGCGAGTTCCAGCGAAACCACCCCAAACTGCGACGCCGCCTGCCCTGACGCATAGAGTGCCATGCGGTAGTCCTCGGCGTGCGCTCCGAGGAGCAGCGCTCGGTCCTGCGGGCGCAGGCGAAGCCCGGCGATGGCGGCCCGGTGCAACGCCGAAGCATTCGGCCCCAGTTCGGCCATGCTACCTAATATGTATAGGCGCGGCAGCTCGACTGGCGTGCGCAGGGCGAATCCAGCCAGCGCATCAGCCATCGAGGCGGGGTTGGCGTTGTAACAGTCCGCCAGGAAAATTTTGTCGCCGTGGCGAAACAGTTCGCCACGCAGCGGGGCGGGCTGCCACGCCGCCAGCCCGGCGCGAATCTTGTCATCCGCGACCCCGAGCAACTGCGCCGCGACAATCGCCAAAGCCGCATTGGCCGCCAGCCCAGGCGTCATCGCCAGCGGCAAGTTCCAGCGGCGCGACTCACCACCGGTCTCAAACAGCTCGAGCTGCCAGCCCTCGCTCGCGTGCCAATGCGTGCGATGCAAAAAAAGCCGTGCGGAGGGGCCCGCAGGCACGGGCCCGTCCGCTGGCGCCACCACCGCCGCCTGAGCGGGGAGACGCCGAAAGACATAATATTCCAGGCACGATGACGGCAGCACCACCCAGCCGCCGGGCCGCACGGCCTGCGCCAGCTTCGCTTTTTCGTGGGCAACGCCCTCCACCGAGCCGAGTTTTTCCAAATGGGCCGGTGCAATCAGGGTAATCAGCGCCACATCGGGTTGAATCATTTTTGCCAATTCCGCCATCTCGCCGCGCTCACTGATGCCCGCTTCGATGACCCCATACTGGTGGGCAACTGGATCAAGCCCGCACAAAGTCAGGGGCACACCCAGCAAATTGTTTTCATTGGCGTACGTCGCCCAGACGGATGGCCCCATAATTGCCCGCAGCAATTCTTTGGTGGACGTCTTGCCCACGCTGCCAGTTACGCCGATGACCGGCCCGGGGAAACGCCGGCGATTGGCCGCGGCGATCGCGCGCCAGGCCACGGCAGGGTCAGCCACTACCAGTTGCGGCAACTTTACGTTTTCATTCGCTTTCGCGACAATGGCCGCCGCCGCACCGGCTGCGCGCGCTGTTTCCAAAAAATCATGCCCGTCGCGCTTTGTGGTGCGCAGGGCGACAAACACTTCGCCCGGACGCAGGCGCCGCGTATCGGCCAGCAAAGGGCCAAGGCCAGTCGCTGGAACAGCGCCGTGCCAGACCCCGCCGGTCCAGGCGGCCAAATCGGCTGGTTCAAAGAGCGGCATAGCGCGGGCAAGAGCTGATGAAGGCTTCACGTAAGGGGTGAGGGCGCGCCGTAACGCCAGTTGAGCAATTCGCGGGCAACCTGGCGGTCGTCAAACGGCACGACCGTGTCAGCAAATTCCTGGAAGGTCTCATGGCCTTTGCCGGCAATGAGCACGCAGTCGCCCGGCCGGGCCGATTCGAGCGCAAGGCCGATGGCCCGGCGGCGGTCGTCCACAAAGCGGATGCGCGTCGGCGCGGTGATGCCTGCACGCATGTCTTCAAAAATCTGGGAAAGCGGCTCTTTGCGCGGATTGTCGGCGGTGGCCCAGACAAAATCCGCCCAGCGCTGCACCGCCGCCGTCATGCGCGGGCGCTTGGCCCGGTCGCGGTTGCCGCCGCAGCCAAAAACCACCAGCAACCGGCCCGGGCATACATAGCGCAGCATGGTCAGGGCGTGGCTCAAGGCATCGTCTGTGTGCGCGTAGTCCACCAAGACTTGGAATGGCTGGCCGAGTTCAATTTTTTCCATCCTTCCCGGCACGCCGGGGAAACTGGCCAGCTTGGGCACCAGCAAATTTAAATCGCGGCCAGCTGCGCGGGCCAGCCCGAGCGCACAGAGAGCATTCAAAATATTATAGCGGCCCGGCAGGCCCAGCGTCAGCCGCGCGCGTCCGCCATGCCATTCGACTTCGCACTGGCTGCCGCCCGGGGACAACACGACGTTGACTGCCCGTAAATTGGCCGAAGCGGAAAAACCGTAGGTCGTCGCCTCGACGCCGGCAGGCAGGCGCTCGACCAAGACGCGTCCGTAAGGGTCGTCAATATTGATCACCGCGGCGCTGGGCAGGTGCCCGCTTTCACCGGTAAAGAGTCGCGCCTTCGCATTGAAATAATTTTCCAGCGTTTCGTGGTAATCAAGGTGGTCCTGCGTCAAATTGGTGAACCCGGCTGCATCGAAACGGACCCCATGAACGCGCGATTGGACCAACGCATGGGAGCTGACTTCCATCGAGCAGGCGGTACAACCGGCGTCGCGCATTTGGTCGAACAGCGCAAACAAATCCACCGACTCCGGCGTCGTTTTATACGACGGCAGCGTGCGTTGGCCGACTTCATAGCGCACCGTCCCAATGAGACCGCAGGGTGCGTCGGGCTCGCGCAACAGAAATTGGGCCATCATGGAGACGGTGGTCTTGCCGTTCGTCCCGGTGACTCCGCACATAAACAACGCCTCGTCCGGGTCACCGTAAAAGCGCCGGGCGACTTCGGCCATGGCGACCCGCACGTCCAGCACTTGCGCCCATGTCACCGGCAAATGTTTCGACGGCGCGCGCGCGGACACGACGGCGACGGCGCCGCGGCCCACCGCCTCCTCCACATAGTCGGCGCCGTTGACGCGCGTGCCTTCGAGGGCAAAAAACAAGGCGCCCGGCACCACGCGGCGGCTGTCCGTCACCAGGCCCGTGACGGCCCGGTCGGCATCGCCGCGCACAGCCAGCACCGTGGTGCCGCTTAAGAGATTTTTTAACGAGTGGTCCATGCGCGCAAATCCACGGTGTTCGCCCTCCGCCAGGGCCGCCCGGCGGGCGGCCAGCAGGAAGGGGCTGACCCCGAGATTATTTTCCAGATTAGCGAAACCAATCAAGATTGTCTCCTTTCATTGCAACCATGTTGCCATGGTCGCTAATCGGCTGAATGCCCAGGTACTGCACCGCCAGCGCGGCCACGTTGTGGAAGGCTGGCGCTGCGACTGTGCCGCCCCAGGCGATGCCCTGCGTGTGCGCGTCGTCCACAATCACGGTGATGACGAGCCGCGGGCGCTCCGCCGGCAAATAACCGGAAAAAGTTGAGACGTGCTGAGTCGTTGAATAATGCCCATCAATGACTTTTTGCGCCGTGCCCGTCTTGCCCGCGACCGTGATGTCCGCCAGTTTCGCGCGCACCGCCGTGCCGTCGGGGCTGACCACGTCGCACAGCATGGTGTTGAGCAAATCCGCCGTCCGGGAAGAAATGACGCGCCGCTCGGCCTTCGGCTCAAATTGCACCACCGTGTTGCCGGCGCTGTCGTAAACCCGGCGCACGAGCCTCGGCTGCATCAAAATGCCGTGGTTGGCGATGACGCTCATCGCCTGGTGCACTTGCAACGCCGTGGCGTCAACCCCCTGGCCCATGGGCACTCGCGTGATCAGCAAAGTATCGCGGCTAAATGCGCTGACGGATTGCAGGTCTCCGCGGGATTCGCCGGCGAGACCCAGGCCCGTCGCCTGGCCAAAACCAAAACTCGCCGCATAGTCGTGCAAACGCAAAGGCCCCAACAACACACCAATGTTCGCCGCGCCGCGGTTACTGGAACGCGCCACGATTTCCGACACGCTCAGCACGCCATTGGGCACGTCATCCATCGGCAGTTTATGCGTGCGACCGTCGTAATCAATGGTCGGCTTGGAACAGTCGAAGCGGTCGTCCGGACGGACGACATTTTCATTGAGCGCGGCCGAGGCGGTGACAATCTTGAAGGTTGAACCCGGCTCGAACACGTCGCTGAGCGCCCGATTCTTGAGGTTCACCAACGGATAATCGCGGTAATGGTTGGGGTCGAAGGTCGGGTAATTGGCCAGCGCGAGAATGTCACCGGTGGCGGGCTCACTGATAATAATGGTCACGCCCTGGGGGGTGTATTCCTTGACGAGCCGTTTAACTTCCTGCTGCGCGTAATCTTGGAGCATCGTGTCCAGGGTCAGCTCGACGTTGAGGCCGTCCGTCGGTTTGACTTCGCGGCTGCTAAACTGTTCCAGCTCGTGATGGTGGCCATCCTGCTCGGTTTCCTTCCAGCCATCCTGTCCGCGCAAGTAAAAGTCGAGCGCCTTCTCCACGCCGCCTTGCGGCACCTCATCCTTGTTCTTGGCATCCAGGCCCATGTAGCCGAGCACGTGGGCCGCCAACTCGTCACCTGGATAAATTCGTTCGAACTTGGTGGTGCCATACACCGCCTTGATTTTGAGCGCCACCACTTGATCGTAGGTGGATTCTTCAATCGCGGGGCTCAACACCGTCCAGCGAATCGGGCGGGTATCGGCGGCATCAGCCGTGTCCCCGCTCCGCAACTGGGTGCTGAAGGCTTTTTGCAAATCTTCCAAGGGCACATGGAGGATTTGTGCCAACTGCGGCAACTTCGGCAGGTCGTCCGCGGTGACCATTTGCGGATCCACGCCCAGTTCAACGACGGAGCGGGTCGTCGCCAGAATGCTCCCGTGGTCGTCGTAAATGTTGCCGCGCCGGGAATATTCCACCTTGAACACCTCGCGGTTGCGTTGGGCCACTTCCAGCAAATGCGGGCGCTGGATGAGATGCAGGTCCACCAACCGCCACAAGAGTGCGCCAAAACAGAACAGGATGACGGTGGTCACCCAGAACTGGCGGCTTGGTGATACAAAGGCTCGGCTCATTGGGTCAGTCCGGCTCCGTTGGAAGGGCCAGTGACGGCGATACGGAAATTAAAGGTGGGCGGGCGCGCGGGGATCGCCTCCGCGGGCAGTGTGCCCGACGCCGGACGCACCCAGACAATCTGCTTGTCCTGCATGGGTACGAGGCGGTTGCCAATCCGCGCCTTCAATGTTTCGGGCTGCAACGCCTCAGCCTTGTCGGCGTCGGATTCCTGCAAGCGCTTGTCCGTTTCGTCCAACTGGCTCTTATACTTGACTGTGTCGGCGGCCAGACGGCTGATTTGCTGGTTGAGGCGCACCACCGTCAAGCCCGCGCCAGCTGAACCGGCGAGAAGCACCAGGAACAACAGGGCGCAAATTAAACGCAGGGGCAATGAAGGTGAATCGCGCATGGGAGTGAATAATTAGTTAAAAATAGGCTGGATTTAATGTTGTTTTATAATGATATTTAAAATTTCAAAAAAGGCCGCTCAGCCGACGCGGGTAGAAACCAACAGTCGCGCAGCCCGCAACTTGGCCGAACGGCTGCGCGGGTTTGCCGCGATTTCCGCCTCGCCCGGGGTGACGGGCCGGCGGGTCAGTAATTCGGCTTTGGCTTCGCGCATCTGTGCGGGTGTGGAATCGCCTTCGTGCTCGGGCCGGCCGCACCAGCGGTTGAAAAAACGCTTTACGATGCGGTCTTCCAAAGAATGGAAGCTGATGACCGCCAGCACGCCACCGGGGGCGAGTAACTTCACGGCCTTCGGCAGCGCGGACTCCAGCTCAACCAGTTCCTCGTTCAGCGTGATGCGCAAGCCCTGGAAAGTCTTCGTCGCAGGATGGATGCGGGATGGCTTGCCATAGGGAGTGCCGACGGCTTCGGCCACCACCTCGGCCAGCGAATCCGTCCGCGCCAGGCGGCCGGTGCCCCGCGAACGGAGAATGGCTTCGACGACCCGGCGCCACCGTGGTTCTTCCCCGGCGTCCCGTACTGCCGCCTCAAGTTGCTCGCGGGTGGCCAGTTCAAGAAACTGGGCGGCTGGCATGCCGGCGCGCGGATTAAGCCGCATATCGGCCGGGGCCGCATAGCGGAACGAAAACCCGCGCTCAGCCTCGTCGAGTTGAAAAGAAGATACGCCGAGGTCGAAGAGCACCCCGGCGTATCCGGTTTCATTCAGTTCGTCCATCCGGGAAAACGACCAGTCAAAAAATTTCAGCCGGTCCGGAAACTCCACCGCCAGCTTGGTTGCCCGGGCTTGGGCGGCCGGATCGCAGTCGAGCGCCGTAACCCGCGCCACCGGGTCGGACTCCAGCAGGGCGCGGGTATGGCCGCCCCCGCCGAAGGTGCAGTCCAGGTAACACGGCTTTTCGCTTATCTTGCTTTGTTTAAACAGGTCAATGACTTCATCGCGCAGAACCGGCAAATGCTTCCCCATCGGTTCTTTCCCAACGGGCAGGCCCACCGGTCCGGCGTTCGGCATGGCCGAACCCGGATTATCCGCTCGCGCTTGGGGAGCGCTATCTAATCCGCAGAACATTCAGAAGAATCCGCCAACCGGCGGCGTTGACTTTGAGGGAGGCTTGACGGCGCTGGGCGCGGCTGGCCTTCGGATCGAACAGGGATCGCGACGGGACCGAGAAACCGACATATTGCCAGGGCTCGGCATCGCCGCGCAGAGGGCGGGACAACGAACGGCTGGCGTGCGTAGGATGGCTGAGGTTCATGGTTTTTAGGTTTAGGTTTAAAAAAAATCGCGTATGCTGGAGGAATGAATAGGGGAATTCAGGTCAGCGGGCGTTTGGCCGCACCACGTTTACAGGCCGTATTTGCGCAGGAGCGCCGGGTCGAAGTTCAACCGGCCGGGCGTGACTTCGCCCGAGGCCGGGGATTTGTCCGGAGCCCAGATGTGAAAAGTCGTGACGGTGCCAATGAGGATGGCGTCTTTGACCAGCCCGGCGTAGCGCCGCAATTCTTCCGTCAGCCCAATGCGGCCCTGCGCGTCGCAGCCAAAACGGTCGCCCGTGGCGAAGAGCTGGATGAGGGCGTTCAACTCGTCCTTGTCGGCCAGCATACTTACATTCTCGATCTTGGCCTCCAACGCCGCGGTGGTTTTGGGCGGATAAACGGTGATACTGCCATTGGGGTTCGGCAAGGCCAGGTAGGACCCCTCCTGCTCGTCGCCCGAGAAGCGCCACTTCGATGGAACCGTAAGCCGGCCCTTCGCATCGAGCGTGTGCCGATACGTGCCGACATAAAATCCTTTGTTGAGCGTGGTCATTGGCGAGCGGGAGGTCCATTATTCTCTCCACATTAACCCATATCGCCCCACTATAACCCACGTCAAGCGATTTACATACGAATTTTCATCTATTTATTAACATATCCACACCCTAGATTAGTGTTTTTATGTTCACTAATTCGACTAGTTTTCGCTTTCATCTATCTGTATTTCGGAATCAATTTGGCTTCGATTGGTTCGTTTTGGGCGCGCATCGGGCTAGGAATGGGCTTATGAAAACTGTTTGACCGTGCCCAAAACTTCCCCCACATCGCCCCACCCCAAACCTGGCCGGAGCCGCGCCGATGAGTTACTCGTCAAACGGGGCTTGGTGGCATCGCGGACATTGGCGCAGGCGCTCATCCTCGCCGGACAAGTGCGCACCGGGCCAGATGCGGTTGTCGCCAAGCCGAGTCAGATGTTATCGGATGACATTTTTTTACAAATTGAAAAACCGCCCCGGTTTGTCGGAAGAGGCGGAGAAAAATTGGACGCCTTCCTCGAAAAATTTGCGGTGGTCACGCATGGCGCGCACGCGCTGGATCTCGGCGCTTCCACGGGCGGATTCACGGATTGCCTGTTGCAGCGCGGCGCGGCGGACGTGACGTGCGTGGACGTGGGCCATGGGCAACTGCACGCAAAATTGCGCAACGATGCGCGCGTGACGAATCTGGAAAAAATCAACGCGCGCGAATTGGAAAAAATTTCCTTGCCCAGGAAAGATTATGATTTGGTGGTGATTGACGTGTCATTTATTTCACTGGTGAAAATTTTGCCGACGGCGTGGGCGCGCGTGCGACCACGCGGAAAGTTAATCGCCCTGGTGAAACCGCAATTTGAGGCGACGAAGGCCGAGGCGTCCGCGGGCCGGGGAATCATTCGCGATGCGGCGATCCAAAAACGGGTCGTGGAAAACATAAAAAAATTTGCAGGGGCGGAATTGCGAGGAGCAAAACTTTTTGGCGAAATAGAATCGCCGATCACGGGCGGGGATGGAAACCGGGAGTTTTTGGCGGGGTGGGAAAAAGTGTGAGGACAATTGCCCGCGACCAGGAAGTTAACGGTGTTCAAGCTTCAACTTTCCGCTTCCCCACTCTGCCGGTCTGCGATTGAATGGGGCCATGCCGGGAACCTCACCAGCGTTGAAACGCATCGCCTTTGTCGTCAACCGCGCCAAACCGGGCGCGGCAGCGCTGGCGGACGAACTGGCGCAAATGGCTCGGTCCAAGAAGGTGAAGGTTGCGTTAACGGACCAATTTCCCATCCCCGCGGGTTTTTTGAAAAGACAGGATGCATGCTGCGTGCTGGGCGGCGATGGAACGCTGCTGAGCGTGGTGGGCGAGGCCGTGGCGGCGCAGACGCCGGTGTTCGGCATCAACCGGGGCAAGCTGGGATTCCTGGCCACCATTCCCGTGCGCGAGGCGAAGGCGGTGTTTGCGCGGTTGCTGGCGGGCGATTACCACCTGGCGCGGCGCACGGTGCTGCGCGCGCAAACGGCGGACGGGCGCGTGGCGCTGGCGCTGAATGACATCGTGCTCAAACAGCCGGGTCTGTCGCGCTTGATTTCCCTCCAGGTTTTTTCCGACGGCAAACTGGTCAATGAATACCATGCGGACGGGCTGATTTTTGCGACGCCCACCGGCTCGACGGCTTATAATTTGTCCGCGGGCGGACCGCTCATCCACCCGCATGCGCAGGTGCTCGCCGTGACCCCGATTTGCCCGCACACCCTGAGCAACCGCGCGGTGATTTTTTCCGGCGAAACCCGGCTGGAAGTGCGCGGGCTGGAACCGGCCACACAGCCGGCCGTGACGCGCGACGGGCAGGCGTGTTTTGAGGGAGGCAAAATTTTACCGCTGGAAGTTTCGCTCGATAAGCGGACGCTCGCGTTGCTGCAGCCGCCGGGTCATTCGCACTTCGCCATTTTGCGCGACAAGCTGAAATGGGGCGAGAGTTCGGAAGGAACAAAGTAGCCCGCCGAAAATCTGTCCCCACTTGCGCTCTACTTGTCCGCTGCAACTACGGAGGCGACAAGGGCACTCTACTTCGCCGCCAAGGCGGCTTCAATGGCAGGGGCGAGGGCCGGGCCGCGGGGCTCGACGGCGATGATTTTGCCCGTTCGGTCGAGCAGATAGCTTTGCGGAATGGCGTCCACCCCGTATTTGAGGGCGAGGGTATTTTGCCAGTATTTGCCGTCGTAGTATTGCCGCCAGGGCATGTGGTTGTCTTTGAGGAAGGTAACGAGGGCGTCGTGCTGATTTTCCTTGTCGAGGCTGATGCCGATGATATCGAAGCCCTGGGCGTGGTATTTGGCGTAAGCGGCGATGACGTTGGGCATTTCCTGCATGCAGGGGCCGCACCAGGTGGCCCAGAAATCAATCAGGACAACCTTGCCCTGATAAGCCACGACGGAGAGCGATTTGCCGTCGAGGTCAGGCACGGAAAAATTGGGAAACTGCGCGCCCACGACGAGATTTTTTTGAATCGCGGAAGAGGCGACCACATGTTCCAAATCCGGCAGGGCCTTGGCCGCCGTATCAGCACTGGGCGTGCCGGGGAATTGCGCGACGAGCTGTCGCAGGGTTACTGTGGCCTTGTCGTAGTCCTTGAAAATTTGCAGGTAGAGGGCGGCCTTGCTCAACAGGATTCTGGCGACGGCGTCGGATTTATCACCCTGGTGCTCGGTGACAAGCTGGTCAAACTTGGCCAACTCCTTGCTGAAATCCGGTTCGGACGGGGTGCCTTGATTTAGGCGGCCTTTAATGGAATCCACCAAAGCAGTCAGCTCTTTGGCCGGGTCACCCACTGGGGCGGCGGCGGGAGTGGCGGCGGCCGGGTCGGCGGCGGCGAACGCAATAGCGGGCCAAGCCATGACGGCGGCAAAAAGAAGGGCGAAAAGGCGGGATTTCATGGGTAAAGAGTCAGGCGACGGGTAATAATTAGAGGTAAGAGGCTTAGCATATAGACTTGGATAGGTGCTACGCGACCTAAAAACCTGCGCTTGAGCGGAACGAGGCGGGTGTCTAGCATTACCCGGTTTAGCGCCCTGCTTACCACATGCCAGACAACACCCCATTGGACTTCCTCTACGCCGGAGTCGCGCTGTACGCGCTGGGCTTTGGCGTGGCTGCGGCGATGGCCCTGCGCGGCAAGGAGCATGACCGACCCATCTTCTACACGCTGATTATCGCGGGCTTCCTGGCTCAGAGCACCGGTTTGTATCTACGCGGGCTGGAGACCCATTCGCTACCGGTGGGGAACGCCTTTGAACTGGTGCAGGCGCTCGCGTGGGTGGCGGTTTTTCTGAAATTGATTTTGCGCGCGACGTTGCGGTTAAAGCTCCTGGGCTTGTTTGCCACCGGGCTGGCTGCGGCGCTGGGGATTGCCTCGCTGTTTCTTCCGAGCGCGCACACCCAAGCCATGGGCGTGGCGGAATCGGGCAATCCGTGGATTGAGTTTCACGTGGCGCTCGCGATTTTCAGCTACGGGGTTTTTGGACTGCTGGCGGTTACCGCAATAATGTATTTGCTCCAACGACACGGGTTGGAGCAAAAACGCTTCACGGGGATTTTCCGACTCCTGCCTTCGCTGGCGGAACTGGACTCCCTTAACCGGCAATTACTTTTGGTGGGCGCGTGGGCGTTGAGCGTCGCCGTAGCCCTGGGTGTGCTGGACTGGTACCAGCAACCGGGCGGGGTGAGCGTGGCAAAGCTGGTTGTGACCATTTTGGTGTGGGTGGGCTATCTGGCGGCGGCCTGGCTGCGCTGGCGCGGGCGGCTGGTCGCGCAATCGTATGCGTGGAGCTGCGTGGCACTGTTCGCCCTGGCCATTTTATCGTTGTGGCCGGTCGAGGCGGGGCATCACACGCCGGCTGGCTCACCTTCCATGGCGCCGACTGCGCCGAATAGTTCACCTTCCAAATCCACCGGCTGATGGACTCCACCGGGCCAAAACTTTTTCTCTTGGGCAGCACGCACCGCACGGCGCCGCTGGAGGTGCGCGAGCGCCTGGCCGTGCCGCCGGAGCGGCTGGAGGCGATCTACGCGCTGCTGCGCGAGCAGGTGAAGCTGCCCGAGTGCCTGGTGCTGAACACTTGCAACCGCGTGGAGCTGTACGGCGTGGCGGAATCCGAGGCCGATGCCGCCGCATTGCGCGCTCACCTGATGGCGGAAGTGAGCCGCTTGCATATGCTGCCTCCCGAGGAATTGGAAAAATTCACTTTCTGGAAACAGCGCGAGGACGTTGTCGCGCATTTGTTCGGTGTGGCGGCGGGGCTGGATTCACAAATGGTGGGCGAGACGGAAATTTTCGGCCAGGTGAAAGACTCTTATGCGGATGCGGCGCAGCGCGGCGCAGCGGGTCCGGTGCTGAACCGGCTGTTTCAAAAAAGCTTTCAGGCGGCGAAGTGGGCGCGCACGAACACCGGCATTGGGCGCGGGGCGGTGAGCGTCGGCTCCGTCACCGTCGAGCTGGCGACGCGCATTTTTGGCAACCTGTCGCAATGCCGGCTGCTGCTGATTGGCGCGGGGGAAGTTGGCCAGAGCATTTTGCAATCGCTGCGCAGTCGCGGCGCGCGAAACGTCACGATCGCCAGCCGCACATTGACGCACGCCTTTGAACTCGCGGTGCTGCATGAGTGCGTGGCCGTCGAACTCAACCGCGTGCCAAAATTATTGAGCGAGTCGGACATTGTGCTGTGCGCGATGAACGCGGAAGCGCCGATTCTGACCGGGCCGCAATTGGCCGAGGCCGCCGCGACGCACCGGAGCGTGCCGCTGTTCGTCATTGACCTCGCGGTGCCGCGCAATGTGGAGCCCGCCGCGGCGCATTTGCAAAACGTTTTCCTGTACAACCTTGACGACCTGGCAGCGATAGCTAACGAAAATTTGAAAAGCCGCGAGGCCGCGATGGCCACCGCCCGGCAAACTCTGGCGGAAAAAGCAAAACAAGTGTGGGAATCGCTGGCGGCGAGGTGAGAGGTTATTTTCCGGCGCTGATCAATTTACCCGCCCAGCTTTTACCCTTAAAAAAACAGGTCAGCCCAGCTATCAAGGTAATCAACGATTGCGACATTCCGTAATAATTCGGCGGTTGCCGTTGGCTGTAACTAAGAGAAGTTTGCGCCGCATTAATGAAATAATAGTGAAGCCAATTGATTACGTCTCCCACGGAAGCGAGAGCGAAATATAATCCCAAAAAAACGATAGCAAAGCAGTATAAGTCTTGTCGCGTAAGACCGGAAATCTCTAGAACGGTATCATATTCACCAAGGATTCGTCGGGCCAACTTTGGAGCCGTAATCCAGGTAGCTACAGCAAGTACAAGCAACAACAAAGCCGGAAAAAATGTCAGGTAAAAAGCCGTGTTTGTTTCACCACCGGCATACTTAATCGAAAATTCCGTGGCTGCTGTCGCTAATTCAGTGAGTACCTGCACAAGCCAATATAGGCTGAACAAACGTAAAACAATAAGAACTATTAAACTGGATTGCATGAGCGATTCGCTAAGTTAGTACAGTCCCATCCAAGTTCAAGCCTTGGTACCGTTGCATATTTGCTGGACGCATGCCATATTAATCTCGAACTTTATAAACTGTATCTGATTATACCATGAAAATTATTTTGAAATTGCGGAAAAAGCTACCGGGCAATCTGGCCGCAGCCTTCGGATTATTGAAAGGACGTCGGATGAACGCGTGCCGCTACGTCGAACAATTGCGGAACAAATGGAATTGAATGCCAAAGTCACAGCTGTCTGAGATCGGCTAACTAACGTGGTTTGAATTCAGCAACCTCAAAAAATTGCTCCATTTTCAACTCACCCTCGCGATAGCCGTAAAACTGTTGCCGAAGGAATTCCACAGCCGCCAGCCGGTCTTCCGGCTTTTGGCTAAGCCAGAACGCAAGGTCGTCCGGCTCGTCATTGAATGAGCCGACAGAAAAGGCGGAGCGGTCGAGTTGGGTGAAATCCATGGCGATTGTCTCATTATGTCAGCCGGCAACCACCTGGCAAGATGTCTATCGAGTAATGGCGGGACATTATCGGGGGCCAATAACCGTCTTTTTTTCACAAAATTCCGCTCTTTTGACTTGCGCGAAGGACGAGAATTTTGTTCTTATGTTGAGTATCTAAGTATAGATACCGCACAAACTACTGACGGCATCGCCCAAGCACTGCACCACCGCCTTCATAACCAAGCACTAAGCACTCGAACACTCAATCACTCCATCCCCATGAATATCTACTCGAATATCGTCGCCACGGTTGGCAACACGCCGTTGGTGCGCCTGAACAAGCTCTCTGCCGGGTTGCCGGGGGAAGTCGTCGTAAAGTGCGAGTTTTTTAATCCGCTTTCGAGCGTCAAAGACCGCATCGGCCGCGCGATGATTGAGGCGGGCGAAAAAGACGGCCGCCTGAAACCGGGCAATGTGATCATCGAGCCGACCTCGGGCAACACGGGCATCGCGCTGGCGTTTGTCGCCGCGGCGAAGGGGTACAAAATTATTTTGACGATGCCGGAGACGATGTCCATGGAGCGCCGCGTGCTGCTGCGCATGCTGGGCGCGGAAATCATCCTGACGCCCGGGCCTGCGGGCATGCGCGGCGCGATTGAGCGCGCGAACCAGATTTTGGCCGAACACGGCAGCAACGGCTTCATGCCGCAGCAATTTGACAACCCGGCGAACCCGGCCATCCACCGCGCAACAACGGCTGAGGAAATCTGGCGCGACACCGAGGGCAATGTGGACATCTTCATCGCGGGCGTGGGCACCGGCGGCACCATCACGGGCGTGTCGGAAGTCATCAAGCAGCGCCGCAAACTCCACTCCATCGCCATCGAACCGACGAACAGCCCGGTGATTTCGGGCGGCAAACCCGGCCCGCACAAGATCCAGGGCATCGGCGCGGGCTTCATCCCGAAGAATTTGAACACGGCCATCATTGACGAAACGATGCAAGTGACGAATGAGGACGCGTTTGCGACGGCGCAGCGTCTGAGCGTGGAGGAAGGCCTGTGCGTGGGCATCTCGAGTGGGGCGACGATTTGGGCGGCTCTGGAAGTGGCCAAGCGCCCGAGTTCGGCGGGCAAACGCATCGTGGTGATCGCAGCGAGCGCCGGCGAGCGTTACATCTCGACTGCGCTGGCCGAAAAGGCCCGCGC
The DNA here is from genome assembly GCA_964499725.1 of uncultured Opitutales bacterium. Classification (GTDB taxonomy): domain Bacteria; phylum Verrucomicrobiota; class Verrucomicrobiia; order Opitutales; family JABDGR01; genus JABDGR01. The sequence goes on from CAZCMU010000004.1 coordinate 16,649, forward strand.
CGAGATGGCCGCCGCCACGGCGAGCTAAACCAGTCTCTCCCCTAGGCTATTTTTTCGGCGCCGGAATCCGTGCGAATTCGGCGAGAAAAACGTCGTGGTCATCCTTGTCCTTGATGGCGTGGCCCAGCTTTTCGGCAAGCGCGTACTGCTGGCGGTGCAGCACATGATCGTTCATGTGGGCGGCCGCGAGGGCCATTTCGGCATGGGCAAAAGCTTTGTCCCAATCCTCGCAGGTGTTTTCCGCGCAGAAATCGAGGACGTTTTGCGCGTAGCGGAACGATTCCCCACCCTGCCCCAATTGCGCGTGGGCGTGCGCGAGGGTCATTTCTGCGCGCATGTGGTTGAGCGGCGTGCCGACCTTCGACCAATGGTAGGCGGCGGCGTAGGCGGCCAGGAGCATTTCGTGATCCTCGGCCGGGGTGCGGCCAACTTTGGCCGCGAGGTCCCAGGCGCGGTTGTTGCATTCAACCGCGAACCAGCGGTGGGCTTGGGGGAGATCGGGGGTATTCATGGAATTAATAATCAGCCTCGGAAAATTGGGTGACGCGCACTTCTTGTGCGGCGTGGTCAGCCCAAAAGGTCAGCGCATAGTGTCCGATAATTTTAATCTGCACAACACGGCCATCATTGTCCGTGTCTTGAAAATCGCCTTCTTGGAAGGGATCGGCAGCGAGACTGTCCAAAAAACGCAGCAAGAACAGACGTTCGCGCCGACCGGGCTTGTCGAACAGCAAGACATCGCGTGTAATCATTACGCGGTAAGCCGCCACGCGTCATTTGGCCCAATGGGCTTTGAGTTGCTTGAGGGAAATCCAGTCACCGGCCCGACGGCTGGAATTGCGCCGGGTGATCTCGCGGCGCTGCTTGGGGTCGCGCAGACGCTTGAGCTGGCTGAGGTAGGACGCCAATTCATCCTGCTGGGTGACCGGCAGGCGGGCCAACTCGGCCTTGATTTGGCTCACGGACATGGGGAAGAGTTTAGCGGACGGCAGAGATGAGGCAAGGATTTGTTGGGGGAGGTATCCTGGAAATGCGTGCTGTGCTTTAATCAGTTTTGAAAGCATATATGCGAATCCAAAACCCGGTTTCTCCGAGATTGGACATATAAAAGTGACAACGATGAGTATGGCCACGTTGACGAAGAAATTTTTGCGCATAACCATTGTATAACTGACCGTCCATATAGTGGTGACCAAATCGAGCCAATACATTACGAAATTTTCCGGTATCGGTTGACGCCGCGAAAAAAAAGCTTATTTCTTCATGTGGCTTTTTTAATTCCCAAACGATGTCGGAGTCTGGTGAATTCTGCTTATATTCCGCTTGCAGTATCGCTTGGTCGAGCGAAAGCAATGACGTGAGTAAAGCGTCAGCGAATGTGACGCCCACGAATTTGTCGTCGGGCGATGGAATTAGGTTTTCTGGAACATCAATCGTATCCATGGAGCGACTTGTATGCCCTTTTGATTATTCATCGCGGGCGGGTCTGCGATACCAAAACGCACACATTCGTTTGCTGCGGACGGAGAAGGGGCAGAGGGTCATCATCAACAGGAGGCCGAGGAGTTGGGCGGGGGAATACCACTCCATCTTGCGGGCGGAGGTGAGGACGCGGGGGCTGTCAATGATGCGGAAAGTTTTGCCCTGGCGGTGCGCCCATTTTGTGTAGGCGCGAGAAAAGAAGACTTCCTCGCCGGCGTAAACTTTGAGGGAGAAGCCGCCGACGGCGTCGAAACCTTCCTTCGTGCAATAGACAAAACTGCCCGCAGCCCATTGGAGCTTGCGCGAGACCCACGTCCAGCAATTCACGACGCGCTGGTAGCGGGGCTCGAGGGGCCTGTCCATCTCCATCAGCGCGCCGCCGCCAGCGATGGAGCCGGAGCGCAAGTTCTCGATGGCGCGGACAAGGAGGCCGGGCGGCAACTGGGTGTCGGCATCGAGAAAGACCAGCCACGCCCCCAACGCGGCGCGGGCGCCGGCGTTGCGGGCGCGGGAGATTTGGTTGATGGGTTCGAAGACGACGCGAGCGCCGTTGGCCTGCGCGACGGCGGCGGTACGGTCAGTCGAATTATTGTCCACGACGATAACTTCGCCGGGCTCGGGCACCATCTGCATCGCGGCGTGGACCGAGGCGAGGGTGCCGGGGAGGTGCGATTCCTCGTTATAGGCGGGGATGATGAGGGAGTAGGCGGGCATGGAGTTCTGAATTCTGAGTGCTGAATGATGAATTCCGGAACCATTTCTCCATCACTTTTGGGTTCAAAGGCAACTGGCGTTGAAGTCTGCGGAAAACTTTTCCGGTTTTCGCCAACGAAGCTGATATTATATTCAGCCATCAGCATTCAGAATTCAGCATTCCCCTCAAACCCAGTCCCGGTGCCGCCAGGACAGCGCGTGGGCGAGTTCGCGGGCGAAGAAGGGGCCGCGGTACACCAGGCCGGTGTAGATTTGGACGAGGGACGCGCCGTTGTCCATCAGGCGGTGGGCGTCGGCGGGCTGGAGGATGCCGCCGCAGCCGATGATGGGGAGCTTGCCTTTGGTGGCCAGGGAGATGAAGCGGACGATCTCGACCACGCGGGCATGGAGGGGCGCGCCGCTGAGGCCGCCGGCCTCGGCGGGGCCGTCAATACCGGGGCGGGCGGTGGTGGTATTGGTGGCGATGATGCCGTCAATCTCGTGCTCGGCGACGGTGGCGAGGAGTTCGTCAATTTCGGCAAAGGTCAAATCGGGGGCGATTTTAAGGAGCAGGGGGACGGAGCGGGCGGCGAACTTGCGGGCGCGATCGCGGGCGATTTTGCGCATGAGCTGAAGGAGGCCGGGCAGGAACTCCTGGGTCTGGAGGCGGCGCAGCTCGGGCGTGTTGGGGCTGGAGACGTTGATGACAAAGTAGTCGGCGTGGTCGGCCAGGAGGTTGAAAGAGGCCAGATAGTCGTTGGCGGCCTGTTCAAGAGGGACGGTCTTGGACTTGCCCAAGTTGATGCCGAGGGGGATGGCGCGCTTGCGGGAGGGATAAGCGGCGAGGCGCCGAGCCACGGCCTCCGCGCCTTGGTTGGGGAAGCCGAGGCGGTTGATAAGGGCCTCGTGCGCCGGGAGGCGGAACATGCGGGGCTTGGCATTGCCCGTCTGGGGATGGAGGGTGACGGTGCCGATTTCGACGTGGCCGAAGCCGAGGGCCGGGGCGGCCCGCCAGGCGACGGCGTTTTTATCGAACCCGGCAGCCAGGCCGACGGCGTTGGGGAATTTGAGCCCGAAAAGCTCGATGGGCCGGGCACCGTGGACGCGGTTGGCCCAGGCGATGAGGGAGCACAGGGGCCCGGAGGCGGAGAGGGCCGACAGGGCGGTGAGGGCCTGTTCGTGGGCGGATTCGGCATCCTCGGCAAAAAGCCGGGGGCGCACAAGGCGTTCGTAGATGACACCCATAGTAAGGCAGGGACTCTACGGGCCAAACCGAGCGCTTGGCAATCATCGTCCGCACCCCCCTTGAACACCCCATGGGCAAAAAGCAGAAAAGTGTCGCTATTCATAGCGGAAACAGGCGAAGTTCCCTTCCCTCCCGAAAAAATAGTTAACTCTGCGGATTGACAAAGTGCGCCGGATGGTTTTTTGGGAGCCAATAGACTATGCCAAAGCCTTCTCCAAAACTTGAGTGGTGCGTCGTCCGCCTGGGCGAGGACCTGAACTGGTGGGTCGCCGAAATCAGCGACAGTGTGCGCTGGGACGTGGACGGCCTGTCCATCATTGACCCGCGCCAACTGGCGCACATCCTCGACCTGCTCGACCCGCTGCGGGAATACGGTTTCCAAGCGGACACCTTTGAGGCGGCGTTCATCCCCTTCATCATCAAGGAAACGCTGCCAGGCAACAAGGTGAAGCTGGTGCGCGCGCACGAATCGCTGCTGGAGTCGGAAGAAAAGCTGTTTGCCCTGCCCGACCAGGTGGATGAGGAAAAGGGGCCGTATGCGGACCTGCTCGACCACATCACCAAACTGCGCGTGAAGTTCCTCAACGACGCGATTGATTTTGACAAACACCTGACGGTGGACGACCTCGAGGAGGAAATCCGCGAGGACCACCACAACGCGTTCCTGGAAGGGCGCGCGCTGCACGCCTTTCAGGAAATCACGGATATTCTGGAATATGTGCCGGCGGGCTTTGAAGTGGACGAGGAAGCCGAGGAAACGCACGACCTCACCACCAAAAAGAAGGGCGAAGAAGAAGCCGCGGAGGACATCCCCGAAGTGGAGGACGAGAACATCGAGGAAGATGAAACCATGAAGTGGGATGAGGACGACGACAAGGACAAGGAAAAAGAGGAAGGCGAAGCAGGCGCCGAAGAAAAAACCGAGGACCTTGATGCGTTGGATGACGACGAAGACGAGGACAAGGACAAGGACGACGACGAGGAAGACGAAGATGAGGACGACGAAGGTGGCCGGAAGAAGTCCAAATCGTCCGCCAAGCGCCCGCCCGCCAAAAAAAGCGGGAAGAAGAAGTGATTTACCATTCCCGGGCGCAGGCCGCAGCGAAGTAAGTCAGGATGATGTCCGCCCCGGCGCGCCGAATGGCGAGGAGGGCTTCGTCGCGCGCGGCGCAGAGGTCAAGCCAGCCGCGTTCGGCGGCGGCGCAAATCTGGGCGTATTCGCCGGAAACTTGATAGGCGGCCACGGGACGGTGCGTGTGCGCGTGGATGCTGGCAATAATGTCGAGATACAGCGACGCGGGCTTGACCATGAGAATGTCCGCGCCTTCGGCCTGATCGAGCCAGGCCTCGCGCAGGGCGTCGCGTCGGTTGGCGGGGTCCATCTGGTAGGTGGCCTTGCAAAGCGACGGCGACCCGGCGGCACGCTGGCTGCCAACGGCATCACGAAAAGGGCCGTAATAGGCCGAGGCGTATTTCGCGGTGTAAGCCATAATGCCCGTGCTTTCGTGGCCCGCGGCGTCGAGGGCGCTGCGAATGGCGCCAACGCGGCCGTCCATCATGTCGGACGGAGCGACGAAATCCACGCCAGCGCGGGCGTGCAGCACGGCCATTTTCGCCAGAATGGCCACGGTGCGGTCGTTGTCCACATCATCGCCACGTTTGGTGAGGACGCCGTCGTGCCCGTGGGTGGTGTAGGGGTCCAGGGCGATGTCGGCAAAAATGGGAAACGCCGGCGCGGCAGATTTGACTTCGTGCACCGCGCGCAGGACGAGCGTATTGGGATTAAGCGCTTCGCGGCCCAGGGCGTCCTTGCGCTTGGGATCAATTTTGGGAAAGAGCGCGACACCACCGAGACCGAGTTTGGCCAAATCACGGCAATGGGCACCGAGTTTCGCCAAGGGGATACGGTAAATGCCCGGCAGGGACGGGATGGGCTCGGCTTCCCTACCCTCGTGAACAAAGACGGGTTGAATCAACTGGGTGGGCGACAGGCTAGCCTCACGCACGAGGGCGCGGATGGCGGCGGTGCGGCGCAGGCGGCGGGGGCGCTGGGGCAAAACGAGGCGCGCGGGCGCGGATGGGGCGGCCTTGGGCATGGGAACCGGGGATTGTGCCAGAAAGGCCCTCCGGGCGAAAGCGCGAAAAATAGACGCCCTCCCCTTCTTTTTTAACTGCGTTTTTCTGCTTCATCCTTCATTCCTCATCGTTCATCCTTCTTTTTTTCCACATGCCCCTGCGCCTGCACAACACCCTGACCCGCGCCGTCGAGCCCCTGACGCCCGCACACGCGGACGGGGTGTTTCGGCTTTATTGCTGCGGGCCGACGGTGTGGGGACCGGCGCATATAGGTAATTTTCGTGCGTTTGTCGCGCAGGACGTGTTGCGGCGGGCGCTGGAAATCGAACTAGGCCGGGGCAAAGTGAACCATGCACGGAACATCACCGATGTGGACGACAAGACCATCCGCCAATCGCAGGCGGAAGGCAAAGCGTTGGGCGACTTTACCCAGGGCTGGACGGAGAAGTTTCGCGCGGATTGCGCGGCGCTGAATTTGCTCACCCCGCAGCACGAGCCCAGCGCGGTGGCGCATATCCCCGGGCAAATCGAGTTGATCGAACGGCTGCTCAAACACGGGCACGCCTACCAAGCGCCGGATGGGTCGGTGTATTTCAAGGTGTCGTCGTTTGCGGCTTACGGCAAGCTGTCGCACCTCAAACTGGAGGAACTGGAGACGCAGAACGCCAATAGCTCGGGCGCGACGAATGCAGCGGACGAATATTCGCGCGAGCATGTGGCGGACTTTGCGCTGTGGAAGGCACGCAAGCCGGAAGACGGCCCGAATTTTTGGCCCAGCCCGTTTGGCGAAGGACGGCCGGGCTGGCACATCGAATGCAGCGCGATGATTGAAAAGATTTTTGGCGGCACGACGATTGACCTGCATGGCGGCGGCGTGGACCTGATGTTCCCGCACCATGAGAACGAAATCGCGCAATCGTGCTGCGCACATGATGGCGAAGTGAACTACACTTTTGTGCGGCAGTGGTTTCACAATGCGCATTTGCTGGTGGACGGGCGCAAGATGTCGAAGAGCCTCGGCAACCTTTACACGCTGTTGGACATTGAAAAAATGGGCTTTGCGCCGGTGGTGTTGCGGTATGCGCTCATCGCGGGGCACTACCGCTCGCCATTGAATTTTACCAAACACGGGCTGGAATCGGCGCAGAGTGCGATCCAGAAACTGGACAAAAATTTGCAGGCGCTGGCGTTGCGCGCGGCGGGCGGTGGGATGAAGGCGAAGGAAACGATTGCGCGCTTGAAAACCTCCGCACCGGAAGCGCTGCGCTGGGGGCGTTATGCGGCGGCGTGGGAGGTGCTCTGCGACGACTTGAACGTGCCCGGCGCAATGGGCGAAATGTTCAAGGTCGAGCCCAAGGCGGCCACGGTGGAACAAGCCATGGAAGATTTGGAAGGCCTGGTGAAAATTGCGGTGTTTGCGTTCGGGCTGGATGTGCCGCTGCCCCAAGCGAAGATTGAGGCTCCGGCGGAAATAGTTGCGCTGGCGCAACAACGCTGGGATGCAAAACAGGCGAAAGATTTCGCGAAGGCGGACGCCTTGCGGAAAGAATTGACGGCCAAGGGCTGGAAAATTCTCGACCGCAAGGACGGGTTTGATTTGGAGAAGGAATGAACACCGTCAGAAACTGATCGTCAGCGCAATTCCTGCGCGATTTCCCTGGCAACCGGCTCAATCTGCGGGCTGGAAGATTAATTTTTTGTCAAGTCCACGTGACTTTTTGAATTTGCGGAGCCTGGTTGTGAGCTAACTCCTTGCAGACCGTCAGAATCGGGCGTAGCTTGACCAGGCGAATAGCCGATATTCGCCAACAACGCGGTTCGCGGATGAAAGCCCTGCCTCAAAATCCCAAACCTGACTTGATGCTGGCCATCAATGGGGGGTCATCGAGCTTGAAGTTTGCCTTGTATAGTCAAAGTCGGCCGCCAAAGAGAAAAATCTCCGGTCAGATTGAGCGCATCGGCTTGGCCAAAACCTCTTTTTCGCACGGCGACGGCGCGGGCGCGCCCCAAAAATCTGAAATTATCCATGCGCTGGACCATCGGGCGGCGGCGGCTTTCTTAATTCGCTGGCTGGATCAACGCGTTGGCTTAAGCCAAATCGCCGGCGTGGGGCACCGTATTGTCCATGGGGGCAATCGGTATGGCGTGCCGACGCTGGTGACCCCAAAATTACTTAAGCAGTTGCGCCAGCTAAGCCCCCTGGATCCGGAACACTTGCCATCGGAGTTGGCGCTGCTGGAAACATTTCATCAGCAATTGCCAGGAGTGCCGCAGGTGGCGTGTTTCGACACGGCCTTTCATCGGACCATGCCGCGGGTGGCGCAGATTCTGCCAATCCCGCGCCGATTGGAAGCCAAAGGGGTGCGGCGCTATGGTTTTCACGGACTTTCCTATGAATATCTGGTGAAGGAATTAACCCGGGTGGCGGGACGCCAAGCCGCACAGGGCCGGTTGGTGTTGGCCCACTTGGGCAATGGGGCAAGCATGGCGGCAGTGCGAGGTGGAAAGAGCCAGGATACAAGCATGGCGTTCACGCCTGCCGCCGGGCTGCCCATGAGCACGCGCGCGGGCGATTTAGACCCCGGCCTACCCTGGTTCTTGGCGCGAACCGAAAAAATGACCCCGGGGCGGTTTAACGAAATGGTCAACAAGGAATCGGGGCTGCTCGGCATTTCGGAAACCAGTTCCGACATGCGCGATCTCCTCGCCCGCGAAACGACCGACCAGCGGGCGGCGGAGGCCGTCGCGGTCTTTTGTTATCAGGCGCGAAAATGGATTGGGGCCTACGCCGCGGCGCTGGGCGGTCTCGACACGCTGGTCTTTGCCGGAGGCATCGGGGAAAACGCGCCGCTTATCCGGGAACGGATTTGCGCGGGACTGGATTTCCTGGGGCTGGTCCTGAACCGGACCCAGAACAATAAAAATTGCGGGGTAATTTCCGCGAAAAAAAGCCGGGTGAGTGTTCGCGTGATTCGCACCGATGAAGAGGCCGTGCTGGCGCAGGCCGTCGGCGATTTTTTGAAACATTCCCCCCACTCTCGTTCTGTATGAAAAATCCACCAGCCAAAGAAGAACTCTGGCGCCTGGACGCCTACTGGCGCGCGGCCAACTACCTGTCGGTCGGCCAAATTTATCTTTACGACAATCCGTTGCTCAAACGGCGCTGGCGCTTGCAGACGTAAAGCCCATGCTGCTGGGCCACTGGGGCACGACCCCCGGGCAGAATTTTATTTACGCACATTTGAACCGGGTCATCAAAAAACACGCCCTTCGACATGACGATGCTGAATGATCTCGACCGCTTCCACCTCGTGATGGACGCCGTTGACCGTCTGCCGCAGACTGGCGACCAGGGCATCTACCTAAAACAACAGCTCAAAGACAAGCTGGTCGAACACAAGCTTTACATTACAAAAAATGGGCAGGACCTGCCGGAGATTCGTGATTGGCAATGGAAAGAATCCCCTCAGAAACAAAAGTAAACAAAACGAAACTGTTTCTAAAATTCATTTATTGAGTGCTCATCGCCTGCTCCACGCCGGCTTCGATGGCTTCAGCGTCGGCGCGGTCAGCGAGGTATTGGGTCCAGGCGGATTGAAAGGCTTTCTCGTCAGCGCCGCTCAATTGCGTCAAGGCGCGGAGCAGGGACAACAGCGCGTTTTTATAGACGGGATTGACCTGGAGCGGAAGCGAGCCGGCATTGAGCATGATGGAAGCGAGCTGCCCCTGCAGGGCTTTGTCAGATCGGCTGGCCCAGGCGTCGGCGAGGCGGATGCGCTGCCCGCCGCTATTGGGTTGCGGCAGGTCAACATACTCGAGGCGGTCGAGCAAGGCGCGGCTTTGGGCCATCGTCAACACGGGCGACCGGTGTTCATGGATCAAGTCGCGATAGCCGACCTCCCACCAAAGTTCGAGGTCGCGGGCATCGACAAACTGGTTGGGAAAGGCCGTGGCCAGCGTCTGCGCCGGATCGGCGCCGGACGCCAGCGGGCCGAAGAGCTGGATGGCGTTGGCGGAGGTGCGGCATTGGTCCTCAAAAAAATGGGCGAGCCAATAGGCGTTCAGGGCGAGCAGCGGCAAATCGTCCGCGGAAGGATTTTGCGCCGTCATGATCTGGCGCAGCGACAGGATGGGCTGGCGGCGGGCCTTGGCGGAAAATTCGTCCATGATGGCGGGTTTGGATTCCACTTCGAGCATCTGGCCAAACGCGAGCCTGAGCCAGTCGGGCACCTGAACGGCAGCCCGGCTGTGCCACGAGGCGACGCTTTCGACCACGACATTGCCCAAGGCGAAACAAACGTCGGACAAGGCGGTAGCCGGGCCCCAGCGCACGCGGGCCGTGTAGTTGCCATCCGAATCTTTGTTCACCACGTAGGGTCCGGGAAAACCGGCCTGGGCTAGCGGTACAAGCTGGATGTGAATGGCGCCGGCGGGAAAGTCGGGCCAATGGAAATCTTTCGCCATGATTGTGCGCAAATGCTGGGCGAGGTTGAGGACCGCCTGGGCGGAAGGATAGTCCGGGGCGTCAATTTCGAAAGCCCCGACCGACAACACCGCCGGAGGGCCGAGCAAGGGGCGCACACCGGGCGGTACGCTCTGGGTGGGGGCAACAAGTGGCGCGGATGAGGCGAAAGCAGCGGGTAGAAACAGCGCCAGAAGCCCCCACACCCTCAGCGTTAGCACCCGAAAACAGAGCCAACCACGGTCGGGCAAACATGACACCGGATGCATAAACACCTCGCAAAAAAGCGGCGCCCTATTTGCCGCCAAGGACAAGTGCCCCATCCTGCACCGAGGCAGTGGTGAGCTTGGCCCAGGCCTCGGCATATTTTTTCATCTCGTCACTGCCGGCGTATTTAGCCGCAAAAGTGTTGAAGACCTTTTGCGCGAGGCCGGGCAACACGGGAATGCGGGCAGTGCCGAGAAAACTGTAATAGGGCTTAAACTGCGGGCCGGCGGAACCGGCCACAAAAACGCCGCGAGCCTGGTAAACCGTGTCGAAGTTGACGCCGAAAAGCGTGATGGTCATCGGCAAAGCGACTTGGAAACTGACCGGGGCATCGGCCGGTGCGGCGGGATCCTTGAAGGCGTGAAAATTGGGCGTACCGGCATCGAGGCCCCAGGTTTTAAGGTCTGCTTCGGCGGTTTTGACGCCTTCCTCCACTTTGGCCTTGGCCTTGTCCGTTTCAGAAACCGGTTTTTTGTCGTCCACAGCTTTCGCCGTCGGTGCGCCCTTTTTGGCCGCAGGCTTGGCCTTGCCGACGTCGGACTTGAACATGGCCTCGGCCCAGGCGTTGAGTTCGGCGTCGGAGAGTGTCACTCCACTGGGCGAACTGGCGAGAAATTCAGCTTCCTTGCTGCGGTAGTCGCTACCCGATGCGCCCGCCCAGTAAAACAAACCCGCTGGTGGCGGCGCTACTTTGCCGGTCTTGGCATTGGGCTTGGGCTGGTACTCCACGGGGGCGGAAGTGGTGAGAATGATCATGCCCAGGATGGCGCCCAAAAAAACATTAAAGAAAGAGCAAATGACGGCGCCCTTGAGCGTGGCCTGTTTGCGGGCTTTTTTCTCACCCGTGGGATCAAAGTTGGTGTTGGAGCCCATGGCGATTTAAGATTTGGCGGGTTTGGCGGCGGAAGGTTTGGCGGGCTCAGGTTTGGCCGCCGTCTTGGAATCGGAAGGTTGGTGGTTGGCGGCTTTTTTCTCGGCGTCGGCACCCTTGGCGATGGCGCTGGAGGAACGCTTGTAGTCGGTTTCGTAGAAGCCGGAGCCTTTGAAGATGAGCCCGGCGCCGCCGCTGATGAGGCGCTTGAGGCCGGCCTTTTTGCAGGCGGGGCAGCGCTTCAACGGCTCCGCCGTGATCGGTTGGTGGATTTCGAGGTGTTTGCCGCAAAATTTGCAGGCGTATTCGTACGTCGGCATTGGGCGGGTGAGTGGGCGGGAGGAGCGCGGAATCAGCCGCGGGCGGCGCGGCTGGGGCCGCGACTTTCAATTTCCAGGAACAGTCTGGTGTAATACGCGCCCAAGACGAGGAATCCAAGGAAAAAAGCAAAACCGAAAAGCATGAAACCCAGATACATGAACCCCCAAAATGCGAGCGCGGGCACCAAAAAAGCGGGCCAGGCGGCGCGGGTCATCAACCAGGCCAGGGCCGGGCGCTGGAGGGACGCCCACTGCCGCCGAGGCTGGTAAACGTAGAGCATGGCCACCGTCCACAGCGGCGCCAGAAGCACCAGGGGCGACACGAGCGCCATGTAGAGATGCTGGCCCAAAATTTCAAAACTGAGCCAACCGAGCAGATTCACCACCCAATAACCCACCAGCACGGGTAAAAGGCCGTAAAGCGCCAGGATGGCAAGCAGCCGCAGGCCGTCGAGAAACAGGCCTTCCCAATCGTGCCAATCGGGCCAGACAAAGCCGCCGCCCCGGTGCACTTGCTCAAAATAACGGTATTGGTAGCCGAGGGCAAAGACATTGAGGATGGGCACAAAACTAAGCACCCCGCCGATGAGAACGTTGGGCAGCCAGCGCGGGTCCGCGAAAATCCTTTTGCAAACTTCGTCGAAACTAACCATACGGGTGAGCTTTCAGAAAGACAACTGTGCCAGCAAACCCTTCCCGTGATTTCAAAGCAACGTTAAAGCGCCGCCGCGCCGACGTCGAAGCCGCCATTGACCGATGGCTGCCGAAGGCGACGACTCGCCCGGGGGTGCTGCACGAGGCCATGCGCTATTCAATGCTGGCCGGGGGCAAGCGCCTGCGCCCGTTGCTGGTGCTGGCCGGGCACGGGTTGTTCCCGTCGAGGCTCGACCCCTTTCCCGCCGCCGTGGCGGTCGAGTGCCTGCACACCTACAGCCTCATCCATGACGATTTGCCGTGCATGGATGACTCGGACCTGCGCCGGGGCATGCCCACCTGCCACAAAAAATTTGGCGACGCCACCGCGCTGCTCGCGGGGGACGCGTTGCTGACTTACGCGCTGTGGCTGCTGGCCGATGCCTATAAAAAGCATCCCGAAGTCGCGAACGAGTTGGTGCGAATTTTGGGCGATGCCTCGGGTTCGGAAAAGCTCATTGGCGGCCAGATGGAAGACCTGCTCGGCGAAAAGGCCAAACCGAGCGCCGAGCGCCTGGACTTCATCCACCACAACAAAACGGCGGCGCTCATCACCGCGAGCTTGCTGCTGGGCCTGCGGCTGACGAAAGCGCCGCCGGCGAAATTTAAACTCATGGCCGAAGTCGGCCGGAACCTGGGCCTGGCCTTCCAGGCGATTGATGACATCCTCGACGCCACGGCCTCCGCCGAAGTTTTAGGCAAAACCCCCGGCCTCGACCAGCGCCACGGCAAATTGACCTACGCGAGTTTGTATGGCCTCGATGTCGCCCGCGACAAGGCACGCGAGCTGACCAGCGCGGCGGTGCGCGGGGTGGAGAAAATTGGCGGCGACAACTGGTTTTTGCTGGAATTGATTAGGGAATTGGAACACCGGGTGAATTGAAAGAGAAGAGGCAAAGAGACTAGGGGACAGAGGGACAAAGTGTTAGAACTATCCTAGATTTGGTAAATATTTCGGTATTGAGGGCAAATGACAAAGCGCTTATCGATGGCTTATGCTCCTACCCCTAAAACGAGCATGGAGGGCTGCCGTGGTGCAGACTCTATTGCTGACCTATCCTTGCGCGGCGCTGCTCGCCGCCGATGCCCCGCCGGCCGCCACGGCCCCGGATTTTTCAGGCATCGCGCCCAAGATGCAGACGTTTGTGGACCAGGGGCTCATTGCCGGCGCCGTAACCCTGGTGGCGACGAAAGACAAAGTCCTGCACCTGGCCGCGGTGGGCAAAAGCGATGTGCAAACCGGGCGGACCCTGCACACCGACGATTTGTTCTGGATTGCGTCCATGAGCAAGCCCATCACCGCCACGGCGGTCGCCATCCTGGTGAGCGATGGCAAACTAAGTTTTGACGACCCGGTGGGCAAATACATCCCGGAGTTCAATGATGTGATGGTGACAACCCAAGCCGCAGACGGCACGCGCACCCTCGTGAAGCCCACGCGGCCCATCACCCTGCGCGACATCCTTTCACATACCAGCGGCCTCGGCGACGGGTACCCCGGTGTCGGCCCGGACTGGACGCTGACGCAGATGAGCCAATTGCTGGCGAAGCAGCCCCTGCGCTTCCAGCCCGGCACGCGCTGGGCGTATTCTACAGCGGGGATTGACACGGCCGGGCGCGTGGTGGAAGTCGTGAGCGGGATGCCCTACGACCAGTTTTTGCAAAAACGGCTGTTCGACCCGCTGGGCATGAAGAACACCTCGTTCTGGATTGAGACCAAAGACGTGGACCGCTATGCGGACACGTACATTCTCGACCCGTCGAACAAACTGGTCCACCAGCCGATTCAGTATCTTTACGGCACGCAACCGACCGACCACAAGCGGCCGCCGCTCGGCGGCGCGGGGTTGTTCTCCACGGCGGAGGATATCGCGAAATTTTACCAGATGGTGCTCAACCATGGCACGGTAGCCGGAAAGCAAATTCTCAAGGCGCAAACCCTGGCCGAGATGCTGCGCAAGCAAACGGGCGACTTGAAGGCGCGCGCCGGGATGCCCTGGGGCCTGGGCTTTTGCATCGTGGAAGACCCGACGGCGATGGAGGCGAACAATATGCTCACGCCCGGGTCGTTTGGACATGGCGGCGCGTTTGGCACCAATAGCTGGGCGGACCCGAAACGGGGCATCATCTACGTCATGATGCTCGAGCGCGATAAAATGGGCAACCCGGACAATTCGCCGATGCACATCGAGTTCCAAAAGGCCGCCGCGGCCGCGCTGGGCTCAAATTAAACAACCTTGTTTTGCGCTGAAAATTCATTTTACTTCCCTACTCCCACCCCACCCCATGACTACTCCACTTAAATTCATCTCTACTCTAGCCGCCTCATCTCTGTTGTCGGCCGTCGCCCTGGCCCAACCCGCAGCCGTGACGACCGCCGCCGGCGCGGGTACCAGCCAACCGGCGATGCAACCGCCCGCGGCCTCTGGACGCGGCATGGGTCGCGGCGGGCCAAACACCAGCATGGGCCTGCCGCCGACGATTTCACCGGATGCCAAGGTCGAAAAACTCGCCACATTGCCCACCGAATCCTACACAGTGCCCAACGGTTTCGGCCCGGGCACGGGAACGCCCTTCACCGAGGGGGCCACCTGCGCGCCCAATGGTGATGTTTATTTCATCGAACAGGACAGCAGCAAAATTATGAAGTGGGACTGTACGGCGCAAAAGTTGAGCGTCTTCATGCACCCTTCCGGCTACTCCAACGGGATGTGCTTCGACCACCAAGGCAACCTCATCTCCTGTGCCGATGAGCGCAACGAGGTATGGTCCATCTCCACCACCGAGACCGAGACCATCCCCTACCCGCAGCCGCTAAACCCCGCCGTGGGCGACCCGGCCAAGCCCGGCACCATCACCTTGCCCAAACACACCGTGCTGGTGACCAATTACAAGGGCAAACTGCTCAACGGCCCCAATGACGTTTGGGTGCGGCCCGACGGCGGCATGTATTTGACCGACCCCTATTATCGCCGCAACTGGTGGACGCCGGGTCGCCAGCAGGAACAGGAACTAAAGACCGTTTATTTCCTTTCGCCTGACCATAAGACGCTGACCCGCGTGCTCGATGAATTTAATTCGCCCAACGGCCAGAACGGCACGCCGAACGGCATCGCCGGCACCGGGGATGGCAAGACGCTCTATGTGTCCGACATCTCCGGCGGGCAGACCTGGGGATTCGACATTCAGCCCGATGGCTCGCTGACGAACAAGCGGCTCGTGTGCAGCTTTGGCTCGGACGGCATGACGCTCGACGACCACGGGAACCTCTACATGAGCGTGGGCTCGCGTCCGGGTGGCACGACCGTGGTGGACACGAAGACGGGCAAGCAAATCGGCTTCATCCCCGTGCCTGAAAACCCGGCGAACATCTGCTTTGGCGACAAGGACCGGCAGACGCTGTACATCACCGCGCGCACGGGCTTTTACCGCATCCGCACGAACGTCAAAGGCGCGAACCCGGGGAAGTAAGGGGGGCGCTGACAGCGAGCTGACAAGCAGTGGGTAAGTCTCTCCGATTAGCGGCGAACTTCACACACGACAGTTATTGGGTTGTCGCTTGGCTGTTGGGGGCATTTTGTTTGATGATATCCATGAGTGCCGCCTGGCGACCATTGTTGTTGTTCGGATAAGCCTGCATAACTGCGTTGGCTGCGGCATCGGGGTCGGTTTTGGCCCAAGTGGCGACCAGCGCGCTGGTGGCCATGCCGCGTTTGGATGCGTTAACCATTGTTCTAATCAAGGTGAACGCCGCCGCGGGATCGGTTTCCTGCTGCACCGTCGCGACGGCCAAAATCGCACTATCCTTGGAGTTTCCGGCAGACATGGCGTTCATCCAATTCATGGCCGTTGACGGGTCGCGCATATACAAACCCAGAGCCACGATCGCCGTTGGGTTACTGGCACTCACACTGGATTCGTTGGTGCCTAAACTGTCGAGCATGGCTGCGGCTTTCGCCGGATCTTGGACACTGACGGGCACGGCTGCATTGGCCAGCCCTTGCAGTGCGAGGCTCCGAGCGTTTCCATCCGCAGGGAGCGCTTGAGCCATAGACAGGGATGCAGCGAAGTCCTTCTCCGCATACAGGGTGAAGATAACCTTCATCGCGTCGTCGTGTGCAGGGCCCGCAGGCAGACCCTGCGCCCAAGCGGCCGCTCCCTGCG
>CAZCMU010000005.1:0-32851 GCA_964499725.1 uncultured Opitutales bacterium
TCCACGTCACCGCCTTGATCCTTGTCCTTGCCGCGACGATTTTGACCATTGCGGAGCCGACCATCCGCGCGACGATTCTGACGCCGAACACGTGCATCGGAGATTTACTGGCGCTGATTTCCGAAAAGCGCGGAATTTGCGACAAAACCGAAACACTGGACGAGGAGCGCATTCTTTTGCACGCGAAGCTGCCGCTGAATGAAATCCTCGTGGATTTCAACGACCGACTGAAGAGCATCACGCGCGGCTACGGCTCGATGGACTACGAAGTCGGGGACTATGAAGTGGCGGATCTGGTGCGACTAGATATTTTGGTGAATACCGACCCGGTGGATGCGTTTGCGTCCATCGTGCATCGCACGAAGGCGGAGGGGCGGGGGCGGGCGCTGTGTGAAAAGCTGAAGGAAATTTTGCCGCAGCAATTGTTCAAGGTGGCCATCCAGGCGGCGATTGGCGGCAAGGTGGTGGCGCGCGAGACGGTGTCGGCCCTGCGCAAGGACGTGACGGCGAAGTGCTACGGCGGCGACATCACGCGCAAGCGCAAGCTGCTGGAGAAGCAGAAGGAAGGCAAAAAGCGCATGAAGCAAATCGGCAAAGTGGAGATACCGCAGGACGCGTTTGTCAAAATTCTGCACACCAACGCCAGTGCGAAATAGTGTGGAATTATGCTGAATTTTTCCGGCAATCCGGTTTATTAGATGTTTCCGATGTTCCCCTTTTCCAAATCCAAACTGGCGGAGGCGCGCGGGCAGGCGGAAAACCTGCTGCGGCTGGCCGACAAGGTGGATTGCTACCGGCGGGACGTGGTGCCCGCCGAGGCTCTGGCCAAATTGCGCGCAGCCTCAGCCAGGTTGCAGAAAATGTGGGAGGAAAAAAAGTCCTCGCCGGAGGAAATGGAGCAGGCCTGCGTGGAATTGCACGAGGCCATGCTGCCGTGCGGCGGCGACATTTACCCCCTGACTTTTCTCGGTGAATATACGGAAATGCTGATCGGCGCGGCGATTTTGGTCATCGGCATCCGCACGTTTTTCCTGCAGCCGTTCAAAATCCCGACGAACTCGATGTATCCGACGTACTACGGGATGACGCCATATGTCTATAAGTTGGATGAGCCGGGGCCGAATGCGGTGGCACAGGCGGTAAATTTTGTCACACAAGGGGCGGTGCATTATGATGTGCGGGCGCCCGCGGATGGGGAAGTGACGCTGCCGGTGACGGAATCCATGAACGCGGATTTCAAAACCCGGCAGGAACACGCCTGGTCACGGCTCTGGCTGGTAAGTGAGGATGAGCGCGAATACGCCCTACGGGTGGGGAGCGGGACGGTGCTGGTGCGCGTGCCGTACGATTTCGACCGTGGTTTCGACGAATCGTTTTATGCCACTTATTTTGCCGAGCTTTATCAGGCGGCGTGGAAGGACCCGCAAAAATTTTACAACCTGCTGGAAAAGACCGGGCACATTCGTCGGGATGAGTCGGGACGACTGGTCGTCACCACTGGGCGACAGGTGAAGGCGGGTGACCGGATACTGGATTTCGATCTGCGGACCGGAGACATGCTATTCGTGGACCGGATTTCCTATAACTTTATTGCGCCCAAGCCGGGCGACCCGTTTGTGTTCCATACGGGCGGGATTGAGGATTTGTACACGCAGTTGCCTGATGGCAGCGCGGTGCATGAGGACCAGTATTACATCAAGCGACTGGTCGGCGCGCCGGGCGACGTGTTGGAAGTAAAGCCGCCGGTGCTCTATCGAAACGGCCAGCCCAACACGGGGGCGGCGGCCTTTGACAAGAATGCGCGCCAAGAGGGCAATTACCCCGGTTACAGTTATGGCAACGAGGCCCAGACGGAGCATTTGCATCGCGGGGAGACTTACACGGTGCCGGCCGGCCACTATTTCCCAATGGGTGACAATTCGCCGACGAGCTACGACGGCCGTTACTGGGGCGCGGTACCCGCGCAAAACGTGGTGGGCCGCGCGGTATTTATCATCTATCCTTTCACGTTCAGGTGGGGCATTTCGCAATAGTTCTGGGCCGTTAGGACCGGGGCGTTTGGATACCCGGAATCATCATCTTCCCATAATGCCCGATGGCGTAGCATGATCTTTCCTTTTCAGAAAAACTTAACTCCGGTATTGTATCATGAAAAAATCCTCGTTGCTGGCCTGTTCAGTTCTCACTTGTGCGGCTTTGGTCGCGCGCGCGGCAGATGCGCCGATGGCCTCCGGGCCGTATCACTTCATTAAAGAAATCCACCTCGGCGGGGTGTCGAGCACGGATTATCTGACGGTGGACCCGGTGGGGCAGCGGTTGTATGTCAGCCATGGCACGACGGTCACGGTGGTGGACCTGACGAACGACACGGTCGTCGGCGACGTCACCGGCCAAAACGGCGTGCATGGCATCGCCATCGCGTCCAAGGCGGGGTTGGGCTTCATCAGCAATCGCGGCACGAACAGCGTGAATATTTTTGATTTGAAGACGCTGAAGGTGACCAAGTCCGTCGGCACGGGCACCAATCCGGACTGGATAATGTACGAGCCCAGCCAGAACGAGGTTTACGCGTTTAACGGCGGCAGCCAGTCGGCCACGGTGATTGACGTGGCCACGGGCGAAGTGACGGCAACCATTCCGCTGGGCGGCAAGCCGGAATCGGCGACAGTGGATGTGGCGGCGGGCCGCATCTATGACAATTTGGAAGACAAGGCGGCGGTGGCCGTGATTGACCTCAAGACGCACAAAGTAGTGGCCACCTGGCCGAACGCACCGGCGGGCGGGGCGTCGGGCCAGGCGATAGATTTGGCGCACCACCGGCTTTTTCTCGGTTGCGATGACACAATGGCGATGATGGACAGCACGAACGGCAAGGTGCTGGACACCCTGAAAGCGGCTCCGGGCATTGATTCGGCGGCGTTTGACCCGGGCACGGGCTATGCCTTTACCCCGGGTGGCCAGGCCCCCGGCGGGCTAACGGTGGCGAAAGAAGATAACGGCAAGCTGACGCTGGTGCAGAACCTGGTCACCGCACCCGGCGCGAAGACCATCGCGCTCGACCCGACCACGCACCGGATTTACACGGCGACGTCGAAAGTGAAGGCCGCTTCAACGACGGCAGCGCCGCAACCCGTGGCAAGCACGAGCACGGCCCCGGCTCGACCCGCCCGGCCGACCTACCTACCCGATAGTTTTGAAGTGCTGGTGTACGGCATGGATGCCGCGCCGGACGCCAAAAAATAACTCGCAGGAGTCCTTTCCAACCTGCTTAACTTGACGACAACGGCCCCCAAGCTCCCCTCTTGGGGGCCGTTTTTGTTTTCTGCCATGCGCGTTCTGGTTGTCGAAGATTCGGCGCGGTTGCAACGTTCGCTTGGAACGGCGTTGCGCAAATCCGGCTATGCGGTGGATTTGGCAGGCGATGGCGAAGAAGGGCTCTGGCTGGCGGAATCGCACGAATATGATGTCATCATTATGGATATCATGCTGCCGAAGCGCGATGGGTTGTCCGTGCTGACGGCGTTGCGCGAGCACGGCAAAACGACGCATGTATTATTGCTCACGGCGCGGGACACGGTGCCCGACCGGGTGCGGGGATTGCGGGCCGGGGCGGATGATTATTTGATCAAGCCCTTTGATTTGGAGGAATTACTGGCGCGGGTGCAATCGCTGTGCCGGCGGGCCTATGGCTCCAAGCAGGCAGTGATCAAGGTGGGCGACATGGAAATTGACACGCTGGGCCGGCGCGTGAAGCGCGGGCGCTATCCGATTGATTTGACGGCGCGCGAATACCTGTTGCTGGAATACCTGGCCCGGCGGCGCGGGCAGGTGGTGTCCCGGGCGGAGATCGAGGAGCATATTTATGACGGGCAGGTGGACCCGATGAGCAACGTGGTGGACTCGGCGATTTGCAGCGTGCGCAAGAAGCTGGCGGTGGCGGGGGAAGAGCCGCTTATTCACACGCGTCGCGGCCTGGGTTACGCCCTCGACCAGGCGGCGGCCGAGGCGCCCGCGACATGATTTCCATCCGGCGGCAGCTCACGCGCAAGATGCTGGCGGCATTTTTTGTTCTGCTCAGCGGCGCGCTGGCCGCGATCTATTTTGCCGCGCGCGATGAACTCATCGAGCAATTTGATGATGCGCTGCGGGCGAAGGCCCTCGCCGTCAGTTCGTTGACGGCGGAGGAAGGGGGCCGGATTCAAGTGGACGTGACCGACCGGCTTTTTCGCAGTTTCGGCAAGGACGATCCGGCGGACTATTTTGAAATTTGGCGGGCGACGGGGGAGGCGGTGGCGCGATCAGATTCACTGGCCGGGGCGGACTTGCCGCGGCCGGACCGGCTGGATCGCCCGCGGCGGGTGCGGCTGCCCGATGGCCATATTGGTCGCGCGCTACTCCTCAAGTTTTCACTGGCGGAGGAAGGTGGAGAGCGCCACGGGAGCGAGGCCAGACCGCAACTGTTGCTGGTGGTCGCCAGTGATGACGAGGGCCTGGCCGAAGCACTGACGGAGCTCTTGAGCATCGGCGCAGTCAGCGGCATTTTGCTGGCGGGCGCGATGCTGTGGTTGATTCCCAGCGTGCTCAAACACGGGCTGCAGCCACTGGCACAACTGGGCGAGCAGGCGGCGCGCATCAATGCGGAATCGCTCACGACGCGTTTCCCGACTGCCGGGGTGCCGGAGGAATTGCAGCCCATTGTCAGCCGGCTCAACGAATTACTGGCCCGCCTGGAAATTTCATTTGAACGGGAGCGACGGTTTAGCGCCGACTTGGCGCACGAGTTGCGCACGCCGCTGGCGGAATTGCGCAGCCTGGCCGAGTGCGCGATTAAATGGCCCGATTCACGCGAAGCGGGCGCCGACCAGGATGTGCTGGCCATCGCCATGCAGATGCAGACGATTGTCACCCACTTGCTGATGCTGGCGCGCGCCGAACACCAGCAGGCCGCCGGCCCGCGCGAATGGGTGGATGTCCGGGCGCTGGTGGAGGACACCTGGCAGAGTTACCGGACCCAAGCCGAGGAGCGCGGGTTGAAAGTGCACTGGGATTTGACGCCGGTGAATATTCCGGCCGATGCCGGTTTAGTGCGTTCAATCCTGGGTAATCTGTTTGAAAATGCAGTGGACTATGCGCCGGCCGCGGGCGAGGTGCGCATCCGCCTGGAAAGCGGGGATGGTAGCGTGATTTTGCGAGTGGCCAACCGGGCGGCCGGCCTGGAGCCGGCTGACGTGCCAAAATTGTTCGACCGTTTTTGGCGCAAGGAAGAAGCCCGCAGCGGCGGCCGGCATTTCGGGCTTGGCTTGCCGCTGGCGCGGATGTTCGCGCAAGCGATGGGGTGGACCCTGACGGCGGCGATGGGCGCGCAGCAGCAGCTCGAGTTTACGCTGGAGGGGCCAAATCCCGCAAAGCCAAGCTAGTCCTTGTCTTCGCCTTTGCCGTCTTCCTTGTCCGTGCCGAGGACTTTGCCGTTGCCGGCGTCGATCTCGACTTCGGTGGTGGATTTGTCGGCGCCCACGATGTCGAAGGAGTATTGCAGGTTGCCGTCTTCGACTTCCAATTCCGCGGAAATGACATTACCGGGCACGGTCGTGAGCGCAACATCCATGGCCGCCGGGAGGGAAATTTTTGCGAGGGCCAGCAAGTCGGCGGGCTTGGGCTTGCCTGCGGGGCGGATGGAGCCGATGACAGCGGGTTCCTTCGCCTCCTCGGGTTCGTGTTTGATTAAATGGCAGGCGGTGACACCGAAAACAATGGCAGCGACAAAGCCGGTGGCGAGGAGCAGGTGAATTTTGAGTTTCATAGGAGGACGGATTTGACAGTTTTCATTGTGCTGGACCAATAACCATGAAGGGCCAGTCTAGCCTATTGAAGATGACCGGAATGTGACCGGTCATTGCGGGGGGCTTATGACTTTGGCTAAAACAGAAGGTTTTTAGACAGTGTCGGTCTGCGGCCTGGGGGTGAGGGGTCGGTCAGAGCGGTGTCATCATGTTCTTGTAATGTTGGTTCGTTTAAATTGAATGGCTGTTCGCATGCCCCTACCTGACTTTCGATGCTGGATGCCCTTGTGGGCGATTGTGCTGGTCGCGGCGCTGGCGGGCGGATGCCAGCACTATGTGGACCAGCCGCTGGCCCCGGGGGAGACGGCGACGCAACTTTTGAACCGGTCTTTGACGAGTCCTGAATTACGGGACTATTTAAAACAGAATTTGGGTCACGACTTGGCCGATTGGCCGCCGAAGACGTGGGATTTCGAGACGCTGAACTGGGTGGCGTTTTATTATAATCCGTCATTGGAGCTGGCCCGAACGCAGTGGGCGGGGGCGCAGGGTTCAATCCTGACCGGGGCGGAGCGGCCCAACCCGTCCATCACACTGGATCCGGGCTACGCATTTAACACGCAGGGAGAGAAGACCCCGTGGTTTCCGGGATTATCGGTGGATATCCCCATCGAGACGGCGGGCAAGCGCAGCAAGCGGATGGCGCAGGCCCAATGGCTCGCCGAAGCGGCGCGGCAAAACGTGTTGGTGGCTGTCTGGCAGGTACGGGCGGATTTGCGCCAGGCTTTGATAGAGGGCGATGCGGCGGAAAAACGCAGCGTGGCCACCCGCCAACAAGTGGACGCCCAGCAACGCGTGGTGGATTTGCTCGAACAGCGGCGGAGCGCCGGTGCGATTGCGGCGGATGAAGTGTCCGCGGCGCATGTGGCCTTGGTCAAAGCGCAGGCGGATGCCGACAACGCCGCGCGGGCCTTGCTGGTGGCGCACAGCAAGCTGGCCCAGGCGCTGGGCGTGCCGGTGGCGGCATTAACCGACCAGACTTTTTCAGCCGACCAGGTGAGCGCGAGCCAGGTGCTTATGCCGGAGGAACTCACGGCGGCAAGAATGACGGCTTTGGAAACACGCGCGGATGTGCAGTCAGCGCTGGCGAACTATCAAGCGAGCCAGTCGGCGCTTCAGCTCGAGATCGCCAAGCAGTATCCCGATGTGCATTTGGGCAGCGGGTATGTTTATGATCTAGGTGAAAATAAATTTGACCTTTCGCTGGGCATTGACCTGCCGGCCTTCAATCATAATGAAGGGCCGATTGCCGAGGCCGAGGCCGGACGGCGACAGGCGGCGGCCCAATTGCTCGCGGTGCAGGCGCAGGTGATTGCCCAGATTGATTCGGCGGCAGCGGTCAGCGCCGCCGCAACCGGCCAGGTGGAGGGCATGCGCAAGGTGGACGCCGAATTGCGCAAGCACCTCGACCAAGTGCGCGCGCAGGCCGATGCCGGCGCCGCCGATGCCTTGGATTATCAAACTGCTTTATTGGATGTCAGCGCGAGCGAGCTGGCGCTGATTGACGCGCAAGCCCAGGCGGCCACCGCGGCCGGCCAGCTTGAAGACGCTTTGCAAGTTCCCTTTGCCAACCTGCCCGCGCTGGCCCCCGACCCGCACGCGCCCACCCTCGCCACCAAGCCATGAAAAAGACCCTACTTGCCATTATTGCCGGCGCGCTCATCGGCGCGGGCGCCATGTGGTTGTTCTCCGGTTCCGCGCCCGCCCCGGCTGGTGATGCCGCCAAGGCCGCCGCCGCAGACGAACCGACGCCGGGCACCGTGCATTTGGAGACGGACGACCAGGAAAAGGCCGACATCCAGATGGCCAAGCCGACACCGATGGAATACAAAGCGGAAACCACAGGGTATGCGCGGGTGCTGGACCCGGCGCCGTTAGTGGCGGAAATGTCTGAATTAGACCTGGACAAGGCGGCACTCGAAATGTCGAGCAAAGAGCTGGCGCGCCTGCAAACCTTGAAGGCCAGTGACAATGCCTCCGCGCAGGCGCTGGAAACCGCCGAGGCGGCAGAGAAGCACGACGAAACCCAACTGACGGCGGCGCAGGCGCGAATGCTGTCCGAATGGGGCTCAGTGCTGACCGGGCGCGAGGATTTGCCGCAACTGGTGCATTCACTGTTGACGCGCGAGGCCGCGTTGGTGCGCGTGGATATTCCCGGCGGGGAAAAACTGCCGACGGCGCCGCTGAACTTGACCCTTGCGCCGGTGGTGGGTGCATCCACGCCGGTGGAGGCGGAATTGCTCGGGCCGGCGGCCAACACCGATATGCAGGCCCAGGGCAGCGCATTCCTCGCGATTTTCCGGCAAAATCCGCCTGTTCCCGGAACGCAGCTCGCGGCGTGGTTGACAGGCTCCGAGGCCGGACAGCAGGGACTGCGCGTACCGGGTAAAGCCATTGTCCGCTATGACAGCGACACATTTATTTACGCGCAGACGAACAGCGAGGACTTCGAGCGCCGGCGGGTCAAACTCGGAGCGACGCTGCGCGATGGGGATGTCTTTATCGCAAGTGGCGAGGTGACGGCGCAGGACCAGGTGGTGGTCAATGGCGCGGCACAATTGTTGTCGGAGGAGCTCAAGGCCGCGACGGGCGGGCCGTAATTTTGCCGCCCGGCCCAACACTGAATCTTCACCGCAAAAATATTCCCCAATGCTTTTAGCCCTGGTCAGACTTTCGTTGCGTTTTCGCGGCACCATGATGATTTTGGCGGGGCTGATCATGGCCTATGGGCTGTATGACGCGTACCATACCAAGCTCGACGTGCTGCCGAATTTCGTGCCGCCGGAAGTGACCGTGCAGGCGGAGGCGGCGGGGCTTTCGGCCGAGCAAGTGGAATCGCTGGTGACGCGGCCGCTGGAAAACCAGCTCAACGGGCTGAGCGATGAGGTGGCGATGCGGTCGGAATCCATCCAGGGCTTGTCGGTGATTACCATTGTGTTTGCGGACGGGACGCCGATTTTGCCGGCGCGGCAGATGCTCGCGGAAAAATTGGGCGAAGCGGCGGGCGAGCTGCCGGCGGGGGTCAAGGCGCCGACGATGTCGCCGCTGACTTCCTCGACGATGGACTTGCTGAAAATCGGCCTGGTGAGCGACAAGCTCACGCCGATGGAGTTGCGCACGTTTGCGGACTGGACGCTGCGGCCGAAGTTATTGTCGGTGTCGGGCGTGGCGGATTGCAAAGTGTTTGGCGGCGAAGTGCGCGAGTGGCAAATCCAGGTGCATCCGGAATTGCTGGTGGCGCACAACGTGAGTTTAGACGACGTGGTGGCCGCAGCGCGGTTGTCCACGGGCGTGGTGGGCGCGGGCTTTATCGAGAATGACAACCAACGGCTCGTCATCCAGACGGAAGGCCAGTCGTTGAGCGCGGAGGAATTGGAAAATGTCGTGGTGACAACGAGCGTGGGCGGCGTGCCGGTGCGCATCAAGGAAATCGCCACGGTACAGGCGGGGGCGCAGCCGAAGTTTGGCGACGCGCTCATCCAGGGCCGGCCCGGCGTGCTGATGACGATGACGAACCAATACGGATCGAACACGATGGAAGTGACACTCGACCTGGAAAAGGCGCTCGACGAGATGAAGCCGGTGTTTGACGCGCAGGGCATCACGCTCTTTGGCAAACTGCACCGGCCGGCAACGTTCATCGAGGTGTCGCTGGAAAACATCCGGCACTCGTTGATTTTCGGCGCGGTGCTGGTGGCGGTGGTGCTATTCCTTTTCCTGGGGCATGTCCGTACGGCCTTGGTTTCACTGACGGCGATTCCGCTGTCGCTGCTGGTGGCCATCCTGATCATGAACCATACCGGGGTGAGCCTGAACACTATCACCCTGGGTGGCCTGGCCATTTCCATTGGCGTGGTGGTGGACGACGCAATTATCGGGGTGGAAAACATTCTGCGGCGAATGCGCGAGAACCAGCGGCTGCCCAACCGGCTCCCGCTGCTGCCGGTGATACTGGAGGCCACGATGGAGGTGCGCAGCCCGGTGGTGTACGCCACGTTCATTGTCGTGCTGGTGTTTGCGCCGGTGCTGACGCTCACCGGCGTATCGGGCAGTTTTTTTGCGCCGCTGGCGCTGAGTTATATCCTTGCCGTGATGGCCTCACTCGGGGTGGCGGTGACGGTCACGCCCGCGATGACCTACCTGTTTTTTGCCCGGCATGTGGACATGGCGGAGGCGCCGGCCCTGCAAAGATTTCTGCGGCGCATTTACACCGCGATGCTGGAGCGCGTGGCGAAGCACCCGGTGCTGGTCCTGAGTGCGGCCATTCTGCTGTGTCTGGCGGCGATTGCGCCGTTGCCGTACCTAGGCGGGGAATTGCTGCCGGCTTTCCGCGAGGGGCATTTCGTGCTCGGCATCAAGGCCGCGCCGGGCACGTCGCTGCCGGAGATGGTCCGCATCGGCAAACAGATTTCGACCGAGTTGGGAAAAATGCCGCTGGTGGCAACCTACGAGCAGCAGGCTGGCCGCGCGGAACGGGGCGAAGACACCTGGGGCCCCAACCAGAGCGAATTTCACGTCGAACTGAAGCACCCGCCGGATTTTCCGCCGATTCCCGCCAAGGAAGAGGCCAAGGTTTTTGACGACATCGGCAAGATGCTCGATAAAATCCCGGGCATCAATTACGAGGTAAAAACATTCCTGGGCGACCGCTTGGGCGAGACGATTGGCGGGGAATCACAACCGGTGGTCATCAATATTTACGGCGATGACCTCGACGAACTCGACACCAAGGCGGGGGAGATTGTCGGGGTACTGACCGGGTTGGGCGCGCCCGATGCGGCGGTGTCATCCCCGCCGGGGTCGCCGGAAATTTCCGTGCACCTTCGCGGTGATAAGTTAACGGCGCTCGGGTTCCGACCGGTCGAGGTGATGGAAGCGGTGCAGAGCGCCTATGCGGGCACGGTGGTGGCGCAGACTTTCGACCCGGGGCAGGTTTCGGATGTCACGGTAATTCTTGATGAGGGCAGCCGGCACGACCCGGCGGCGGTAGGCGGATTGTTGCTACGCAACCCGGCGGGCCAACTGGTGCCGTTGCGGGAACTGGCGGACGTGGGGCTGGCTAGCGGGCGTGACGATATTTTGCACAATAACGCGCGGCGCGTGCAGACGGTCACCTGCTCGCCCGGCGCCCGCGACGTGGATTCATTTGTCGCCGCGGCGCAAAAAGCCATCGGAGAGAAAGTCAATTTTCCGAAGGGCGTGTATTATGAATTTGCGGGGGAGACGCAGGCGGCGGCGGCGGCGTTTCACGAGCTGTTGCTGCACATCGGCATCGCGCTGATTGGCATCCTGATGTTGCTGTATCTGGTGCTGGGTAATATGCGGAATATGCTGCTGGTGCTGGTGAATTTACCCTTTGCGCTGGTCGGCGGGGTGATGGCAGCGTTCGTGACGAGCAGCCTGAGCGCGCCCGATGCCACGACGGGTTTTACTTTCCATCTGTATCAACTCGTCAGCGGTTTCCAGCACTTGCTCCATGTGGGCGGCGACGCCGGGTTGTCCATGGGCTCTTGGGTGGGCTTTGTGACGCTATTCGGCATCACCGCGCGCAACACCATCATGCTGCTGTCGCACTACGAACATCTAGTCACCGTCGAGGGCGAGCCGTGGAATGCGGCGACGGTCATCCGCGGCGCGAGCGAGCGGCTGAATCCAATTTTGATGACGGCGCTCGTCACGGCGCTCGGTTTGCTACCGCTGGCGCTGGGCAGCGGCGAGGCCGGGCGCGAAATCGAGGGGCCGATGGCCGTGGTCATCCTCGGCGGGCTCATTACCTCCACGGCGTTGAATTTGCTGGTGATGCCGACGCTGGCGGCAAAGTGGTTCAAGCCGGCGAAAAGGGAGTAACGCTAAAATCTGATTGCCATACTCGAAACGGAGTGCGACCGGCGAAGGTGGGCTTCAGGAGCTGACCTTGTTATCAATCGCCACACCCGCGTCCTGAACCGCTTGTCTCGTGTCTTCATAAGCATCTTTGGCGGCGACTTTTTCCTGATCCCAGGTTGATTCCGGGGTGACCATGGCCTTGTCCATCACCGCGTCCAATTGGTTCAGCTTGGTCCGCACGGCATTCATTTTTGGCACGACCGCGGACTTGATCGCAGGGTCGGCGCGATCAATTTTTGCGGAAAGCTGCCTTATCTCCGCGTTCAGTTCATCCCGCGCCGCCATCATTTTTTGGATGAAGTCACCCTTCTGCGCGTAAGTAAAATCGTTCAGATCCTGCGGCAGTGGTTTTGCCTCTTGATAAATAACCGGTTCGAGGTGCGGAAGCGCAGCGGGGGCGTTGCTTGCGACAGGACTGGGTGCGGCAGCCAAGGGCTGGGTGGCAGCCGGGGAGGGCAGGGGCGGGGTGACTGATGGCCGGGATGGCGGGGGCGTGACGGCGTTGTTATTGGTGGATGACTTGCCGCAGCCTGCGGCCAAAGCGACCACGAAGAAAAAGAGAACCAAGTTTAAATGTTTCATAAGGCACTACTCTACAGCCAGAGAGTTCGCGCTTAAATAGGGTAAAACCCTGCCGCAGCAAAAACAACCCCTGCAGGATTTTATGGGCGCACTTTGGTTCTAGCGCCAATTATGCAATTCAGCTTGCCGATTATGCAATTTGCTGGCGGTTTCAGTCAGCCCTTCGAATTCATCCTGGAGGGTGCTGATGAGGGCGCGGTTGATTTCTTCCTGGCGGCGGAAAAAGGGCCAGGACGCGGCGCGGATGTTTTCCGCGACGCGGGCGTGGCGAAGAATTTTTTCGGGCAAAGTGAGTGCGAGGGCGGGGCGGGGGCGCAAATCACCGAGCCAGGCGGAGATTTCGCGCGCGTAATCCTGCCAGGTGGGGAATCGCCGTTGCGCGGCTTCGTTCACGAGTTGGGTATGGAGCGACTGGTCGTCGAGCAAGGCGCGTAGGCCGCGGGCGAGGTGTTCGACGGTGGGCGAGGGCATGAGGTAACAGCCGCCGCCGCGGGCGACTTCGGCCAACGCGCCGCCGGGCCCGCAGAGACAGGGGCGATGACGCAACAAGCTTTCCGCCACGGGCAGACCAAAGCCTTCGTAACGGGAGGGGTAAACGGTGAAACGACACTTCGCGTAGAGTTGCTGGAGCCGCGCTTCGCTCACCGCGCCGGGGGTTTCGAGGGCGCGCCCGAGGGCGCGCAATTCCCGGGCCCGGTGCCAGGCCATGGCGCCGGTGCGGGGTTCGAGCATTCCGGCGAGCACGAGGCGAAACTTGCGGCCTTCTTGCCAGAGCAATTCAGCGGCTTCGATGAGCGAGATTTGGTTTTTGCGGCCTTCGAGAGTGCCGACCGAGAGGATAAGTGGGACGTCATTATCCATGGGCGGTGGAGAAGGCGCGGTGTCCGGCGGCTCGACGCCAAGGGGGATGGCGACGACGGGCGGCGTCGAACGCACGCGCAGGCGATCCCATTGCTCCAGCAAATCGTTGCGCGAGGCGGTGGAATTGGCGGCGATGCCGTCGAACGCGGCCAATTCGCGCAGGTAGGCGGGGAAGCGCGCCACGGTGCTCGGCTGGGAAAATTGCGGCAGGCGCAGGGCAACGGCGTCGTGAAAAACCGCGCCTGCCGCGCCGTTCAAGTGGGCGCGGAGTTTGGCATAAGCGCCGAAGTTGCGGTCGCCAAAGATTTCCGGCACCAGCAAATTTGCGCCACGCAGCCGCGACCAATCCGCTTCGTTTACCAGACCCAAGCGCCCGCGCCATTGCTGCGAGAAAGTCCAGTTTTGCCGGGTCTGGTTGCGGGTGGGCGGTGGATTGGAAGTGGTGAGGCGGGCGTTTTCGACTGCATCGGGATTACGCCAGCATTTGGCGTAGCGATCGTAAATAATGGCTTTGGTCGAACCATCCGCAGCGGTTAAGTGGCGAAAAACCTCCTGGCTGACCCGCTGCACCCCAGTGAGCACGGGGCAGTGGGCGGTATGGGTGAGGTCAACGACTGTCGCCATAGGGGAGAAGGAAATCTTCGGTGGTTGACGATGGGCCGACAAGCTGAATCCGTGAGTGGGTGGGTGTTGCGGGGTTGACCCCCGGAGGGATTTGGACATTCTTTCGCGGGATGGACTTGGACCTGGTCAAGAGCGAGATTTTGCGGGATGTCTTTGCGGAAGGGATGACCGCGCCGATTCCGGCTAGCGAGCGGCCATTGCCGCCGGGGCCGGCGCCGGCCACCTGGCCGGGGCGGGTGCTGAGCGAGGCCCGGCAAGCAGAAAAACTGACCACGGTGAAGACATCGCTGCCGAAATTTTTCAATCCGTTGTTTCGCCAGCAAAATCTCGTCAATCGCTCACTCATTGCGTCGGCGCGCGCCGGGGCAGATGGGCTGGCCGAGGTGATGTATGCGGCCGACCGGCTGAATGATGAATTAGAAATATTACGGCGCATAGTTTTCGCGAATGGGGCGGCTGGCGCAGGGGGATTGCCGCAGTTGCGGAGGTCAGCGGGTGGTGGCGAGCCCATCGTGGCGCTGCCATGGGTGGTCCGGCAAACCGCGAAACCGCCTACGGGGGCGACGGTACTGATTGGCGGCTGTGCGGAGAATTTGCTGAATCTGGAATTGGCGAGTCTGGGCTACAAAGTCATTGGTGTGGATGAACGCGAATGTCGGGACGACCATCCCAATTTTAAATTTATCGAAGCCAGCCCGGTCGCGCCGCCGCTGGCGGAGGCAAGCGTGGATGCAGTAATCGCGATTTCCTGTTTGGGCCAGACTAGCCCGGGTGCGCTGGCGATCCAACCGCCAGACGAAGCCGACCGGACGGCAATGGGGGCCTGGCGCCGGGTGTTGAAGCCGGGGGGGGCATTGATGCTGGCAATTCCTTTCGGCAAATCATCGCCGACGGCGGTCCGGCAACTTTATGACAGCAAGTCACTCGATGATCTCTTGAACGGTTGGACGGTGGAAGCGAGGGAGTTTGCGGTTTGTAACAACCAACCGTGCTGGATTTACCCGGCCCCCGAAGCCGAAGCGGGTCGAACCGCCGTGAGCCAGGCTGGTCGCCCTCAGGCAGCGGCGTTAATTTTTGCCCGCAAATAATTCCCCCATGGCTCGCTTTGTCATGGTCACTTCGAGCCTGGCGCCAAGCGACGCCTTGGGTAACGACATCCGGCAAATGGCGCGGCTATTGATGGCGGACGGCCACGAAGTGCAATTTGCCGCCCGTGCGAATCTGGTGCCAAATTTGGAGGTCTGGCCCCTGGCGGATTGCCGGCGGCGGCTGGCTCCGGAAGATATTTTGATTTATAACCACAGCCTGGCTTTGCCCGAGGGCGTGGCGTTATTTCGGCAGCACCGCGGGCCGCGGGTGTTGCGCTACCACAACATTACGCCGGCCGAATTGCTGCGTCCATACAATGCCGAACTGGCCCTGGGCTGCGTGCGGGGGCGCGAAGAGACGCTGGCGTTGCTGGCCGCGCAACCCACGGCCATATGGGCGACATCAAAGTACACCGCGCAGGAGTTGCAAAGCGCCGGCGCGCCGACGCGAAGTTGCGCGGTATTTCAATTTCACTGCATTGATGAACTGCATCTGACGCCGTCTGACGCGACGCTGGCGGCCAGTTTGGCCGACGGGCGGAAAAATATTTTGACGGTGGGGCGCCTCGTGCCGAACAAAGCGCCGCACCGCCTGATTGAAGCTCTGGGCGTCATGAAGGCGCAGGGCCGCCCGCGGCCGCGCCTGCACATCGCCGGCAAAATCACACCCGGATTGGAAAATTACGCCGAGAGCCTGGGCGCACGTGCGACGGAACTGGGCGTGGCGGAGGACGTAAAAATCCTCCGTGATGTTTCTTTGGGCGGCTTGCGGGCCTTGTATGAAAACAGTCAGTTGTTTGCCATCGCGAGCGACCACGAAGGTTTTTGCGTGCCGCTGGTGGAGGCGATGTCGTTTGGTTTGCCGGTGGTCGCACTGGCGGCGGCGGCGGTACCGGAAACGGTGGGTGACGCGGGAATTTTGTGGCCGACACCTGATGTGCGGGTGTGGGCGGCGACGTTTGCGCGGGTATTGCGGGATGAAGCCCTCGCCGCCGAATTGCGCGAGCGCGGCCACCGCCGTTACGCGGAGAATTTCACGCTGGAAAAAACCGCGGGAGTATTCCGCGTCGCGGTGCAACAGTTGCTGGCGGGGTCTGTGCGATGACCGGCCAAACTCCAGATTCGCGGGCGGCGGCGTGGGATCGCGCCATCCTGCTGGGATTGGCAGTGGCGTGGGTGTTCGCCATGGCCTGCATCGCGGTGGGCGGCCACGACTTCAATTCGGATGGAGCGACCGCGCCACTCCAGGCGAACGATATTTTGCACGGCAACGTTTTTTTATCGGGCTGGTCGGCGCCGATGGATCAATTTTACACGCTGGATATCGCCCTCAACACTGTGCTGACCGCGGGCGTCGGACTGACGCCGGCGAGTTTGGCGATGCAGTCGTTCCTGGTTTTGTTAGTGGTGGCCTCGGCGGTTTTCTTTCTCGCCCGGCGGCCCGGCGCCGCGGGGTGGGTCACCGCTGCGGCGTTGATTATTTTTCTCGGCTGGCCGACCCAATTCCAGAGGCGAATAGTGTTTTCGGTCATCTTGCACATTCCGACGCTGGCGTGCGCGTTGCTGGGTTTGCTGGGCTTGAATGGGTTATATATGTCCACGAATGGCGGCAGGTGGAAATATGGCTGGCTCGTCTATGGAGTGACTTTATTCCTGGCGGCGGCGGCGGACCCATTTATCTGGTTTATCGCGGGGGCGCCGTTTTTGATTGCAGGCGCGGTGGTGGCCTGGCGTGGGCGCGACTGGCGTCCGTGGCGGCAGGCGTTAATCGTAGCTTTGGGGGCGGGGCTGGCCGCGAAGGCGCTGGTGTTGATATTGCAGCATCAAGGCTTTCAGATTCTAAGTCTCCGGTCTTCGTACCGGGATTATGTGGTTTCATGGAACCAACTGCCCCACAACCTATACTTGGATGGGCGATCGTGGCTAATCTTGTTCGGCTGGCCGACGATCGAGGCTAATCCGGAATGGCTGCTGTCGTTTGGCCGGTCCATGACCGGGCTTTCTCCTTTCGAGGAATTTTTGGCGGTGGGGCGAATCCTCGTCGCAGTTTGGGCGGTGGTGGTGACTTTGGTGGCGGTACTCAAACCTGCCAGCGAGCCGGCAAAATATTATGTTGATTATGCGTTATTGCTGGGGATTTTGTTTAACCACGCGAGTTTTATCACGTCCATCATGCCGGTGGATGACCGCAGTGCCCACTACCTGTTCCCCGCATTTGTTTACATGGTCATCCTGGCCGCGCGACGGATCAGCCCGTTTTTTTCGGAAAAACTGGCGCGGGCGCCGGGTTGGGTGCGGCCATTGGTTTTGACCGCACTGGTGGGCCTGCTAACACCGGCCATCCTCTGGCTGTGGGCGCTGGGCCAGGCCCGGGTCAATGTGGGCGATCGGGAACTGGCGGACTGGATGCAGCGGCGCAAGCTGCATCTGGGATATGCAGATTATTGGCAGGCCAACATCATCACTCTGTTGACGAAGGAAAAGGTGCAAGTGGCACAGACGGTGGTCAGCCCGACCGGTCGGATTGCGCCCGAACACTGGAATTCCAAGGCGGATTGGTACAAGACACCCGCGAATTTTTACATTTGTCTGCCGGATGATAAATATTTTCGCGCGGCGCTGGCCACCTTTGGCCGGCCCAGTGAAATCAATCAAGTGGGGCAGTATCGAGTGATGATTTGGGATCACGACATCCAGCCAGCCCTGCATGATTACACGATGCCGATCAACCCAACTGATTTGCCGATCGAGGCGGCCGCGTTGTGGCAGTCAGCGAGTCCCGGAGTAAAAATGAACGAGCTCGGCCTATGGGTTGACGATCAGCCACGCGAAAAGGCCGCCATCATCATTTACGGCCCTTACGCCAAATTGCCCGCGGGCCGTTACAGAGTGCAATTCGGGCTGACCGATGCCGGGGCTGCGCCGGGTGACACCGTGATTTGCGAGGCCACCATTCGGAAAGGCGATGTGGTGCTTAACCAGAAAACATTAACCGGCGCTGATTTTGCCGGGGCGGGGACGAAGCAGGCCGTCAACCTCGTTATCACCAGTCCTGGCCCAGACGAGCCGGTTGAGTTCCGGGTGTGGAAGTCGGGCAAGGGCAAGCTGACGCTGCTAAATCTGACCCTGGACAAAGATTAGGAGGCAGCGCCCAAGCCGGATTCCCGGCGGACAGCTTCCGTGTAATGCTCCATGACTTCGGTAGTGGGGCCTTCCATGACGGTGCGGCCTTTCTCAATCCAGACCACGCGGTCGCAGAATTCGCGGACAAAGTTGGCCTGGTGGGAGACAAGCACGACGGTACCCTTCGAGGAAAATTTTTCCCGCAGGGCCTGCTTAGACTTCTGGGCAAAGCCGGCGTCGCCCACACCGAAAATTTCGTCAATCAATACGACTTCCGGCTCCGTTTCCATCGCAACCGAAAAGCCCAGGCGCAGATTCATGCCGGTGGAGTAGGTGGACACCGGCAGGTCAAAAAATTCACCCAGCTCGGAGAAGGCCTGGATTTTTTCGAGACGCGACACGATATGCCGCCGGCTTTTGCCCAGCAGGAGGCCGTTGAGCACGGCGTTTTCGCGACCACTCAGCGAGCCTTCGAAGCCCACGCCGAGAGAGAGCAGTTGCACATGCAGTGGGCGCGCAAAAGAGACGGAGCCGTGGTCGGGTGCGAAAATTTTGGCGAGGATGCGCATGAGCGTGCTTTTCCCGCAGCCATTGCGTCCAACGAGGCCGAGTTTTTCACCTTCACGGACCTCGAAGGAAACGTCCTCCAAGGCCCAGATGCGGGTCTTTTCGCGCGAAAACATGGACTTCTGGCGCCGGTAGGAAAGCGCCACGTTGCGCAGGGAAATGAGGGCTGGAGCGGGGTCAGGCATTGAAGTTGACGCTTTTGAGGATGGTGCCGTCAATCCGCCAGCTCCAGAACAGGCCCAGCGTAGCAAGGCCCAGGCCCCAGAGCAGCGCGTAAATCAATGCGGCGAAGTTTGGAACTGAATGGTACATGACGATGTCGCGGTAGGACTCGATGAGCCCGGCCATGGGATTGGCGTAAAAATAAGTGAGCGCGGCGGCGGGGACCTTGCCGGCTTCGAAAACCGCGCCGGAGAGAATCATCATCAACCGAAACAGCGAATTGGTGACAGTCAGCAGGTCGTTGAAATAGGCGACGCCGATGGCGAGCGGCAACGCCAGGCCGATGATGAGGATTAATTGGGTGCCCAACACCAACGGCAAATAGAGGAAATAGGCATTGGGCGGGTAGCCGGCCAGCGCGCAAAAGACCAGCAGCACCGCAAACACACAAAGAAATTTCCACGTGCTGATGAGGACACCGACCAACGGGAAAATGTATTTCGGCAGCGGGAAATGCATCATGATGTGCAGCTTGGTTTTGATGCCCAAACTGCCCAAAGTCACCGCGCTTTCAAACCATTGCCAGGTCAGCGTGCCGAGCAGAAGCATGACCATGCGTGGGGTGCCCCCGCCGGGCAAGATAAGCGAATAGATGAGGTAGGCGATGGCCGTGGTCAGCACCGGTTCGAGCAAAAACCAGACGTAGCCGAGGAAATTTTGCCGGGCCTCGGACTTCAAGCCTGCGAGCACGCGATACCAGACGATGTCCCGGTAGCGCGACCATTCGCCGAGGCGCAGGGCGATCGTCCCGGGGCGGGGGTGGATTTCATCCGGCATGAAAACAGAGGGTTGGAAATGCTTGGGCCGAACGTGCCCGCCCTATTCCTGGCCAGGGATGAATTCGAGAGTTTTGCCGTCCGCCCCCAAGCGGCGGTAATAGCAGCCGAGGCGCGGGCGACCATCTTTGCCCTTGGTATGGCAGGAGCCCTGGCCCGCGAGTCGCACACGGTAGAGCAGGCTGTTTTGCTCGCAGTTGACCCGCACTTCGACGAGTTCGAGGTAGTCGCCGGAGGTTTTGCCTTTAATCCAGAGTTCATTGCGGCTGGTGCTCCAGAAGGTGGCCTTGCGCTCGCGCAGGGCGGTGTCGAGGGCGAGCTGGTTGGCATAGCCGACGATGAGCACCTCGCCCGTGTCGTGGTCCTGGGCCACGGCGGGCACCAAGTCCTGCCCGCAGGCGGCGACTTTTTTCAATTTGGTGAAATCCAGCCGCAACTCGCGGCCTTCTTCAATGTCTTGATGATTCATGCGCAAGGCCAAGGATGAAGGATGAAGGATGCCGGATGAAGCCAAATCTGCGCCTTCCTCCAGCCAAATGCGGGAAAGTTTTGCAATGCGTCGATGCTTGCTCCAAACTGAATTATGTCTTTGTCGCTCAATAGCGTTTCAGTCTGCCTACGTGCTCAGCTCCGTCTGGCCCGGGCCCTGGGGGTGCTCGTGCTGGCCCTATTCATGTTTGCCATGGAGGCCCGGGCCCAGTCCACGGGCAGCATCCCGGTGCCCTACGACAGCTCGGTGAAGCGGATGGGCGTGACGGTGGTCTCCGGGTCGCCGGAATTGACGGCGTTATTGCAAAATTTGTTCAAAATCCACGGGGCCTTTGATTTGGCGGCACCGGGTCTGGCCCAATACACCCTGCGCGGGGATTTGACCCCGAGCGGCCGGGTGTCCATCACGGTTGAGCCGAAGGCACTGGGCGGCGCGTCTTTTACTGCGTCAAGCGCGGGCGCCAACTGGCGCGAGGCCGCGTACCGCGCGGCGGATGAGGTGGTTGAGAAACTCACGACCTACCCGGGCTTTTTTGCGGGGCGGCTGGCGTTTGTGAGCACACGGACCCGGTCGAGCGAACTTTACACCAGTGATGTGTTGGGGCAAAATATTCAACAACTGACCGACGACCACTCGAAGTCTGAGTTTCCGCACTGGTCGCCCGATGGGACGAAGCTGGTTTATATGGGCTACTATAAATCGGGGTTTCCCGACGTCATTCTTTTCAATCTCGAGGCGAGAACGCGGACGGCCATCGCCAATTACAAGGGCACGAACACCGGCGCCATCTTCAGCCCGGATGGCAGCAGGGTTGCGATGATTTTATCCTATACTGGCACACCGCAATTGTATGTTGCGGATGCGAATGGGAAGAACCTGCGCGCCTTGACGAAGACCAGCGGGCTAAAAGTCTCGCCCACCTGGTCACCCGATGGGCAGAAAATCATTCTCGCTTGGGATCCGCAGGGGGAGCCGTTGCTCTATCAGGTTTCTGCTAGTGGCGGGGCTATGGAGCCACTGGCGACGGGCATACCCCGTTATAGCGGCGACCCCGCGTGGAATCCGCGCGACCCGGACTTGGTGGCTTTCATGGAGGAGCAGGGCAGCGGGTCGTGCATCGCGGTCTACAGTTTCAAAACCCATTCTTCCGAGGTTTATGACGCCATCGAAGGATCCTACCCCTGTTGGGCCAATGACGGCCGGCATATCTTTTTCATGCACCTCTTGGGCAAGCAGGAACAGCTCTACTTGCTGGACACCGTGACAAAAAAAATCTCGAAGTTGACCAGCCTGGGCGCCTCGGACCCGGCGTTCTATTATCCGGCAAAATAGCCAAGTGCGTCAGGCGCCAAGAAAACTGTAGTCAAGCACGCTGTGGCTGATGCAGCCGCGCATGACCGCATTGTAATCGGCATTGGGTGAAGGATCGGCGCCGGCTTGATCCATGTAGCGGAAGGAGAAACAGGCCGGGCTTTCGCGCGCGAAGAGCGCACCGAGTTTCATCTGCGCGGGTTGGGTGTGTTCAACGGGGGTGACGTTTGTGGTAATGGCGGGGAAGTTAATGTTATGCACGATCGGCGCAGGGTCGGCGTGGGGCTGGGCAAGGCGCTCGCGCACAAAATCAGCGGCGCGACCGGCAGCGCAGAGGAGGGATTTTTCGAGATCGCCCTCGACTTTGCCGTGGGTGTGGCGGATTTCCTGGAGGCGCTCGCGCGGCAACTCCATCGAAAAGGCGAGGGCGGGCAGGCCCCAGAACGCGCCTTCGAGCGCGCCGGCCACGGTGCCGGAACTGAGGATGTACGGCAGGCTGGTGTTATGGCCGAGGTTGATGCCGCTGATGACGGCCGCGGGTTTTTCCGGCAACAAATGCCCAAGGGCGATGTTGACGCAATCGGTCGGCGTGCCGTCAATGGCCCAGGCAATGTCACCCAGGCCTTTATAGTCGGCGAGGTTGACATCACGGCGGCGGCTGAGTGCGCGGGAGATCCAGCTCTGTTCGCCCATGGGCGCGGCGACGCAAGTGGCGTAGCCGGCCTTTTGCAAAGCCTCGACCAGCACGCGCAGGAAATACGAGTCAATGCCGTCGTCGTTGGTGACGAGCAGGACAGGAGCGGACATAACGGAATTCAAAACGCCAAAAACGAATCTACGCGAGTTTCAAATCCCGCAGCGTCGCATTGAGCAGTTGCGCGCAGCCGGACGTCACTTCGCACAGGGGCAGGCGGACTTCGGGTGAGGCGATGAGGCCGGCGCGGTGCAGGGCGTACTTGATGGGAGCAGGGCTGGGTTCAACAAAGAGATTTTTGAAAAGCGGGAAGTATTGCACGTGCAATTTTTGCGCGGCGGTAAAGTCGCCGGCCAGCGCCAGGCGCACCATTGTGGTGAGGGGCTTGGCGGCGAGGTTCGAGGCGACGCTGATGACGCCCCGTGCGCCGCAGGTCATCATCGGCAAGGTGGCGGCGTCGTCGCCGGAGAGCACGATGAATTTGGGGCCGAGTTCACGCCGCAATTCCGTCCAGCGATCCGCGCCGCCGCCGGAGTCCTTGAGGCCCATGATGTGCGGGAAGTCGTGATGCAGGCGTTTGAGGGTGGGGATGGCGATGTCAATGACGCAGCGGCCCGGAATGGAATAGAGGAAAATGGGCTTGTCGGTGATTTTTGCGACAGCGGCGAAATGGCGGTAGAGGCCCTCCTGGCTGGGTTTGTTATAGTACGGCGTGATGAGCAGGAGGGAGGGCGCGCCGGCGGCAAGGGCGCGCCGGGTGATTTCGACTTGTTCGGCGGTGCTGTTGGAGCCGGTGCCGGCCATGACCATCACGCGTCCAGCCACGCGCGCCACCGTGTAGCGGATGACTTCGATGTGTTCGTCGTAATCCAGCGTGGGCGATTCGCCGGTGGTGCCGACGGGCACGAGGCCCTGGACGCCCTGCCGGATTTGAAAATCAATGAGCCGGCCCAAACTGGCGTAGTCCACCGCGCCACCTTTCAGGGGGGTGACGATGGCCGTGTGGACGCCGTAAAATGAGGTTGAGTTCATGCGGGGAGCGCGGGTAGGCTGGACGAGCGCGCGCAACGGGGAAGCATCGCGCAAAGAGGCCTTTTGCTCAAGGCGATTTTTCCCGGCTCCGCCGCCATCCCAATCCACCCGCCGCCATGTCCGAAGCCCTCGAAATTTTCAACAGTCTTCTGCAATTGGCGGTGGAAAACAAGGCCAGTGACATCCATGTGAAGTCCAACAAGCCGGCCTATCTGCGGATGCACGGCAACCTCGAAGCGGTGGAGATGGATGCCATTACGGACAAACAGGTGCTGGACTTTGTCAATGAAACGGTGCCGCCACAGTTTGCGGAAGATTGGAAGAAGAACTTCCAGGTGGACTATTGCTACGGCTTGGAAAACAAGGGCCTGGGGCGTTTCCGCGTCAATGGCTTTTACCAGCGCAACACGCCGAGCATTGTCTTCCGGCACATCAAGGACAAGCCGCCGACGTTTGAGCAGCTGAATTACGAGGCGGAGTCGCTTAAAAAATTGTGCGACCTCAACGACGGCATCGTGCTGGTTTGCGGCGCCACAGGCTCGGGCAAAAGTTCGACGCTGGCGGCGATGATCAACCACATCAACCAGAACCAGGACTTGCACATAGTCACACTCGAAGACCCCATCGAGTATATGTACACGGACATGAAGAGCCTGATCAACCAGCGCGAAGTGGGGCTGGACACGCCGACGTTTGCCTTGGGGCTCAAGGCGGTTTTGCGGCAGGACCCGGACGTCATCCTGGTCGGGGAAATGCGCGATGCGCACACTTTTGAGACGGCAATTCATGCGGCGGAGACGGGGCACCTCGTTTTCGGGACCCTCCACGCCGCCAATGCGCAACAGGCCGTGCAGCGCTTGTTCGACTTTTTTCCGCCAGAGCAGCAATTAGGCATGCGGCGCACCATTGCCGGATGCTTAAAGGCGACAATTACGCAAAAACTTGTTCCTGCGATGGAGGGCGGGGGCCGGGTGCCGGTGGTGGAACTGTTTATTGTGGACATGCTGGCCCGTAGTGTGATTCAGGACGGCCAGTTCGATAAAATTCCGTCCGTGATTGATGCCGGCGGGGACATTGGCTCGAAGTCCTTCAACAAGGACCTGTACCGGTTAATCAAGGAAGGCAAAATCTCGAAGGCCACCGGGCTCGAAGTCTCGCCGAACCCGAAGGCGCTGGAAATGAACCTCAAGGGGATTTTCCTGTCTCAGGGCGGGATTGTCGGGTAAGAATGCGCCCCGGAACGCCTTTAAGTTTTACGAGGGGCGGGTCGGTGTGTTTGATGAGTGGTTTTCCGATTTATGCGCTCCTGGTGGAATGTGGCCCGTCCGACGCTGACCCTGGCTGTGCCGATGATTTTCGGCCAATTGGGGCAGATGCTGATGCCGTTAATTGATGCGGCGATGGTCGGGCGGCTGGGCGTGACCCCGCTGGCGGCAGTGGCGTTTGGCAATTTGATTGTCTGGATTCCCATGATTGCGGGGTTTGGCATTTGTGTGGCAGTGCATGTGCTGGCGGCGTCCGCCCATGCGTCCGGCGACCGCGCGGAGACTGGCGAAGTCCTGCGACATGGCCTGGCGATGGCGGTGGTTTACGGTTTTATTTGCAGTGCGCTGCTGCAGTTGGGCCTGGGCTGGCTGGATGCCATACCGCGCCTGGAACCGGAGGTCATTGCCGCGTCCAAGCCGTTCATAATCTGGATTGGCTGGTCCATTATTCCCGTGATTGGATTTACGGTGGTGAAGAATTATTGCGAGGCGCAAAACCGCGCCTGGCTGCCGCTGGCGGTGTTGCTGGGGAGCATAGTGCTCAATGTATTTTTAAATATCATTTTAATCTATGGTCATTGGGGGGTGCCTGCGATGGGGGTCGCGGGCGCGGGGCTGGCCACATTTCTGTCGCGCATCACGGCGTTGGCGGCGCTGCTTTTCATCATTCAACGCACACCGGCCTTGCGGGCGGAATGGAAGGGCGGGCTGTTCGCGCGGCTAGGGAGCGAGCGCCTGCGCCGGATGCTGGCGCTGGGCGGGCCGAGCGCCGGGCAAATTTTATTTGAGGTGGGCGTGTTTAACTTTGCGACTTTGCTGGCGGGCATGTTGGGCAAGGTGGTGCTCGATGCGCATCAGATTACGCTCAACATCGCCGGGTTGGCCTACATGGTGCCTCTGGCCCTCTCGCAAGCCACGGGCATCCGAGTGAGTCAGGCGATGGGGGTCGGCAAGTTTGTGGAGGCGCGGCGCATCGGCTGGGGCAGTCTGGGGTGTTCAGCGGTGTTTATGGCGGGGTATGCGGTCTGCGTGTTGTTGGCCCGACATGCTTTGCCACACATTTTTTTAAGGGCGGATGCGGCGCAGGCGATTGAGGTGATGGCGCTCTCTTCGACCCTGCTCTTATGGGCGGCGGCGTTTGCGATATTCGATGGCGCACAGATTGTCAGCCTCGGGATATTGCGCGGGATGCGCGATGTGCGCGTGCCGCTGGCTTTGTCATTTGCCGGTTTCTGGTTGGTGGCCGCGCCGCTCGCCTGGTATTGGAGTTTTGGGCGAGGGTGGGGCGGGCCAGGCATCTGGAGCGGTTTATTTTGTGGCGAAGTGGTGGTGGCCGGATTGCTGGTGGGGCGATTTGCGGTGATGGCCCGGCGGCAGGCCCGGCTGGAAACACTCGCCATTCCGGGCCAGGAAGGGATAGAGAGTAAACACACGTCATGATTATCATTGGATGGATCGCGCTGATCTTTATGGCGCTCGAGGTTGCGCAATTAATTATTGCGCTGCGTTTTATTGGCATTGAACAGATCCGCCGCAATTTTCATCCATTGGACGCACCCGCTCCGCGACCTTTTTGGTTCAGTGCGGGGTGGGTGGCAACCTTGCTCATTGATTATGCGTTTCAGGCTGCGCTCTTGATCGTGCCCATCTCGCTTGATCTCACAGAACATCCGGAATTCATCAGGTTTGCGGCGATATTGATGATTCTCATCAGTTTCATGGGATTTGCGGTGCGGCGCAGTTGCGGCATCAAGTGGGGTCTGGTCGTGTTGACCTTCGAAGGGGCCATGCGCGCAGGTTTTTTCTTTTTTGTGTTTAACGTGATTGTGCTCCATGGTGGCACGTGGCACTCTCCACATTCGGGTCCATAACCCGCAAGAAATCAAGGCGCCTTGGGCGTCGGAGTCTCCAAAGCGCTGAGAACAATGTCCGGCGTGAGCACCGAGGGTAGTTCGACCGGAGTATTATTTCCGGGCAGGTAAAGCAGGTCAAACGGCACGGCTGAGTGTCCGAAGCGCGCCAGCTCGGCGGTTATAGCGGGGTCGCGGGCGGTCCAGTCGGCACGTAGCAGGGCCACATGGCGGGTGTCAATGGCCTCCAGCACGCGGGAGGAATGAAAGACAATTTCCTTGTTCAACTGGCAGGTGGCGCACCAGCGCGCGGTGAAGTCCACGTAAATGGGCCGCCCTTGTTTTTGCAATTCGGTCACGCGGGCGGGTGACCAGGTTTCCCAGTTCAATTCCTGGGTGGGCCAGAAAGCCCAGGCCGCACTCGGAAGAAAAATCAGCAATGCGGCCAGGATGGCTGAGCGGCGGCCCTTGGGGCTGGCGGCGGGGGTGGCCCAGCGGCCATAGACCCAGGCGGCCATGGCGATGGCGACGAGGGCAAACAGGATATTCAAGAATCTCTCGGCCGAAACCTGCCCCGCCAGGGTGTAGAGCAAGAAGCCGACGGTGGCATAGAGCGGAAAGGCCATGAATTGCTTGAAGGTTTCCATCCACGCGCCGGGCCGCGGCAGGCGGTGGGCCAGACCGGGAAACAGCGACAGGACGAGGTAGGGTGACGCCAGCCCGAGTGCTATGGCGGTAAAGGTGAGGAAGGCTTGAGCCGGAGGCAGAGTGAAGGCTGCACCCAACGCGGGAGCGAGCAGGGGTGCGGTGCAAGGCGTGGCAACCACCACCGCGAGCACGCCTTGGGAAAACGAACCGACCAGACCAGCACGACCAGTCAGGTTGGAGCCGACGCCAATCAGTGAGCCGCCAACTTCAAACACGCCGCTCAAACTCAAGGCGAACAGCAGAAAGAACACCGCCAGACCCAGTACAAAGGCCGGTTCCTGCAATTGAAAGCCCCAGCCGAGTTGCGCACCAGCCGCGCGCAGTGATTGAAGAAGGCCGACCA
This sequence comes from uncultured Opitutales bacterium, assembly GCA_964499725.1. Taxonomy (GTDB): domain Bacteria; phylum Verrucomicrobiota; class Verrucomicrobiia; order Opitutales; family JABDGR01; genus JABDGR01. Next base: position 27,263 of record CAZCMU010000005.1, read on the forward strand.
GCGTCCACATGCTCACCAACACACCCGCAGTGAAGGTCAGCCCGTGCAGGACGATCTGGCGGCGTTCCGCTCCGGCCTGTTTGATAAAGCCCAGAACTTTAATGCCCAGCACGGGAAACACGCAGGGCATGATGTTGAGAATGAGGCCACCGAAAAAGCCGAGGAAGAGAATGGCCAGAAGACCGCTTTGCAGTGTGCCGCCCGAGAAATCGGCAAACGCATCCGGCGCGGTGGCAAGCAGCGGCGGATTAATGGCCAGTGCAGATGTATCCGAACCGCCCAAGGTCAATACACCGGGTAGTGTCGCCGCGGCCGACGGCGCAGAACTGATGCGCGCCAGTTCCAAAACCCAGCCATTTTTAGTCCGGTGTAAAATTTGCAACGCGGCGGCCTGAGTCTGGCTGTCCTCAGAAAAGAAATAGGCCTCCGGTATATTGGGCGGTGTGTTCGCGCCGGGCTTCGCTTCAAGGCCGAGAAAAAGTTTATCGCCCTGCCGCCACGCAGAAATATTGAAGCTATCGGACGGTCGGGGTAGTGCGGCCTGCGCGGCATCAATTAAAGGTTTATTTTGCGCATCCGAAGTTGGCGCGTCGGCGGTCACGGGCAGCGTCAGAGACACTTCGCCCGCGCCGGGGACACACACATCCGCGCATTCCAACCAGGTAATCTTGGCGCGCACGGTGATGCTTGAACCCGTGGGCAGATTCGCCGGAGGAGTTAGTTGGACCAGGAGCAGCGCTGTGTCTTCGTAACCGTAGTTCATCAGGTTGCCAATGGGCAGGCGCTGGGGCGTGGGCCATTGGATAGGGCCGGCAGTCCATCCCGGAGGAAGTTCCCAGTCAATTTTGGTTGGTTCACCGGTGTCGCCATAATTGACCCAGTAGGTATGCCAATGAGGGTCCATTTTCATCCGCGCCGCCACCCAGAACGGATGCGCGGGAGTCACGGCAGTAGTTTCAGCAATCAAATCAGTCTGGGTATGGGCTTGGGCGGCGAAGTTTATGCCTCCCAAATTCGCAGCCTGAGACGAGGGGAGGCCGGGTCCAAGCCACAGCAGGGCAATGGCAGCCAGCCCGGCGGCAAGAGAGGATAAATTCCACCTGTTCATACACAGCAGCTTCTATCAGGTGCAGGGCGGATGGCCAAGATTTCATCTTGTGAGGTTGGGCGGGGGCTGGGCCACGCCGCGCAAACCCGCAAAACACAAAAATTGGGCTTAATCAACCTATTCTCTGTGACGATATTGTCTGGACAAGGGAATCGCGTCCCGCGTTCCCTTGTTGCATTTGGGCAAAAATGTTTTAAACAGTCATTTGAAATACTCCCTACGATGCCCGCCCCCCGCAAATCATCCGCTGCCACGCGCGAACGCCTCCTGCGCGCCGCCGAGCGTTGTTTCACCGAGCATGGCTACGAGGGTTCCTCCCTGCGCCAAATCACCCGCATGGCGAGAGTGAACCTTGCGGCGGTGAATTACCATTTTTCATCCAAACGCGAATTATGGCTGGAGATGATGCAGCGCCGGCTGGGCCCGCTCAATGCCGAGCGGGTGCGTTTGATTGAGGCCGCCCGGGCCACAACGCCGGCCGGCAGCGCGGTCTCCCTTGAGCAGATTTGCGAGGCGATGGTGCTGCCGGTGGCCAAGGCCTTTCGCGATGGCAAAAGCTGCAACCTGACGGCGGCGCGGATGGTGGGTCGCGCCATTAGCGTGCCCCCGGCTTTAAGTAAAGAACTGAGCCGCCGCAGCTTGGACCAATATTGGCGGGTTTTCAATTCCGCGCTGCGCGACGCCCTGCCGGGCGCCTCATCCGCGGAAATCGAATGGAAATTTTATTTTCTCATGTCGTCCATGCTGGGGGCCCTGGCCTGGCAGGGGCGGCAGCAGGGGCTGGAGCGGGAACTGAACACGGACAATCTGGAGCCGATGTTGCGGCGGCTCGCGGTTTTCATTGCCGGCGGATTGCGCGCCTCCGGGCCGGCCACAAAAGCCAAGGATTGATCAGCCTTCTTCGAATTTACGCGCAAAAAGCGCTTCCATCTCGCGCAGAAGCTGTTCCGCACTGCCGCCGGTGACACGGAAGCGCAGTTTGGTGCCATGGCCGGCGGCGAGCATCATTAGTCCCATGATACTCTTGCCATTGACTGACTCATCGTCTTTTTCGACCCAGACTTCGGCGTCGCTGAATTTATTGGAGACGCGCACCATCATGGCGGCAGGACGCGCGTGAATGCCCATTTTGTTTTGCACAATGAGCACGCGTTCGATGCCGTCGGCGGGAGAAGTGTCTTTGGTGGCGGACATGAAAAGATGGCGTTAGGGGCGCGCCAAAATCCATTCCGGGTCTCAAACGCGCCCCGAGGGGCTAATAAACCAGTGATTAACTGCCTCGTCAAGCCACGGTTGGGCAATGATTCCGCCTAACGGTTAAAAAAAGTGTAAAAATAAAGGGCGTCACCCAGGGCATGATAGCAGCCTGGCCGGGTAATTATCTCGTTTGCGGTGTTGAACTTGCCCATGAAAATCACGGCCATGGCGCTAGATTTGAGGCGCGGAAATAAGGGGATATCCCGCGTCGTTGCCAACACGACATATCCCCAATGTTCTTGCTGAACGGACCGCCGCCAGCTAGTCTTGTTTACCGTTAGGTTCATGTTTCCACGCCGTTGCTCTTCTCATGGGTACCCCTGTTTCTTTTTCCGCCCGGCGTTTAATTTTTTTCATCGCCGCGGCTTTCACGATTCTGTGCGGAAGCGTGGCGTCGTCATGGGGGCAACCGACCTTGATTAGCCAGCCGATCCCGGCCCTCAACCTCACCACCGGGGCTGCCGCGCAGACGGTTAACCTGACCAATTACATCCAGAATCCCAATGCGAGCGGCACGGTCGTGCGCATTGCGGTGGGCACTTTGAGCCCCAGTGCCACGACTATCGCGCCCAGCAGCATGGTGCTGATGGGCAATATTGATATCGCGCTGACGGACAGTCTGACGCCGAAGACGGTGGCGAACTTCCTCGCGTACATAAATTCCGGGGCTTTCGTGGACAACATCATCCACCGCTTGGCCCCCAATTTTGTCATCCAGGGTGGCGGCTTCAATTTTTCAGTCGTCAATGGCTCGGCGCAGGCGGGTCTGGTGCCGACCTTCGCGCCAGTCCCGTTTGAGCAAGGCCTGTCCAATGTCGCCGGTACCATCGCGATGGCCCAATCGGGCGGGGACCAAAATAGCGCGACCAGCCAGTGGTTCATCAATCTGGAGGACAATTCTTCCAATCTTGATTCCCAAGACGGCGGCTTCTGCGCCTTTGGCACGGTGCTCGGCAACGGCATGGCGGTGGCCAACGCGGTCGCCGCGTTGTCACCAACCAACCTAACCAACTTTGCCACCAGTTTATCCAGCAATGCCAACGTCCAGGCCAATATCGCGGGCGCGTGGGCCAGCGTGCCGCTGACCAATGTCGGCACCAATCTTTCACTGTCCAATTTTATTTTCACCAATATTTCCAAAATTCCAGCGCTCACGTTCACGGCCACTTCGGGCAATACGGGCCTGGTGACGGCTAATGTGACAGGAAATACGCTGACCCTCACGCCGGTGGTTAACGCAACCGGCAGCACGACCATCACCGTCACGGCGGCTGACACCGAAGGGGCGACTTTTCAAACGACGTTTACGGTGAAGATTTTGGCGAAGGCGACGGTGACGTTGTCGAACCTGACGCAAACCTACACGGGCGCAGCGCGGGCGGTGACGGTGGCGACCAACCCGGCGGGGCTGGCATTTAATCTTACTTACAATGGTTCGGCGACTGCGCCGACGCTTCCGGGCAGTTACGCGGTGGTGGCGACGGTGACGGATGCGAACCATGTCGGCTTGGCAACTGGCACGCTGGTGATCAACAAGTCTACCGCAACGGTGACGCTTTCGAATCTTTCCCAATTATATAATGGCTCCGCCAAAACGGTGACTGTAACGACCAACCCCGTGGGGCTCGCGGTGAGTGTGACTTACAACGGCTCGACGACGGCACCGGTGAACGGTGGCAGTTATGCGGTGGTGGCAACCGTCACCGACCCAAATAGTGCGGGCAGCAGCACCGGCACGTTGACCATCACCAAGGCGGCGCAGACGATTACCTTTGGGGCGCTGACGGTGCAGAAAGTCGGCAACGCGGCTTTTGTCCTCACGGCGACGGCGTCCTCGGGATTGACGGTAAGTTATACCAGTTCGAATGCGGCGGTGGCGACGGTCAGCGGCAACACGGTGACCATAGTCGGGAAGGGGACTGCTACAATCACCGCCTTGCAGGCCGGCAACGCGAATTACAACGCGGCGACGAATGTAGCCCAAACCCTTACGGTGAACCAGACGCCTTTCTTTACTACGCAGCCGGCCAATAAAACAGTGACGGCTGGCATCGCCACAACTTTCACCATCGCTGCCGGCGGCACGCCCGCGCCGACTTTGCAATGGCAACGCCAGGCCGCCGGAACTTCGACCTTCGTCAACCTGGCCAATGGCGGCAGTTATTCCGGAGCCACGACGCCCACCTTGTCGGTCGGCAACACGACGGTGGCGATGGCGGGCGACCAGTTCCAATGCATCGCAACCAACGTGGCGGGGTCCGCTACCAGCAATCCGGCAACCCTGACGGTCAACAAAGCGCCGGCGACGGTGACCTTGTCAAACCTGACGCAAACTTACACGGGCACGGCGCGGGCGGTGACGGTGGCGACCAGCCCGGCGGGGCTGGCGTTTAATCTCACTTACAATGGTTCAACGACTGCACCGACAGTTCCGGGCAGTTATGCGGTGGTGGCGACGGTGACGGATGCGAACCATACCGGCTCGGCGAGCGGAACTTTGGTGATCAATAAATCCACGGCGACGGTGACGCTTTCGAATCTTTCCCAATTATATAATGGCTCCGCCAAAACGGTGACTGTAACGACCAACCCCGTGGGGCTCGCGGTGAGTGTGACTTACAACGGCTCGACAACGGCGCCGGTGAACGGCGGCAGCTACGCGGTGGTGGCAAACGTCACCGACCCCAATAGCGCCGGAACGGGTGCCGGCACGTTTACCATTACCAAAGCGGCGCAGACGATTACCTTTGGGGCATTGACGGTGCAGAAAGTCGGCAATGCGGCGTTTGCCCTCACGGCGACAGCGTCCTCGGGCTTACTAGTAAGTTATGCCAGCTCGAATACCGCAGTGGCGACGATCAGCGGCAATACGGTGACCATCGTCGGGAAGGGGACGGCGACAATTACTGCCTTGCAAGCAGGCAACTCGAATTACAACGCGGCGACGAATGTGGCCCAAACGCTCACCGTAAATCAGACGCCCTTCTTCACCACCCAGCCGGCGAATAAGACAGCAACAGCGGGCCAGACAGCGACATTTACTGTAGTGGCGGGCGGTTTGCCTGCACCGAATTTCCAATGGCAGCGCGAGGCTGCGGGAACCTCGACCTTCGTCAACCTGGCCAATGGCGGCAGTTATTCCGGGGTTACGACGGCCACCTTGTCGGTTGGCAACACGACGGTGGCGATGGCGGGCGACCAGTTCCAATGCATCGCAACCAACG
>CAZCMU010000006.1:0-30431 GCA_964499725.1 uncultured Opitutales bacterium
TGCCGAAGGAAAACGAGCCGCTGGTGGACGCGGCGTGGGAGAGGATTAAAAACGCTGCAAGAGCGAGAATGGCAAGCATGGCAAAGGCCCGGCGCATGGGCCCCAGGGATACTTTATGCGCCGGGTTGTTGGCAATAAATTCCGTGTACTCCCGCCGTGACTATAAGTTGTCCAAATCCTTCAAAATCTCTCGCGGGCTGGAGCCGTTTTCGGGGCCGACAATTCCTTCGCCCTCCAAAATTTCCATGATGCGCGCGGCGCGGTTGTAGCCGATTTTCAAGCGGCGTTGGAGCATCGAGGTCGAGGCGCGCTTGGTGGCTCTAAGCACATCCAGGGCTTGGGGCACCAGTTGGTCGTCCCATGCACCGTCATCTTCTTCACCTTCTTCGCCGTCTTCTTCGCCGCCTGCTTCGATTTGGGCCTGCACATCATCCGCCAATTCCGGTGCGCCGTTGGCTTTATTGAGGAAGGCCACGAGTTGGTTGATTTCCTCGTCGGAGACCAGTGCGCCCTGCGCGCGGACTAAGTTCGCCGAACCTGGCGGCACAAAGAGCATGTCGCCACGGCCGATGAGGGCATCGGCGCCGCCCTGGTCGAGAATGGTGCGCGAATCCACCTTCGATGCGACCTTGAAGGCTATGCGGCAGGGCAGGTTCGCCTTAATGACGCCCGTGATGACATTCACACTGGGGCGTTGGGTCGCGAGAATGAGGTGGATGCCCGCCGCGCGCGCGAGTTGGGCCAGCCGCGCGACGCACGTCTCAATATCGGCGGGGGCGACGAGCATCAGGTCCGCCAGTTCGTCAATGATGCACACGATGTAGGGCAGCTTCTTTTTTTCGATTTCCATGAGGCCGGCGTCGCGCGGGACCTGGATGTTGCTGGTCGCGGCGCGTTCCTCGGGTGACATTTCCGCCTCGAGTTCCTCGGCCTTGGCGGCCTGGTCCTCGTCTTGCAGGATTTTGGCGTTGAAGCCGGCGATGTTGCGCGCGCCGATCTGGGCGAACATGCGGTAGCGTTTTTCCATTTCACCAATCAAATACTTCAGCGCCGCCGGAACTTTTTTAGGATGGGTGACGACCGGCACCAGCATGTGCGGCAGGTCGTTAAACACCTGCATTTCGACAATTTTGGGGTCCACCATGATGAACCGCAGTTCATCCGGGCTGAGTTTATACAGTAGAGAGGCAATGATGGCGTTAATGCACACCGTCTTGCCCGCGCCCGTGGAGCCGGCGATGAGCGCGTGCGGCATCTTGGTCAGGTCCACCACCATGGGCTTGCCGGTAACATCTTTGCCGAGCACGACTGGAATTTCCGCTTTCGAATCCGCCCAGGCGCGCGACTCGATGATTTCGCGCAGGCACACGCCCGCCGGCTGACGGTTGGGCACCTCGATGCCGACGGTGCCTTTGCCGGGCACGGGCGCAATGATGCGCACGCCGTCGGCTTTAAGCGAGAGCGCCAGATTTTTGTCGAGGTTGACGATTTTTTCCACGCGTACGCCCGGCGCGGGGGTGACTTCGTAGCGCGTGATGACCGGGCCGGGATGGATTTCTGTCGGCGTGACTTTGACGCCAAATTCAGCGAGCGTGTTGACCAGTTGCTGGGCGCGCTCTTGGTGAAATTCGTCGCTATCGCTTTGCCGGCTCTGCGCCGGGGCCAGCAGCGAAAGCGGCGGAAAAACATAATCGCCCTTTTTCTGTGGCGGCTTGTAGGCTTTCTCGACTCTTTCCTCGGAAATAATTTTCGGGCCGTCCTTGTCTTTGGTTGCGCGGGTGGCGCGCGGTTTGGCCGGGGTTGAATCGTCATCGCCCGAGAGTTTTTTGATTTGCTCCGGGGTCAGATTTTGCGAGGCGAGAGTTTTCTCGTCGAACAGGCTTCCGGTGTCGCCGACCTTGAATGAGCCGTGGCCCTTGGGGTTTTCTTTCGCAGCCGGTTCTGGCTTGGGCGTCTCAACGGGCTTGGCGGCAGGAGCCGGGGTGGCCACCGCCATGGTGGTCGCCGCCAGCGCCCGGGCCTTGGCTTGTTTTTCGGCATCGAGCGCGCGGGCCTTCGTGGCAATGCTGCGATTTTCCCGCCAGGAAATCCACGCCTGCAACCACCATTCGAGCGACTGGCCTGGGTGCTCGCTGAATATCAGCATCAGGCCGATGACGTAAACGACCACCAGCAAAATCAGGCTCCCGGCGTGGCCCAACGGCTGCGCCAGCATTTGGGTGTAAACAAAACTGCCGACCGCGCCGCCAAAGCCCAGCGGCAAGTAGTTGGTCACTTCGCGATGCGACCAGGCAAAAATCATGTCCGCCAGACCGCAGGCGACCGCCAGCGTGACCGCCATGAACCCCAATTTCCACCAACGCACGAGGTGCCCGCGCCGAAACAAAAATAAATAGGTCAGCCAGAGGGCAAAAGCCGGGATCAGAAACATGCCCGCAAAACCGACGAGCCGGTTTGACATGGCCCCGTAAGTCGCACCGGCTTCGCCCGCGAAACGGTTGTTGGCGCCACCTGCGCCATCGGTCGTCTCCGAAAGCCAGCCGGGAAAATACACGGCCTGTTCCGGGCGGTAACTTGCGCTGGCCAGGATGGCGAACACCGCGATGGCGAGGCACGCGAGCGCCCAAAACGGGCGGATGGGTGAGCGGCGCGGCGCGAAAACAGTGGTTTCCTTGGCGCGCGAACCGTCGAGGTGCTTGGTGGGTTTGCGTCCGAACATGGGTGCCAGCGCAGTAGTAAAACACGGCGAAGAACGCCGATTTTGTACGATACGCGGGAACCCCTGCCAAAACAAGGCTTAACCGAGGTTTACGCCCCGCGCCGCGCCAGTTTTCCACCGTAAATCGCCTGCTTGCCCAGCTCTTCTTCGATGCGCAAGAGTTGGTTGTATTTGCACACGCGGTCAGTGCGGCACAGCGAGCCCGTCTTGATCTGCCCCGCGTTCGTCGCCACCGCCAGGTCGGCAATCGTTGCGTCCTCGGTCTCACCCGAACGGTGGGAGATAATCGCCGTGTAGCGCGCCTCTTTCGCCATCTCAATGGCGTCCAGCGTTTCCGTCAGCGTGCCGATTTGATTTACCTTGACGAGGATCGAGTTCGCCACGCCTTCGCGGATGCCCCGGCCCAGGAAACTCGTGTTGGTGACGAACACATCGTCGCCGACCAGCTGGGTATGGTGGCCCAGCGCCACAGTGATTTTCTTCCACCCGGACCAATCGCCTTCGCCCATCCCGTCCTCGATGGAGATAATGGGGAATTTCTTCTGCAAGTCGGCGTAAAAGCGCACCATTTCTTCGCTGCTGCGTTCTGATCCGTCAGACTTTTTAAACACGTATTTTTCCTTCTTCGCGTCGTAAAATTCCGACGCCGCCACGTCGAGCGCCAGAAAGACTTCCTTGCCCAGTTTATATCCGGCTTCCTTGACCGCCTTGGCGATCACTTCCAGCGCGTCTTCGTTACTCGCCAGCTTCGGGGCAAAGCCGCCCTCGTCACCGACCGCGGTCGACAGCCCGCGCGACTTGAGCACCTTTTTTAGCGCGTGGAAAATTTCCGCGCCCATGCGCAGCGCCTCACGGAAGGATTCCGCGCCCACCGGCATGATCATGAATTCCTGGATGTCAATCGGCGCATCGGAGTGCGCCCCGCCGTTCATGATGTTCATCATCGGCACCGGCAGCACCTTCGCATTTGGGCCGCCGATGTATTTGTACAGTGGCAGGCCCAGGGCGTCGGCCGCGGCGTGGGCGGCGGCGAGCGATACGCCCAGGATCGCGTTTGCGCCCAGCTTGGCCTTGTTGTCCGTGCCATCGAGCTTGAGCATCGCGCTATCCAGACCCAGTTGGTCCACCGCGTCGTGACCTACGAGCGCCGGGGCGATGATGCTGTTCACATTGTCCACCGCGGTCAGCACGCCCTTGCCATTATAGCGCTTGCTGTTTGCGCCCTTCGGCTGGCGTTTGGACGGCACATCGCCGTCGCGCAGTTCCAACGCCTCGTGCTCGCCAGTGCTCGCGCCAGAGGGCACGGCCGCGCGGCCGAAGCCGCCTCCGGCCAGTTTCACGTCCACCTCAAGGGTGGGGTTGCCGCGCGAGTCAATGATTTCACGGGCGTGGATGTCGATGATTTCAGTCATGGCAGTGCAGGAATCGGAAGGGAGAGAAGTGTCGTAGTGGACCGCGCCAAATAAAACACGCGGAAATTCAGCAAGCCACGCCCCTGCCTGCAAGTCAATCCCGCAGCGACCAGCCAGAAGCAGGAATCGGGCCTTAGGCAATTTAGCCAAAAGTCACAATTGCATCACAACGGATTTAACCAACCTGTCCCGTGAAAAGCTTCATCCCATATCCCGTTAGCATTTTTCCGAGTCCGAGGTTGTCATTTGCCTCAATCCGGCTATGCTGCATCCCTTAGCCAAAACTAGCATTATCATGATTAGAAAACCCCTCGGTTGTCTCTTTAAAATACTTTTTTCACTGCTCCTACTGATGGTGGCCGTCGGCGTGGTCAGCGTGCTCGTCGTGGACCACTTCGCGGTGGATATCGCCGCGAAAATCCTGAACCAGAAGACCGGCTTCTCCCTTTCCACCGGCAAACAGGATATTAGCGCCCTCTCCTGTGCAGGAGACTTGCAGGACGTGCTGGTCACCAACCCGGACCGCTTTGCCGCCAGGGACTTTTTGCATTTCAATGAATTAAAGCTCGTGACCGAGCCGGCGAGCGTGCTCAGCAAACGCATCGTCATTGACGAATTGGTTGTGGACCTTGATTCCTTCGCCATGGTGCGCAACAAGGACGGCTCCCTGAACTTGATGGCCTTGAAAGACAGCCTGATGGGTGGCACTACGGCGGACGGGAAATCCATGCCCATCCCTCCCTTTACCATCAAAAAATTCACCCTACGCATCAAGTCGGCCAAGCTGCTTGATTTCCAGCACGGCAATGGAAAACCTCAGGTAACCAACATGGATTATCAAAACACCTTTACCGACGTGAATGAGACCAATTATACCAAAGTGGCGGTGCAGATCGGCGCCGATCTGTCCGCCAAGGGTTATGGCTTCCTCGAGGACGCGTTGAAGAACGAGCTGCTCGATCCCAACACCTACCTCGATGCGGCCAAGGGCCTGGGCGGCGTCGTCATCAATGGCGTCGGCAGCGCGGCCAAGGGCGCGGGCAGCGTGTTAAGGAGCATCCTGCCCTAAGCCCCAGTGCGCGGGCGAAATCATCTTGCTATCATCCGGTAATATGACGTAATTTCCGGACTCTTACCCCACCATGAGTCGCAATCAAGCCAGTCTCGAGGCGAGCCCGCTGTTATTGGCAGGGGTGTTGGACAATCTGTATAATTGCGTGGCGGTAAGCGAGGCCATGCGCGAAGACGGGAAAATTACGGATTTCCGCTGCATCTATGTCAACCGCACCTATATGGAGTTTGTGCAACTGCCGAGGGAAGAAATTTACCGCCGTTCGCTGATCGTCCGTTACCCGGCGCTGCGTGATTCAGGCCTGTTTGACCGGCTCGTGCGCGTGGCGGAAACCGGCGAGCAACTGGATATTGACCACCACCTGCAAGGTGATGGTCTGGACTGCCAGGTGCGGCTGGTGGCCAAAAAATATGGCGACGGCATTTTAACGATTTTCCACGATATCGCGCGCCGTAAGCGCAGTGAAACGGAGCTGCGCCGGGTAAATACCCAACTGGAGGATCGGGTGGCGGTGCGCACGACTGAATTGCGCGAGGCGCAGGCCCGGGTCGAGCACGCGCTGCAAGTTGCGCAGCGCAATAACCTGGCCAAGGGCGAGTTCCTCGCCATGGTGTCGCACGACTTGCGTAGCCCGCTGGTCGCAATTCAGGGCTATGTCGGTTTGCTCGTCAGCGAGGGCCTCAACCGCGAGCAAGTGGATCAATTGAAGGTCATTGACCAGTGCGCCGAGGCCCTCTTGCGTATGTTGGATGATTTGCTGCGTTTTTCCCGGCTGGAGGCCGGCCAGTTTAAGTTCGAGTCCGAGCCGTTTATTTTGTCATCCCTGTTGGAGGAGGTGCTGGACATCTTTCGGCCGGCCGCGCGCCAGAAAAACCTCGATTTGCACATGGAAATTGACACCCCGCTGCCACCGCTGGTCGTCGGCGACCCCGCCCAATTGCGTCGGGTGCTGACCAATTTGGTCGGCAACGCAATAAAATTTACCGCGCACGGTGAAGTCGCCATCCGCGTTTGGACTGTACCACAGGATCCGACCGCCTCCGGATGGATAGTCTACGGCGAAGTTACTGACACCGGTCCAGGTCTCGACGCCGCCCACGTTCGCCGACTTTTTCTTCCCTACGAGCAGGGAGATGGAGGAGGACGCCATGCCCGCGGCAGCGTGGGTCTTGGCCTGGCCATTTGCCAGCGCCTTTGCGAGCTGATGGGCGGTGCCATCACCTACGAACGCGCGCCGGGCCAAGGCAGCCGCTTCTGTTTCCACGTCAAACTGGGCGCGGTGGCCGCAGAATGAAGTTCCCCGTCGCGGCCTTGGCCGCAAAGACAGCCGGGCCGCGCAACCCTGACCGCGATTAACGGCGGGTCGCCGCGGGTGGACTCAACGAATGCGAATTCGGCGGGTGGAACGGAGGTTGTGTCTGGGTCGAGTCTGCCCCGATGGGGCAGGGGCGCACATCCCAGATGCCGCGTGCGTATTCATGAATGGTGCGGTCGGAGGAGAATTTGCCCGAGCGCGCGGTATTGAGGATGGCCATGCGAGCCCAACGCTCACGGTCGCGGTAGGCGCGGTCAACTTCGCCTTGCTGGGCGATGTAAGCCGCATAGTCGGCGCAGACCAGATAAGGGTCGCCATGGTCGAGCAGCGATTGCCGGATGGGCAGAAGCGCCTTGGGTTCGTCCGGGGTAAAATAGTCCGAACCGAGCCAGTCCAGCACCCCGTGCAATTCTTCGTTTTGATGGTAATAATCCCACGGGTTGTAGCCGCGCTTGAGCAGGTCGTTGACCTGCTCCACGGTGAGGCCAAAGATGAAGATGTTGTCCGGGCCAAACTCCTCGAGCATTTCCACGTTGGCGCCATCGAGCGTGCCGATGGTCAGCGCGCCGTTCAGGGCGAACTTCATGTTGCCTGTGCCCGAGGCTTCTTTCCCGGCCGTCGAGATTTGTTCAGACAAGTCGGCCCCAGGAATGATTTGTTCGGCCATCGTGACGCAGTAATTGGGCAGGAAGGCCACCTTGAGCTTGCCGTTGATGCGCGGGTCGCGATTAATAACGGCGCCAACAGCGTTGATGGCGTGGATGATGTCCTTTGCGAGATCGTAGCCCGGTGCGGCCTTGGCCCCGAACACAAAAACCCGCGGCACTATGTCGAGATCCGGGTTATGCAGCAGCCGGCGGTAGAGGGTGAGGATGTGCAGCAGATTGAGGTGCTGTCGTTTGTACTCGTGCAGGCGCTTGACTTGGCAATCGAAGAGGGCGTTGGGGTCAACGGTGACACCGCATTCGACTTTAATGAGGCTGGCGAGCTGTTGTTTTTTCAGGTGCTTGATGGCGAGAAACTGTTCCTGGAAGGCCGGATCCTGGGCGAATTTTTCCAACCCATGCAATTGTTCCAGCTTGGTCACCCATCCGTCGCCGCCCAGCGTTTCGTCAATGAGGGCGGTAAGTTCGGGGTTGCAGGTGCGCAGCCAGCGGCGCGGCGTGATGCCGTTGGTCTTATTGTTGAACCGCTCCGGGTAGAGCTCGTAGAAGTCGCGCAGCAGCGATTCCTTGATCAGGCGCGTATGCAGCGCGGCCACGCCGTTGATCGAGTGCGAGCCCGCCACGGCCAGATACGCCATGCGCACCATTTTCGGGCTGCCCTCCTCAATGATGGACATGGCCGACTTTTTGCCGCCATCGCCGGGCCACTTGGCTTCGACTTCCTCCAGAAAGCGGCGGTTAATCTCGTAAATGATTTGCAAATGGCGCGGCAAGACCCGCTCGAACAATGGCACGGGCCATTTCTCCAGCGCTTCAGGCAAGAGGGTGTGGTTGGTGTAGCCAAAGACTTTCTTGCAAATTTCCCATGATTCATCCCACGGCAGGTCATTGTCATCCACCAGGATGCGCATCAACTCGGCCACGGCGATGGACGGGTGTGTGTCATTGAGCTGGATGGCGGCCTTGTCCGGAAACGCGTCCCAAGTCTCGTTTTGCTTGCGGAAACGGCGGATGATGTCTTGTAGCGAGCAGGAAACGAAGAAGAACTGCTGGACCAGGCGCAGTTCTTTGCCGGACTCGGTCTTGTCGTTCGGGTAAAGCACTTTTGAGACGGTCTCGCCCAGGGCCCTTTCGTGCACGGATTCAACGTAGCCGCCCTGGTTGAAAGTCTGAAAGTCGAATTCATGCTGCGCGCGCGACTCCCACAGGCGGAGAAAATTCACGGTGCTGGCGCCATAGCCCACGATGGGAATATCCCAGGGAATCCCGAGCAGTTTGCGGTCGGGCACCCACACAGGCCGCCAGTCCCCCCGGCTATTGAAACGCGACTCGACATGTCCGAAGAGTGGCACTTCCACCCGGTATTCCGGGCGCACTATCTGCCACGGATTGCCAAAGCGCAGCCAGTTGTCGGGCAGTTCAAATTGCCGGCCATTCACAAACGTCTGCTTGAACAGGCCGTATTCGTAGTGAATTCCGTAACCGACCGCCGGGTAATCCAGTGTCGCCAGTGAATCCAGGAAGCAGGCGGCCAGACGCCCTAGGCCACCGTTGCCCAGGCCCATGTCCACTTCCTCATCCACGATGCGCTCAAAGTCCAGGCCCATCTCCTCAATCGCCTCCCGCGCCTTGTCATACAGGCCGGTGTTGTGCAGGGCGTCCCGCAGGAGCCGGCCCATGAGATACTCCAGCGACAAATAGTACACGCGCCGGACATTGCGCCGGTTGTGTTCGCCTTGGGTGGTGATGAAGCGCTCCAGCATGCGGTCGCGCACCGTGAGGCTGAGGCATAGCCACCAGTCACGCGGACGCGCGGTGCGAATATCGCGCGCCAGGGTGAATTTTAGATGGTTTAGAATCGAGGTCTTCAGGCCGGCGACATTGACTTCGATGCAAAATTTGGTGCGCCCGGGCGCGGCGGCGGTGGCCGGATGCCGGGTTTTGCTGCCGGGAACGGCCTTCATCGGTGGGCGGGTGTAGGGCATCGGTGCCACCTTGCGCGCCGGGGTCGCTGACGGCGGCGCCGGCGGAAGCGTGGCGGACTTATGAGGGGCCGTGGTTTTTTTCGGCATAAAAAAAATAATCTAAGATAGACGTGCGAACAGGAAAAGACCGAATTCGGTAACGTTCTGGCAACGTGATTAAGCTCCGGCCTTCATCCACCACCATTCAACGCAGAATCTACCGGTACTTCGACAAAATTTTTTCATGAATAATTGAGCCTTCAAAGTGAGCTGTTTAGACAAACACATCGGCGTCGCCGCCTAAACGGCGAAAAAGGTCAGTGGAGGCCAACTCCAGAAAAGTCGGGTGGCCGCGTGGGCAGGTTAATGGTTGGGTGGTTGCGAGCAAGCGCTGTGCCAGCACGCGAATTTCCTGCTCGGCGGGCTGGTCGCCCAGGCGTACGGCCCGGGTGGCCGCCAGGCGGGCGATGTCGTCGTGGCGGAGCGTGGCCCCGCCGCGTTCGCGGGCCAGATCAGCCAGGTCGCGTAAAAAAGTTTCGGCCCGGGCGGGGTCCAGCCAGTCCGGCACGGCTTCCAGGCGGAAGAAATTCCGGCCGAATTCTTCCAGAGCAAAACCCTGCTGGTTGAGCCAGGCGCGGTGGGCCATTAGCGCGGTGGCGGCCAAAGCATCGAATTCTATCGGCAGGGGAAAGAGCAGGCGCTGGCTGGGCATGCGCGCGAGGGCAAAGCGCGCCTGCAAGTCCTCAAACCACACCCGTTCGTGCGCGGCGCGCGCGTTGAAAAGCACGAGCCCGGCGGGCGTTTCAAATAAATATATCTGCCCGCGCCAACGGCCCACAAAGCGCCAGGTGAAGCGGAGGTTGGTTGCGGATGGCAGGTTACCCGTTGCAGGTTGCTGGGCGGGTAGACCCGTGTTTGTGAGGGTTGGTCGCTCAATGCTCGATGCTGAACGTTCAACTTTCGGTAAGACAGTTTCGGGTTTCGAGTTTCGGGCTTGGAGTTGCGGTGGTGCAGGAGCTTGGCTGCGCTGAGCAGGAATAATTTGAGCGTTCAGTGTTGGGCGTTGAGCGTTGGGTGTTTCCGCCGCCTTTCCTTCCCCGCTCCCTGCTCCCCGCTCTCTGCTACCCGTGAGTTGGCGCAGCCTCGCCAACACCGCGCCGAGGACAAATTGCCGCACCCGGCCTTCGTCGCGAAAGCGCACTTCGCGCTTCGCGGGGTGGACATTGACGTCCACTGCGGCGGGATCTATTTCCAAAAACAAAATCGCGGGCGGGTAACGGCCCTTGGGTACATGCGTGTGGTAGGCTTCCAGCACCGCGTAGGAAAGCGTGCGGCTGTCCACCGGGCGGCGGTTGACGAGGGTGATTAACCCGTCTCGCGTGGGTCGGCCCAGGCCTGGCTGCCCCAAAAGGCCGCCGATCTTCAGGCCTCCGCTAGAGTCGCCCACTTCAGGGAATTCCACCAGTTCCCCAGCTGAACGCCGACCCCAGATTTCCGTCACCCGCTCGCGCAAGTCCAGGCATGCGGGCGAACGAAAAACGAGCCGCCCGCCCTCGAGCAAACTAAATGCGACTTCGGGATGCGCGATGGCGTAGAGGCGCACGAGCCGGGTAACGTGCGCGGCTTCCGTGTCGTCCGTCTTTAAAAACTTCCGTCTCGCGGGCACGGAATTAAAGAGGTGCGCGACTTCCACCCGCGTGCCCGGCGGGCAGCCGCAGGCGCGCTGGTGAATCATTTTTCCGCCATTGACCAGTATCTCCGTGCCCTCGGTCGCCGCTGCCGGACGCGACACCAGCGTAAAGCGCGAGACGCTGGCAATACTCGGCAATGCCTCACCGCGAAACCCAAATGTCCTCACCAACGACAAGTCCGCCGCCTCGCGGATTTTCGAGGTGGCGTGGCGTTCCAAGGCCAGCAGCGCCTCGTCCGGCGTCAGGCCGCTACCGTTGTCTTCGACACGAATGTAGCTCTTTCCGCCATGGCGGAACTCGACCTCCACCCGCGTGGCCCTGGCGTCGAGCGCATTCTCGACCAACTCCTTGACGACCGCTGCCGGCCGCTCAACCACCTCGCCGGCGGCGATTTGGTTGGCGACCCGGTCGGGCAGGATGCGGATGCGGGACATGGGGGCAGGATGAAGGATGAAGGCGGAGGGATGAAGGCAAAAGAATGACAATCGTTAAGAACCGGAAATCATCCTTCGTCCTTTCATTTTTCGCCCTCATCCCTCATCCTTCATCTTTTCCCATGAATCGCCTCGCCTCCGAGCCCTCCCTCTACCTGCGCCAGCACGCCCTGAACCCCGTCCATTGGCAGCCTTGGGGTGATGACGTTTGGGCCCGCGCCTTGGCGGAAGATAAACCCGTGCTCATCTCCATCGGTTATTCGGCCTGCCACTGGTGCCACGTCATGGCCCACGAATGTTTCGAGGACGAGTATATCGCAGACCTGATGAACCGGCACTTCATCTGCGTCAAGGTGGACCGCGAGGAACGCCCCGACGTTGACCAGATTTACATGGAAGCCGTGCAGATGCTCACCCAACATGGCGGCTGGCCGCTCAATGTCTTTTGCCTGCCTGATGGCCGGCCTTTTTTTGGCGGCACGTATTTCCCGCCCGGCGACAACAACCGCGGCATCATTCCCTGGCCGCAGTTGCTCATGCGCGTGGCCGACTATTACGCCAAGAGCCGCAAAGAGTTGGCGGAGAATGCCGATAATATCGTTAAAAACCTCGCCCATGCCAACGCTCCCCTGGGCGCCAGCGCGCAATCCAAGTGGGACAACCGCGTCCTCCTCGCGGCGGTCCAGGCCATCAGCCCGCTGCATGACGACACCTGGGGCGGCTTTGGCGGCGCGCCCAAATTTCCGCCCGCGATGACGCTCGATTTCTTCCTGGCGGTGCGCGCTACCGCGGGGGCGGAGAGTGTGCGTGGTCTCATCCAGCGGATTGACGATGTCGTAAACATCACCGCGCGCGCCATGGCCCACGGCGGTCTCTTTGATCAATTCGGCGGTGGCTTTTGCCGGTACAGTGTGGATGGGCAATGGCTCATCCCGCATTTCGAAAAAATGCTTTACGACAACGCCCTCCTGCTCAACTTTTTCGCCAAAGCGCACCGGCGTTACCAAAATCCGCTCTATGCCGCCGTGTGCGAAGAGACTGTCGGCTGGCTATTCCGCGAAATGCGCCACCCCGACGGGCCGTTTTATTCCGCACTCGATGCCGACAGCGGCGGCCACGAAGGCGCATTCTATGTCTGGACTCCGGAACAGATTCGCGAAGTTCTCGGCGATGAGGACGCCAAAGCCATTTGCACTGCTTACAACATCACCGACAGCGGCAATTTCGAAAACGCCACGTCGAACCCCGCGCTGGTCGAGGCGGATTTTTCGGTGCGCGCCAAACTCGCGCCCCTACGCAAAAAATTGCTCGCCGCCCGCCAGCAACGAACTCAACCCGGACGAGATACGAAAGTTCTCCTCGCGTGGAACGCGCTCGTTATCCGCGGTCTGGCCGAGGCCGCGTTCGCCCTTGGCAAGAAAGAATGGTTCACCGCCGCCCAACAATGCGCCGATTGGCTGTGGACCAATCTCAGCTTCGCCGGTCCAGACGGTCATCGCCGTCTCCGCGCCGTTTTTTACGACACCGACGTTGGTGGCAAAAACCCGAAACCCGAAACTCCCGACTCGAAACTAGCCGCCGCCTTTTTCGACGATTACGCCTTTTTTGCCGAGGCACTCCTAGGTCTCGCGGCCTATGCCGATTGGGCCGAGCCCGGCTCAACCTTGCTCGAGCAAAATGTCGCACGCGCCCGTGCCTTGGTCGAAACGCTCCGCGCCCATTTCCGCGATCCCCGCGAACTGGGCTATTTTTTCACCGCCGACGACCACGAACAACTTCCCGTGCGCAAAAAAGAATGGTGGGACAACGCGCTGCCCAGCGGCCACGCCGCGCTCGCACACGTGCTGGCCGGCCTCCATGCGCTCACCGGCGAAAACGCCTATGCCGCCGAACTGGCCGATTTGAAAAAATGCTACACGGGCCTCGCCGCCCGCTCGCCGATGGGCGTACCCCATGCGCTCGCCGCGTTCACTTGGGACGCTGTCGGTATCGCCGTCTTAAAAGTCAAAGGCCCCTGCGATTGGGGCGCCCTCCGCGCCGCTCTCTCCGCCAAACCCTATCGCCCCTTGTTTATCATTGCCGCCACCGACCCCGCCCAGCCCGACGGCCTGCAACTTTGCGTCGGTACCCAATGCTCCACGCCGACTTCCAGTTTAGCTGAGCTAATTGAATCGATTTAATGGCTAAAGTGCCCTTTTGGCACACTTTGGCGCAGTGCCTAAGTCTCTCGCCCCTAGCACCGACCCCAGCAACCCATTGATAATGCTGGATTAAAGATTATATTTGCCGACGATTGATTATCGGCTAATCGGGGTACGATTTATGCACCAATAACCAGATGAACCTCGACCTCAACAAGTTCACCGAGAAAGCCCGTGAAGCCGTTTTGGAAGCGCAGGCCGAGGCGCGCCGCCGCTCGCATCAACAGGTGGACAACTGGCATTTACTTTCTGCGCTTTTGCATCAAGAGAGCGGGGTGGTGCCGGCGCTGCTCCAAAAACTCGAGGTCTCGCCCAATGCCGTTGAACTCGCGCTCGAACGCGAATTGGGCAAATTGCCCAGCGTTTCCGGCCCCGCCGCCGCCGGCCAAATCTACATTACCCAGGCGTTTCAGGACGCCATCACCAAGGCCGAGGCCGCCGCGAAGCGCCTGAAAGACGAATACATTTCCGTCGAGCATTTATTCCTCGGCTTGGTAGAGGCGCCGGGTTCGGCGGAGTTCGGCAAATTTTTAAAAAGCTTCGACCTGGCGAAAGACAAAATTCTCGAGGCCCTCAAGTCCGTGCGCGGCAACCAGCGCGTCACGTCGCAAAATCCCGAGGCCACTTACGACGCCCTCGGCAAATACGGCATTGATCTCGTCGAGCAAGTCAAGAAGGGCAAGCTCGATCCCGTCATCGGGCGCGATGCGGAAATCCGCCGCGTCGTGCGCATTCTCTCGCGCAAGACCAAGAACAACCCCGTGCTCATCGGCGAGCCGGGCGTGGGCAAGACCGCCATTGTCGAGGGCCTCGCGCAGCGCATCGTGCGGGGCGACGTGCCCGAGGGCCTTAAGGACAAAACCATTTTCTCCCTCGACATGGGTTCGCTGCTCGCCGGCGCGAAGTACCGCGGCGAATTCGAGGAGCGTTTGAAAGCCGTGCTCGCCGAGGTCAAAAATTCCGAGGGCCGCATTATCCTCTTCATTGACGAGCTGCACACCATCGTCGGCACGGGCAAGGCCGAGGGCGCGATGGACGCCGGCAACATGCTCAAGCCCATGCTTGCGCGTGGCGAATTGCACTGCATCGGCGCGACCACCCTCGACGAATACCGCCAGCACATCGAAAAAGACGCCGCGCTCGAACGCCGCTTTCAGCCGGTGATGGTGGACCAGCCGAGCGTCGAGGACACCATTTCCATCCTCCGCGGCATCAAGGAGCGCTTCGAGCTGCACCATGGCGTGCGCATTACCGACAACGCGCTCGTCGAGGCCGCTGTCCTCTCGCACCGCTACATTGCCGACCGCTTCCTCCCCGACAAGGCCATTGATCTCATGGACGAAGCCTGCGCCATGATCCGCACCGACATGGATTCCATGCCGCAGGAATTGGACGAGCTTTCGCGCCGCGTCCTCCAGCTCGAAATCGAAGAAGCCGCGCTCAAAAACGAAAAGGACGAATCTTCGAAACGCCGGCTTGACGCCTTGCGCAAGGAATTGGCCGGCCTGCGTTCCGAAGCCTCTGCTTTGCGCGCACGTTGGGATACGGAAAAGGCCGAGCGCAGTCGCGTGCAAAAAGTGCGCGAGGAACTCGAAGCCGCCCGCCGCGCCATGGAAGCCGCCGAGCGCGCCTACGACTTGAACAAACTGGCCGAGTTGCGCCACGGCACGATCCCCAAACTTGAGGCGGAACTCGCTCGCCTGGAAAAGATCGAAGGCAAAAACACCCTTTTCAAAGAACAGGTCACCGCTGAGGAAATCGCCCAAATCGTCTCGCGCTGGACGGGCGTACCCGTCACGCGCCTGCTCGAAGGCGAGAAGGAAAAACTCCTGCGCCTCGAAGACGTGCTGCACGAACGCGTCGTCGGCCAGGACGAAGCTGTGACACTTGTGGCCGAAGCCGTTTTGCGTGCTCGCTCGGGCATCAAGGATCCCCGGCGGCCCATTGGTTCATTTTTATTTTTGGGCCCGACCGGTGTCGGGAAAACGGAACTCGCCAAAACGCTCGCGTCGGCCCTGTTCGACCGCGAGGACAACCTTGTGCGCCTCGACATGAGCGAATACATGGAAAAGCACTCCGTCGCGCGGCTCATCGGCGCGCCGCCGGGGTATGTCGGTTTTGAAGAAGGTGGCCAGCTCACCGAGGCGGTGCGGCGCAAGCCCTACAGTGTCGTGCTCTTCGATGAAATCGAAAAGGCGCACCCGGATGTATTCAACGCCCTACTGCAAATTTTGGACGATGGCCGCCTGACCGACAGCCAGGGCCGGGTGGTGGATTTCAAGAACACCGTCATCATCATGACTTCCAACGTTGGCTCGCGCTTCCTGCTCGAAGGCGTGCGCGGCGACGAAATTCCCGAGAGCGTGCGCGAAAGCGTGATGACCGAATTGCGTGGTGCGTTCCGTCCGGAATTTTTGAACCGCATTGACGACACGATTTTATTCAAGCCACTGTCGTTGGAAGAAATCACGAAGATCGTGGATCTCCTGCTCGCCGATTTGAACAAACGCCTGGCCGACCGGCGCGTCAGCATCGAGTTTGCCGACTCCGCAAAAAAGTGGGCGGCAGAAAAAGGCTACGACCCCGTTTACGGCGCGCGGCCCCTCCGGCGCTTCTTGCAAAAACAAGTGGAGACGCGCCTCGCCCGCGCCCTCATCGCCGGCGACGTCCGCGACGGCCAGACTGTACGCTTCACCGTGGATGCCAAGAAGGACACGCTGGAAATGGCCGCCGAAACGACGGCGGAAAAACCAGCGGCTAAGAGCGGCAGAAAATAAAATTTTTACTGCTGCCCCGCCGCTGTTTCTCTCAACAGGTCGGCTAAATTCAGCAAGGCATCTTGTAAAAACACCGCCGTATCCTTGCCGCTGCCGTTGGTTAAGAGCGCAAAGGCCGTGCGGTATTGCGGAATGATGGCGACCAGTTCGGCCTGATTATCGTGTTCACCCTGGCGGGTTATGATTTCTATCCCGCGGTAACGTTGCGTCGCCCAACCCAGGGCGTAGTCGCGCTTGTCATCGCTGCTTGGCAGTCGCCAGCGTTCCTCCAGTACATCGGGGAGTACGAAGCTCTTGCCATCCGCGCCGAGTCCATTGGAAATTTCCACCTGCAGCCACGCCGCCACATCGTTCGCCGAAGCACGCAGGCCCAGGGCCGGGCGCAAGGCTCCGCCAGTATCCGGTTTGGTCGCAGCAACCTTCCACGCGCCTTGCTCATCGCGGGTATGGCCGGTCGCGTCGTCATCGGTCGCCGCAAACGTGGCGTCTTTCATGCCGAGCGGGTCAAACAATTGTTCCTTGGCCAGCGTGGCATAGCCGGTGGCCAGCCCCAGGACCGGCTCGCGGTGATGATTGGCCGCGTACACGGCAAGGTAACCCACTGCGGCCACGCTGGCATCGCTATACGCGAACTCGCGCCCCGGCTGGGCCGTGACTGGGATTTGTCCGAGCACGGTAAAAAGTTCGGTGGGCTTGGAGTTGCCACTGCCGACAAAACCATCCGCGCCGCTCGGCACGCCAGCGGTCATGCCGAGCAGGTGGCGCAGCGTGACTTTGGGCGTGGCCACCGGGTCAGCGAGCCGGAACTCGTCCCAGCCGCGCGTGGCGGCCATGTCGAGCGAAAGTATGTCTTCTTCGGCCAGCCGCGCCAGCAGCAGGGAATTCACGGCCTGTGTGGCCGGGCCGAGTGCAAAACGCGTGTCTGCCGTGACGGGCAGCCTGCCGCCCGCCTGGCGCACGCCGAGTCCTTCCGCCAGCAAGGTTTGTCCCGGCTGCACCAGCACGACGGCCACGCCCGGCAGGCCCGTTTGCTTTTGCTCTTGGACGAGATAGCTGCGGAACGCCGCAATTTGCTCCGCGCTCAATTTTATTACCATCGGCATGGGTGCTGCAGGCAGGCCTTCTGTGACCGGGGTGCTTTGAGCACTCACTTTCGCGCCCGGCAGCAAAAGTGAGCCGAGGACGCCAAAAAAGAAATTCTTGGATTTTCTATTCACGCGTCCATCCTAGCCAATTTTAGTAAGTGCGGACAGGAATATCTGTTTGTACCGCCGGCTGGGCGCCAATCAGCGCTTCCACGTCCGGTATCGGCAAGAGCATGCTCTTGCTGGATTTGGAAAAAAGCCGGGCGACCTTTTTCGTTTCGGTCCCAAACACAAACGCGATGCTGTTGACTTCGGCCTTGTCCCACCATGCGGCGCCCGGCAACTGGAGGGTGTCATTCTCGCTGGGGATAATGGCTTCGCTGATATCGGCGGGTCCCGTGCCGGTCTGGCTGATGACAAACAGGCCGTCCTTGCGGTTGGGCTGGGCATACGGCGGCAGGTCCTCCGCATGGAGAAGCTTGCCGCTCTTGTCGAACGCATACCAGCGGCCGGCTAGCGCCACCGCCGGAAAAGGCTGGAGAATGCGCACCGAGAGACGGAAATAGTCGCGCTCGGGGCTGGAACTCCCGTCGGTGGGCTTTAACCGGGCTACTTCGGTGATTTCAAACAAGTCCGCGGGCACTTTGTCCGTGTAGAGTTCCTGGCCGGAGTAATCGGCATACTTGTCAATGGCAATCAAGTCATGCTCGGGAAAGTCAAAGTCGCGCCACGAGCCTTGGGGAAAAACCGTGGCCACGGCCTGCAGGCTGTTGCCCGCCACGACCAAGTCATACGCGGCTTCGTGAATGGCCGGGTCGCGGATGGGGATCAGCACCATATAGGTGAGCCCGGGTTTGACTTCCGCGGGCTTGATGAAGCGCGTGGTCACGCCATCCTGAATCATGATGGGGCTGCCCGGCGGGGGCAGGGGAAACGGAATTTGCCGGCGTTCGTCGTCGTAGAAATACACATTCACGAAATCGAGGGCGCCGCTCATTTGGTCCCGCAGGGTGAGGGGAATGCCCAGATAGGAACTCATATAGCCTTCGTCAGCCAGCGAGCGCAGGCGCAGCACGCGCGGCTCATCGAGCAGGAATTCCCGCCCGTAATGCGACAAGGTCATCGTCGGCGGCGGACTTTCACCTTGGCCGAGGGGTTGCTTGACCAGCCATTCACGCACAATCGCCTGGTCGTTCGGCGCCAAGTCGCCCAAGGCGATGGTAAAGGTCCGTCCGTCCGGATGCCGGAAAGTCGCCTGGTCATGGTAGAGGCTGATGATGGTCGCCTCGTAATGGTGCCCGTCCGTGTCGGTCCAAAAACGAACTTGGGCCCGGGCCGGGGTCAGGCCGCCAATAGCCGCCAGCAATATCGCCCAGCGGGTGACAAGGGCGATCCAGACCCGGGCGCGGCCAGCGCGCAGCAATTGTAATGCGGCACCCATCAACAGTATCTTTGACTTAAAAAAGGTCGTGCTGGACAACATCCACGCCTGGCGTGGCAATCGGCCCCGGCGGTATGGACGCGCCATCATAATCACCGCCGCAATCCGCCCAATTCAGGGATTTTTCGGCGGCCAGGATTCCGGAGGCGGCGGTTGTGCTGGAGGGGCGGGCGTGGGCGGGGGCGGGAGGGTCTTCTTGCGGTCTTCCTCCTGCACCGCGGTGCGGAAGTTGTCTTCGACCTCGTTGGCCGCTTTCTTGAATTCGCGCATGGACTGGCCAAAGGCCTTGGCCAGCTCGGGCAGCTTTTTCGATCCAAACATCAGCAAACACAGGAACATCACCAAAATGATGTCTCCGCTGCTCAGGTTCAGGAAGGCCAAGGCTGGGTGGAATAAGCTCATCGTACTAATATGCGGCAATTATCTCGTTCTGTAAACCCCTAAATCAAGGGTGGGTTCCCGGGGGCCAAGTGGCTGAAATCGCTTGTTCTGGGTTGCTGGGGCTGGGACTGAAGGTTAAAATTCAAAAATGACCACGAAAAAATTCCTGAAAGGCATTATAACCGGATTATTAGCGGTGATTCTGGTTCCAGGCTCGTTAATGCTCGCCGCCGATTCGATCCCGGCTAATCCAGCGCCAATTAGCGAAGCCGCCGCGCCCAAAATAGTCGAACTCAAAAATGGCGACACGTTTAACCTTACTGCCAGCATCGTGCGGAAAACCTTCGCGGGCCACGAAGTCAAAATGCTGGCCTATAACGACTCCATTCCCGGCCCGACCATCAAGGTGGCCAAGGGCGCTGAAATCACCATCCATTTCACCAACCACACGGATGTGGCCACCACGCTTCATTCTCACGGCGTCCGCCTCGACAATGCTTTCGATGGCGTTCCCAATGCCATGCAAAAAGTCGTCGGTGTCGGTGAATCCTTCGATTACCAAATCAAATTCCCCGACGAAGGCATCTATTGGTATCACCCCCACGTGCGCGAAGACTACACTCAGGAACTTGGCCTCTACGGCAACTACCTCGTTACTCCCGGCAGCCCCGACTTCTGGTCGCCGGTAAACCAGGAGGTCCCGCTCATCGTGGACGATATTCTGCTCGAAAACGGCGATGTCGCACCGTTCGGTCCCATAGCCGACCATGCCCTCATGGGCCGCTTCGGCAACACGATGCTCGCGAATGGCTCCGACCATTATACCCTCGCCGTCAGGCAAGGCGAAGTCGTCCGCTTCTACTTCACCAACGCCGCCAACACCCGCGTCTTTAACCTTGTCATCCCCGGCGCGAAAATTAAACGCGTGGGTGGCGACAACGGTCGCTACGAACGCGAAGTTTACGTGGACAGCGTACTCCTCGCCCCATCCGAACGCGCCATCGTGGATGTCCTTTTCGACACCCCCGGTGCCTTTCTGTTGCAACACAAAACGCCGCAGAAAACCTACACCATGGGAACCATCAACGTCTCGGCCGACAAGGCCGTCGTTTCCTATGCTGCCCAATTTCAGCAATTGCGCGTCAACCGCGACGTCACCGCCAGCATCGCCAAGTTCCGCCCCGATTTCGACAAGCCGGCCGACAAAAGCCTCGTGCTGACCATGGAGATGAATGGAATGGGCGGCATGAACATGGGCGGCATGGCTATGGGCGGTATGAAAATGGGAAGCATGGGCGGAGGCATGATGGGCAGTACGGCCAGTGGCGCCGCGACCGCCCAAGGCGGGGGCGATAAAATTGAATGGGAAGACTCGATGGCCATGATGAACCAGATGGCCACCGCCGATACTGTCAAATGGAAGATCGTGGATAAGGCCACCGGGAAATCCGGC
Source organism: uncultured Opitutales bacterium (assembly GCA_964499725.1). Classification (GTDB taxonomy): domain Bacteria; phylum Verrucomicrobiota; class Verrucomicrobiia; order Opitutales; family JABDGR01; genus JABDGR01. The sequence goes on from CAZCMU010000006.1 coordinate 20,611, forward strand.
ATGGACATTGACTGGCAATTCAAAGTCGGCGACGCGGTGAAAATTAGAATCTTTAACGACCCGACCTCCATGCACCCCATGCAGCACCCCATCCACTTTCACGGTCAGCGATTCCTCGTCCTCTCCACTAACGGCGTGAAAAACGACAACCTGGTCTGGAAAGATACCGTGCTCATCCAAAAAGGAGACACCGTCGAGATTCTGGTGGACATGGAAAATCCCGGCATCTGGATGGCCCATTGCCACATCGCCGAACACCTCGAATCCGGCATGATGTTCAATTTCAAAGTGAGTTGATGCCGCCATCAACCAAGCTCGCCTCGAAGCAATCATGTTTCTGGACTGGATGGAACTGATGGCAACGTGCTTTTTCGGGGTTAATGATTTCGGGAGCCATGTCGTTTCCTCCCTTGCAGCCTTGCAGTCGCATGGTTTATGCGATATTTTCATGTATAGCTTTTCTCATAATCCATGAATCCTGTTCCGGCCAAACCCATCCCCGCGCCCCGCATTCGCGAGACCTTGCAGCGCATCAAAGAAAACATCGGCCGGGTCATCCTCGGCAAGGACGACGTTATTGACCAGGTGCTCATCACCCTCGTCGCCGGCGGCCACCTCCTACTAGAGGATTTGCCCGGCCTGGGCAAAACGACGCTGGCCTACTGCCTGGCGCGTTCCATTGACTGCCAGTTTTCCCGCATCCAGTTCACCAGTGATTTGCTGCCCAGTGACGTGTTGGGCGTCTCGATTTATGACGAGAACCTGAAGGAGTTCGTGTTTAAAAAAGGCCCGTTGTTCGCGAACATCGTCCTCGCGGACGAAATCAACCGCACCACGCCCAAAACGCAGTCGAGCCTGCTGGAGGTCATGGACCGCGGCAAGGTGTCCATGGACGGGCAAACTTATCCGGTGGGCCACCCTTTCATGGTGTTTGCCACGCAGAACCCCACCGACTACGAAGGCACGTTCCCGCTGCCCGAGAGCCAGATGGACCGTTTTTTCATGCGCCTGCAAATGGGGTATCCCTCTTTGGCCGCGGAAATGAGCATCCTGCAGTCCGCCACCACCCGGCGCTCCTACGACTTGCTCGAACTCTCCCCGGTCGCCACGCAGGCCGAAATTATGGACATCCAGCAATTTACACCGCAGGTCTATGTGGAAGATACCGTGTTGGAATATATTTTAAAAATCGTCACCGCCACGCGCACCGAGGCGGAATTCCAGGCCGGCATCTCGACGCGCGGCTCGCTGGCGCTCAAACTTGCGGCCCAGGCCGCGGCGTTGTGTGACGGGCGGGCTTTTGTCATCCCGGCGGATGTGCAGCAGGTCGTCAAAGCCGTGTGCGTGCACCGGCTCGGCCTAAAACGCACCACGGCTGATGCGCTGGAGGAACGCCGCCTCGCCGAAGGCTGGCTGGCGCAGATTTTGGACAAAATTTCCGTGCCGGTTTAAGTGGGCTCCCATGAGCATTTCTTCGACCGTCAGTCTTGCGTCCGCGCCCCATCCCGGGGAATGGACCGATGTCGGCGAACCGGCCAATCGGCGCGGCTGGGCGGAACACGCCTGGCGGGTGTTGTGGCATCTGGTCTTACCGCAGGATACGCAGCGCACGCGGCTCACTCGCGCTGGCGCCGTGCTGGTGGTGGTGGCGTTCGGCATCGGCCTTGCCGCCTACAACAACGCCAACAACGTGCTCTTCATGGCACTCTCGTTGCTGCTTTCAACTTTGGTGCTTAGCGGGCTGCTTTCGTGGGTTAATTTTCGCGGCATTCGCTGGCGCATGCGCTTGCCCGCCCATTGGCGTGCCGGCGAGCCGGGCCCCATGCGCTTGGAGTTGGCTAACGACAAAAAGATCACGCCAACCTACAGCCTGCTTTTCCACGCCCGCACTCAGCGTCTGGGTCCCATTGAACCTCAACACTTGCCTGACCGCCTGAATGCCGGCAGCGAAATCAAACTCTCCTGGCTGTTTAATCCCCAGGCCCGCGGCTTGGAGGCGGTCGAGGTTTCCGCAGTCGAATCGCAGTTCCCCTTTGGTTTTTTGCGCAAGATGGCGGGTGGGAGCCTCCGTCAGGAAGTGTGGGTTTGGCCGGCCCGCGTGGAATATGAATTTCAACCCCCGGCCAGCCGCCAGCCCCGCCAGGCCGGTGACAGCCAGCGCCGGCCCGGCTCCGGGGCGGACTTGCTCAGCTTGCGACCTTACCGACCCGGCGACGCTCCGCGCCTCGTGCATTGGAAGGCTACCGCCCGCCTGCGCGAACTCGTGGTGCGTCAGACCGGCGAGGAGCAGCAGAGCGGTTATCATTTAGTCATCGAAGCCACCCAGGCGCGCTGGCCCGACTCCGTCCAATTCGAGCGCCTGTGCAGTTTTGCCGCGAGCCTGGCCGAAGATTTATACACCGCGGGCAAGTTGCGTGCGGTGACCGTGCAGGACGGACCGACCCAGCCCATCCTCCGGCTGGTTGATTTGCAGGCCGTGCTCGACCGCCTCGCGCGGCTGGAGCCGGTCGATCATCTCCCCGGCCGCACGCCGTCCGGATCCGAAATTATCACCTTTCAGCCGGGCAACCGGCATCAAGTCCATGCCTATTTGGGCGGCCAACTCGCGGGCGCGGCTTAACCGCGACGAATTGCACCAGCTTCGCTGGCTGCTCGGCCTGGTGCTTGTGCTCCTGGCCTTTTGGACGTTGTTTGGCCTGGACATCGGCGGCATCGCCTGGCGCACGGCTTTTTTTGTGACGGCCGCCTCCGCGTTTGTCTGGCCGGCCTGGCCGGGTCATATTCCGGTCTGGATCCGCCGTTGGTCGCTGATTTTGGGCGCCACGGCCCTGCTTGCCGAGATTCTCGCCACGCACTTCGATGTTCTTTCCGGGCTGGTGCTGATGATCTCTCTCCTGACGCTTTCGCGCGGGCTGCAGTACCGCCGGTTGCGCGAAGACTGGCAGCTCATCCTGCTTTGCCTGTTCATCATTGTTTTGTCCGGTGTGTTGACGCTCGACCTGCTCTTTGGCCTGCAAATTTTACTCTTCACGGTCGTGACCATGGCGATGCTGTTCGTGATGAATTTGCTGCAACGCGACGCCGGTCGCGCCTTGACGCGGGACGACTGGGCGCATTTCCGCTGGCGGCATTTTGCCAGCCGGGTCTGGCAGGCGGTGGACCTGCGCCAAGTGTTGCAAGCCGCCGCGCTCTTCACCGGCCTGGTGCTTGTCGGCACCGTGATTTTCGTGGCCATGCCGCGTTACCAGTTTGAGCAATCCTTCAGTTTTGCCAGCGTCAAGGGCGTGGCGGGTTTTCGTGGCGACATCCAATACAACGAAAAATGGTCCATCGATCCGGACGACACCATCGCTTTCCGCGTGGATGCGCCGCCAGACTTCAAACTTACCTCGACGCCGTACTGGCGCATGATTATCCTCGATGATTATCGTGACAATGGGTTCAAACAGACGACTGCTGGCCAGAAGCCTTCGGAATTCCGGCGCCTGGTCCATTACCCCGAGCCGGACAGCAAAGCGCTGCGCCCGCACCGGACGGACACCGCGCCCATTGCCGGAGTCTGGAAATTCTACCTGGAAGGTAATGTCAGCGAGTATCTCCCGATTTTGGGAACTTTTGACAATCTGACCTTCAGTTCCACGCAGTCATTTTTACCGCGTGAAGACACGCAGGTTTACCGCATTGAACAGACGTCGCCCAAAGTTTTGGGCTATGAAATCGAGAATATGGCCATGGACGATGTGATGCCGGCGACCGCCAGTGATACGGCGCCAAACTTGACTCTCTCCGTCGTTGATGTCATGCGCACGCAAAAGGCCGGGCTGCGTTATCCCTACACCTATTTCAGTTTGCCGGAAAATTCGGACGACCGCGCCATCCTCGATGACCTCGTCAAGAAAATCAAAGGCAGCCAGACGAACCTGTCCGTCAACGATTTTATCAACGCCACAGTTGACTACCTGCGCCGGAATCATCCGCCATCCATGAGCGCGGATTTGACCGGCAAGGGCGGGAAAGCCCACGACCTGCTGGTGCGGTGGCTGAACACGCCCAATAGCCCGGGTTGGTGCGAGTATTTTGCTGGCTCCTTTGTTTTGCTGGCGCGGGACGCCGGATATCCCGCGCGGGTCGTGGCTGGCTACCGGGGCGCGGTTTATAATTCAATGGAAAATTACTATTCCGTGCGCCAGGGCTACGCGCATGCCTGGGCGGAAGTATTTGACGGCAAAAATCGCTGGTTGCGCGTCGACCCCACGGGGGGCGGGGATACCCTGCTGGCGGATATGACCGCCGGGTCGTCGGGCGGCGGCATCGTCGCCGCGAGCGGCTGGAGCGCATATTTGGACAGCCTGCGCATGATTTGGTACCGCCGGGTCATCAATTTCGACCAAACCGACCAGGCGCAACTCGTGGATTCGGTGGAACAATATAGCCGGACCCAGGCGCAGAATTTAAAAAAATGGTTCACGGATTCCTGGCAATCCGTTAAGGCCGGGCTCCTGGAGTTTATGTCCGGCACCCATTACTTTCTCCTGGGTTCGTCGTTGGCCGCGGTTGTTCTCATTTGGTGGCGCGCCGCCGCCTTGCGCAACGCGTGGCTTCGTCTGTCTGGAAATCATTGGTTGGTGCGGATGAATCGATTGTCGCCGGTGCGGCTCGGCGCCGGTCGCTGGCTGCGGCGTTTTGAGCCCGTCTGGCTCGCGCACTCGGCGGATTTGCCGCCATCCGAGCGCACGCAGTGGAACCAGGTGCGGGGTGAACTCCTCGCCCTGCGCTACGGGCCGCCGAATCCTTCCGCCAATCCCGCCCAAACCTTTCAGCTGGCCAAAATGCTCTTGAAGAGAAAATTTCAAACGGTGAAACTGGGTTAAATGCGCACCTTGGTTTCCTGGAATGTCAACGGCGTGCGCTCGGCCTTGGGCAAAGGATTGCTGTCGGTCGTTGAGCAACGCGCGCCGGATGTCCTGTGCCTGCAAGAGATAAAAATCTCCGCCGAGCACTTGCCCGCGCTGTCGCTGCCGTTTGAGCACCAGTTTTGGCATCACGCCGCGAAGCCGGGTTACTCGGGCACGGCCATCTTGTCCCGCGTCAAGCCGCGTCGCGTCCTGCGCGATTTCCCCCAGCCGCATAAGCATCCCGATGAAGGCCGCCTCCTTGCCGCCGAATTTGCCGGTTGCTGGCTTGTCAATGTTTACGTGCCCAACTCCCGCCGCGAGCTGGTGCGCCTGCCCTACCGCCAAACAGAGTGGGACCCGGCCCTGTGCGGATTTCTCCATGAACTCGCGCAGGAAAAACCCGTTGTGGTTTGCGGCGACTTCAATGTCGCCCACGAGGAAATTGACCTCGCCAACCCCGCCTCCAATCGCCGCAACGCCGGCTTCACCGACGAGGAACGCGCCGGTTTTTCCACTTTGCTCGACGCGGGCTTTGTGGACGTTTTCCGCCAACGCCATCCCGGCGAGCCGGGGCACTATTCCTGGTGGACTTACCGGATGAACGCCCGTGCCCGCAACATCGGGTGGCGCATTGATTACTTCCTGGTCTCCCAACCCCTCGTCAAAAAAGTCCGCGACGCCTTCATCTGGCACGACGTTACGGGCTCCGACCACTGCCCGGTGGGCATTCAGTTGAATGCCCAGTTATAAATTTTCCAATTCTCTTACCGCATTCCCCGCGCCATTCTCCGCGCGAATAACCACCGCACATTCCATGGCCTGGCGCGCCAGGGAAAGGTCTTGCAGCACCTCGGCAGTTTCCTCAGCCAACATTTCCGGCCACGAATCTCGCTGCAAAACTCTTGCTACGCCAAGTTCCTGCGCCGTCCTTGCCCAGTACATCTGGTCGCCCAAATGCGGAATGATAATTTGCGGCCGCCCCGCATGCAGCGCCGCCGCCGTGGTGCCCGCGCCGCCGTGGTGAATCACCAGCGTGGCGCGTTCAAACAAGCTCTCATGCGGCGCGGGGCCGATGACCATAACCTCGGGCCGAGTGGCATCACCCGGCCATTGAATTCCGCCCGATTGGACGACCAGCGGCGCGCCGCGCGGCCAGGTCGCGAGCAGGCGCGCAAATAGCGCCGCGCCATCCGCCGGCGCCATGCTGCCCAGCGTCAGCACAGGTAGCGGCACGCCATGTTGTTCTAAAGCGGCCACCCGCGCCAAATCCGCCGCCGCCTGCTCGTCAGGGGCCGGCTGCCAGCGCAAAAATCCCGTGTGAACATATTTTTTCGGCAGCGGCCCGGGCGGTGGAAACAGCTTTTCCGAAACCGTCACCAGCGCCCGGTCTGCCGGATCGCGGAGAAAACCATGGAACGGCCCCAATCCGCGCTTTTGCAACTCCGGCCCCGCGTGGCGCGCGACCACGCCATCGAGCAGCCTTTGGCCGACGGTCCAGCCAACGCGATGGTGCAATTGGCGCAAAAATTTGGGCGCCCAGCTTGGCGCAATTGGCGCGTCTTCCGGCCCTTGGTCGGCAAAAGGCACATTGTTCGGGCAAAACACCAGCACGGCGCATTTTTTGTCCGCGGCCCGCGCGGCGTTTTTCAAAAACGGAAAAAGATAGGAACTCACCAACACATCATGGTCCCGCAGCCTTGCCTGCGCTTGATCGAGCAATTCGCCGAACACGGGTGTCAGGCCCGCGTAGAGCGCCTCCAATTGTTCGAGGCGGTTTGGGGTTTCCAGCATGCGCGATATCATCTCGCTCAAATCGGGTGCGACTCCGGTTTGCGGCACTGGCACAAAATCAATCTGGGCCCGTGTCGCGGCGTCCCGGTAGCGCGGGTCGGCCAGAAGCGTCACCCCGTGTCCCGCCGCCCGCAGGGCCACCCCCAGCGCAAGAAACGGATTAACATCGCCCGTCGAACCGAGGGTCGCCAGCAGAAATCGCCGGGGCGGGGACGCAGCCATCACAAATAAATCGCCACCGCCGTAATATTGTCCGGGCCGCCGCGCTCGTTGCCCACCTTAATGATGTGTTCAACCAACTCTTCCGGCGTATCGTGCTCCCAGGCGGTTTCGGCAATTTCCTTTTCCTCAAAAACCTTGGTCACGCCGTCGGTGTACAGCAGCAGCCGGTCGCCCGCTTTCACCGCTGCGGCTAAAATGTCGGTGTCCACTTCGCCCGCCTGGCCGATGCAGCGGGTCAGCGTATGGTTATAATAGTCGGGAATATACATATTGTCACCTGGGGCCAGCCGCGCGCGCATTTCCTCCGCCATCGTGTGGTCGGTGGTGAGTTTGCGGGCGGGTTCGCCCTTGCGGAACAGGTACAGGCCGCTATCGCCTACGTGCGCGATGTCCATTTGCCCGCGATGGATGCGAAAGGCGGTCAGCGTCGTGCCAATCCCAATCTCGGAGCTCACCACGCGCCCTTCGTCGTAAACCCGCGCATTGGCGAGGTTGAAGAGGCTGCGCAAATCTGCCTTGCCATTGCGGCTGGGCGCTTCGAACCATTTTTGCAGACATTGAATGGCCAGTGAGCTGGCCAGTGCGCCTTCCGGCAGGCCGCCCAGGCCGTCCGCCACCGCAAAAAAGCCCTGTTTGGGCAGCGCCAGAAAGGCGTCCTCGTTGCGCTCGCGCATCAAGCCGAGGTCCGTTTGTCCGTAGGCCCGGAAGGATAAAGTGGGCGTGTCAGCCATGTAGGTGGGTGGGGGAGAGGCGAAAAAAGGCGCCTTCTGAGGAAGTAAGGCGGAGTCGGTTGCCGGGCGCAGGACAGTTTTCATTTATAAATCTTTTCGGGGGGAAAGTAAAGGCAGCTTTGCGGATATGATTGTTACGGGAGTGGCTTTTGCCCTGGCGCGGCCACCGAAAGCTTGACCCTAGTTTAGAATTATTCTAAATAAATCCCCCTCCACCATGCCTGCCGCCACCGCCCATCACTCGGTTGATGATTCCTGGGTCTCCGGGCTGGCCGCGTTTTTGCAAAGCCAGGAAAACGTCGAAGCCCTGCTCATCGAACCCGGCAAACGCCGCATCGCCATTGCAACCCTTGGCCCGGTGGACGAGGCCCGCCTCCGCACCCGGTTGGCGGAAACCCTCCGCGCCCTCGAAGCTCTCCATGGCCCCGCGCCGGGTCGCGATGTCCTGCCCGCCGGCATGCAGGTCCGCCGCGACCAAGCCCAGATGACGCTGGAAAAAGGCGTTCTCTGCACCACCGCCACCCACTTTCGCAAATGGCGGGAGATCCCCTGGCCCACCCCGGAAGATAGACATGGCCAGGGTGGTCATCACCATGGTGGCACTGGCGATGACTGGAAATTCCTCGCGACTCTCGCGGCCACTTGCTGGGTGTTTTTGGTGGCGGGCTTTCTCGCGCCCTACGTTGCGCCGGGCATCTCATGGCTCGGGCCGGCGCTCTATATCACTGCTATGTTCGCGGGCGGCTGGGATGCCGTTATTGATTCGGTTGAAGGCTTGCGCGATTTTGAGGTGGATATCCACTTCCTCATGCTCGTCGTGGCCATTGGGGCCAGTTGCATCGGGCATTTTGGCGAGGGCGCGATGTTGTTGTTTTTATTCTCCACCTCGGGCGCGCTGGAGGAATTCGCCATGTTCCGCACCCGCCGCGCCATTGACGCCCTCTTCAAGGCCACGCCCAAAACCGCCCGCCGCGAAAAACCCGGCGGCGGCGAGGAAACCATCCCCGTGGACGACGTGCGCCCCGGTGACATCCTCCTCGCCCGTGAGGGTGACCTCTTTCCCGTGGATGGCGAGATGCTCTCCGGCAAAACCGCCGCCGATGAATCCAACCTCACCGGCGAGGCCACACCTGTCGAAAAGCAGCCCGGTGACCCGGTTTACTCCGGCACGCTCAACTTGTGGGGATCCGCCCGTTTTTGCGCCACGGCCCCGGCGGCCGAAAGCTCGCTGCAAAAAATCATCCGCCTCATTCAAGAAGCCCAGCACCTCAAAGCCCCTGCCCAGCGCTTTACGGACAAGTTCGGCACGCCCTACGCCCTCGGCATCATCGGCGCTTCCGCCGCGTTGTTCTTGTTCAACTGGCTGGTCCTGCGCGTCCCGGCCTTTGCCGATGGCGCGGACGGCTATTCCGCCTTTTACCGGGCGATGACCCTCCTCGTTGTCGCCAGTCCGTGCGCGCTGGTCATTTCCATTCCCTCCGCGATTCTCGCCGCCATCGCTTGGGGTGCGCGGCGCGGCATCCTCTTTCGCGGCGGTGCCGCACTCGAAAAACTCGCTTCCGTGGACCTCGTCGCCCTCGACAAAACCGGCACCCTCACCACTGGCGAACTGGTCGTCGAAACCGTCGAAAGCTTCCCGCCCGGTCGCGAAGACGATGTCACCGCCCTCGCCCTGGCCCTCGAAAAAGAGGCCAACCACCCCATCGCCCGCGCCATCGTCCGCTTCGGGTTGGCCCGGAACATCGAACCGCGCGCCGTTGAAAAATTCCGCGCCCTCACCGGTTCCGGCGTGCAGGGCGAAGTGGATAACGCCCGCTGCGTCCTCGGCCGCCGGGAATTGGTCGAGCAGGGCCCGCTGGCGGGGTGGGCCAAAGGCTTGCCCCTGCCCGCGCCGGAATTTGCGGAGGTTTGGCTCGTGTCGGAACATTTGCTGGGCCGCCTGCTGCTGCGCGACCAAATCCGCACCCAGTCCGCCCCTGTCCTCGCCGCGCTGAAGGCCGAGGGCCTGCACACCGTCATGCTCACCGGCGACCGGCGCGAGACCGCCGAAGCCGTCGGCAAGCAGCTCGGCCTGGCCGAGGTGCTCGCGGGTCTGAAACCCGAAGGCAAGGTGGCGATGATTGAAGCCTTTAAAAAGAAGGGTAGGGTGGTCGCCATGGTCGGCGACGGCGTGAACGACGCC
>CAZCMU010000007.1:0-30318 GCA_964499725.1 uncultured Opitutales bacterium
ACCCGATGCGCGGTCTTTTCATCAGCTGTTTATGGACTGGCTGCCGGCCTACCTGATGATTGTCACCTATCTCAACCCCATTTTGCTCGGCTACATTGTCTCGCTGGTGCTCAAGGCTGATTCGCCGATTGACGAAAAGGCCCTATGGCGCACGCGACCGGTGGCGCGCCAAAAAATGCTCCGCGCCAAATTGTTGTTTCTCGGCTTTTTTGGCATCCTCGTACCCTGCCTCATCGAGACTTTCGAGCGCCTCCGGTTTGGTTTCAACGCGGGCGAATGTGTGCGCGGGTTTGTGGAAACCGCGCTCATTGAGGCCGCCTGGATGAGCGTCATCGCCAGCGCCGCGCTGTTGTTCCAGCGGACGTTCACCGGCGTGCTGACGTATGTAGCCATTGTCATCGCCGGCAGCAATGGATGTGCCGTTCTCGTTCACTTTGGTTTGCTGAATCGGGATTTTGTCACTCGGGATTTTGTCACCCCTCACCCGGGCTGGCTGGGAATAGGCACGGATTTCGTTTTCTTCACCCTGGCCGTGGCCACCGTGCTCCTGCTCGCCCGGCAGATGTATGGCGGCGCGCCCCGGCTCCACGGTGCCAAAACCCTCGTCGGCGGCTTAGCCGTGGCCGGCGTCGTCGCGCTGCTTTGCCGGTCGCTGTTTTTTTCCGGTCACAACCTAACCTATCCGCCGGACGACAACCTGAAACTGGTTTGGCATGCCCAGGCCAATGATAAAAATCCCCTCCAGGCGAATGAGATAGCTTTGTCGGCCAATGTAACCACCACCGCCAATGTCAAAGTTGCGACGGATAATCCCGACGGCGTGGGGTACACCATTTATGGGCAATTGGCCGATAAATCACTACCTCGGTCGAAAGACCCGGTGCTGCTGCTCAGAAAATTGCATTCGTCATTGAGCTGGCCGGACACCCAAGACCGGCCCAACCAGGCTACTTTCGATAATCTGAGCGACAATATCGGATTAATCTACTCCCCGGCGGTCTATGCCGCGGCGGGCTATGGGCGGCTGGCGTGGAAAACTTTCGATGATTCGAGCACCCTGCCGCTGGCCTATCCGACGGGTGCGGAATTAAACCGCGCGAAAAGTGAACCCGCACACTGGTCGGGCGTGCTGGATTGCGAGAGCGGTCACCTCGTCAAAGTGGCGGATGTGCTGCCCCGCAATGACGCCCATTGGCGGGAGGGAAATATTCAGTGTGGGTTTAACCAAGACGTTTACCTTTCGCCGAGCCGGGGCTCCAAGTACACGCACCACCTTTTTTTATTCTTCATGCAATATGGCCCGGTTGATTACCTGCTGGAGCCGGCGCCGCCCAACGACAAAACGATTCAAGTCTTCCTTCTATACAATCCGCGCACCCAGGAGTGCATTGAGGCCAATTCCGACCAGCCTAACAATCGAACGGAACCGGTGCCGTTTTTTTCGGTCTTCTATGACACTGTGCGAGAAGTCGATTTCGATTTCAGCCAGCCCCTGGATGCCACGGGTCAAATCTCGCCCAACCCAACCAGCGACGAGGACGTCAAAAAATGGACCAGTGAGGCCCGCCTCATCGAATTGCGCTTTGAACCCGACCGGCGGTTTTCCAGCACCATGACCATTGACCCCTTTCTGGTGCCGAAGGATGACACGCCAAATACGACGGCGGGGAAATAACCCAATCGACATTGCGCAAGCGCAAGCCCTACATTTTCTTGGATCGAATGTAGGGGCGCAGTCTTGCTGCGCCCTTCAGAATGTGAGACCACTCGTGCCGCTGAGAGCTTGCCCGCGCCCAGCAGATTCGCTAGTCATAGCCCACCCCCATGAAAATCCGTTTGCTGTTTTTAGTTCCCTTTTTACTCACGCCGCTGGCCCGCGCAGACATCGCCGTCGCCACCAATGACGGCCACATCGAGTTGGTGAATGGCACGCCCGCGCCCTTGAAAAATCCCGGGCCCGACACCCTCGCCGTGATTGATTTGTCCGGCGCCGCGCCTAAATTAATCTCGGAAATTGAAGGCGTGCCCGGCAGCGTCATCGGCCCGCCGTTCAGCGTGGTTGTCACCCCCGACGAACATTTCGCGCTCGTCACCGCCTGCATGAAGGTGGATCCCGCCGACCCCACGAAGCAGACCGAAGACAACCGCCTGACCGTGGTGGATTTGACCACCACGCCGCCGCGCGTAGTAGCCACTGTGCCAACCGGCAAAGGCCCGGCGGGCCTCGCCCTCAACCGCGCGGGCACGCTCGCGTTAGTCGCCAACCGCGGCGATGGCACCATTTCCATCTTCAGTTTCGCTGGCCCCAAGGTGCAACCCATGGGCTCGCTGACCATTGGTAATGCGACGTCCGCCCTCGGCACCGTGGCGATTACTCCCGATGGCAAACATGCGCTTGTGTCGCGCGACGGCGATAATCTGGTTACCATGCTCGACATTGACCCCTCGGGTCCGGTGCCCGTCGTCAAACTGGCGGGGCGCGATTTACGCACCGGCTTCCGCCCCTATGGCATTGATATCACCCGCGACGGGCATTACGCCGTCGTCGGCGACGTGGGCTATGGCAACGGCGACCTCGACACCATCGCCCTCATTGATTTACAAGCCCAGCCCGCCCGCGTGGTGGACATCACTCCAGTGCCGCAAACCCCCGAGGGCATTAAACTTTCGCCGGATGGCCGCTACTGCGCGGTCGTTACGCAGGATGGCAGCAACAAAGTCAAGGATTCACCCTTTTACCACGAACACGGCCAACTGTTAATTTACGAAATTGCCGGGGGTAAATACTCGCTGGCCGCCCAGGCCCCGCTGGGCCACTGGTCGCAGGGCGTGGCTTTTTCCGCCGATGGCAAAACGCTGCTCATTTGCAACATGGTCGAAAAAAATCTGCAAGTTTTCACCTGGGATGGTAAAAACCTGCGCGACACCGGCGCACCGATTCCCCTGCATGGCGGCCCGGCGGCCGTGGCGACGGCGCAGAAATAGTTTACTTGCTCGCGGCGGGCGTGGCCGTTTCGCCTTCAATGGTCTTGAGCAAAACCACGGCATTGGGGTAATCGTCTTCGTTGTGCGAGTACTTTACGTACAGGCGCAAGGGTTCGAGCGCCTCGCGCCGGCGGCCCAGCGCGACCAGGGCCTCGGCCTTGCTCCAGTCGGCATCGTAATTGGTCGGATTGCGGGCCAGATAGTCGTCCGCCGCATCGTTGACGGATGCCCAGTTCTCTTGCAAAGTGCCATCTTCCATCAGGAGCAAATCGCGGTCGTTTTCATTGTGCACCGCGGCCAGCAAGGCGTCCATCCAGGTTCGTGGGTACGCCTTCGGGTCGTGCAGAATCCGGGCGAGTTCGAAGACCGGTTCCGCGCCCTCGCTGCCCGGGTGGGACCAGCTTTGCACGACGGCCTTGGCCAGCTCGAGCCGGGCGGTGTCATTCGCCCGGGTCAGCGCGGCTTCCCGGCCCAACAGATGCAAAGCCTTCAGGTAGCCGCCCAGCACCGGCTCGGAGAGAAAGTCCTGTTCATCGCGCGATTCAATCAGTTTCTGCAACGCCGCGTGGTCGCCCTGCTGCAGATAATAGTCAAACGCCAGGCGCAACTTGAAGCTGTCGAGGTCCGGCGCGTTGAGCGGCCCAAAGTCAGCCGCGGGATCCACCTTTCCCCCGGTGCGCCACTTCATCAGCGTGTCGTAGTATTGGATGAAGCCGCCCGCCTTCGGGTAATCCGCCGTGCGGGCCGGCGCGAGGTCGGCCCAGCCTTGGCGGGCAATTTCGGCATTGTCGAAATCAATGACGGACGTGAACATCGCCGCATAAAAACGGTCGTCATCGCGGCGGGCGGATTGCTGGGCGGTCTCAAAGATTTTCATCCGCAAGTCGCTGTCGGCCGGGCTGAAGGTCAGCGCCTCGGCATAATCCAGGTAGGGCTGCATCGGATGGCGCCCATAGGAAATGCGATCGCGGATGACGGCCAGCAGGCCCTGGCGCACTTCCGCCTGGGTGAGCAGCGCGAGATTGGGCGACCAAATATCGTTCAGCCCCACCCAATTGGCGGGCAACTGCGCGGCGGCAGTTTCCTGCGGACGCGCGTCAAGAATGACTTGGCGGAGGGCCTCGACGATGGGTCCGGTCGTTTTATAGCTTTCCATCAGGGGCCCAATGCTGGCCTGTAAGCCTTTGTATTCCTGCTGCGCTTCGGCATCGAGTTTGGCGCCGCCCAGCTGGTCAAAAAAACTCTGGGCCGCGGAGACTTCATTCAAACAAGCCAGGCTGTTGATAATGCGCACCGCCAGTAGCAAGGTGGCGCGGCGGATGGACGGCAGCGCGGTAATTTTTGTGGCAAAAGCCTTTTGCGCCTCAGCGGTATTGGGCTGCGCCAGGTAGTCGTCCCACAAATTAAAGTCGGCCCGGTCGTCGTCGGCGCTGCCGCTGCCCGAGGGCGCAAGCCCCAGCAGCTTTTCCGCCGCCGCTTTCTGGCCGGTCCAAAAGAGGTGCAGCACCGCGCGGGACCAGGCCAGGTAGCGCAAATCGAGCGGGATGTCCTGCCGCAGCGCAAAGGTGGATGCGGCCTCGACCACCGAGGAACCCGTGGTGAACATTTCGGTGTACGGGCTCCATGCGGATTCAAACGCGACGGCCCGCACCGGCAGCGAGGACGAATTGTCGAGGGCCTGGGCAAAGTCATGGGCGACTTGCACCGCCGGGTCGTCCACCTTGCTCAAGGGGCCGGCCTCGGGCTTGCTGGTGACGTAATCAAACCAGGGCAATTGATGCTGGCTCCACCAGGCCGGCAAACCGGCATCCAAGCCAGCGGCCTGGAGACTGCGCTGGCGCAGTGTGGCCAGTTCCGCTTGCAGCGTGACTCGCAACGGGTTGTTCGCATCGCCGGATCGGGCGAGTTCTTTTTCCAGCAGCACCCGCGCGTCGTCCTCGTGGCCGAGGGTGGTGTATAAATCACAGAGCACCGCTACCGCCTGCATCCGCTGGTCTCCATGGGCGGCGGAATCCTCCAGGGTTGGTGCGAGGTACCGCACCGCTTGCTCCCGATCACTCGTTGGGGAATTTGCTGAGCGCAGAACGGCCAAGCCGTAGAGCCGCGCCAGCGCCTGGCCGGACGAGCCGGCCACGCCATCCTTTTCCAAAATGGCCTGCGCCGCATCCCGGCCCGCTTCATACTTGTTTAAATTAAGCACCAGCTCGGCGACCCGCAGTTCGGTCAGATCCATGAGCAAGCTTTTGTTCGCCGGGGGCAGGTCCTTTTCCAACGCTTCGCCAAAAGCGAGAATGTCGTCCGTATTGTCCGGTACCAGGCGAATGCCTTGGTAGAGTAAACTTACCGCATCACTCAAATCCGCTGGGCGCCAGCACCCCGAATGGAAGAGTTCGTCGGCAATCTGGAAATACGCCGCCGCATCGGGCTGGCCCAAGGCGTTCACGGCCTGCATGTCCAATTGGTTGTAATTTTCGATATAGGCCGCCAACAGAGGTTGATCGGCTGGCGGGGGTTTCACGCCAAGCTGCGCGGACAATGCCTGCCAGCGGGGTAGCCACGCATCCTGGGTCGCCCAATACGCGCGCGCGTTCGCCGGGTCGGAAGAAAGATCAAGTAAATCCGCGACAACCTGCGCGGCGCCGGATTGCCCGAGCACTGCGGCCGGGGCGTCGTGGAGTTTTTGCAATGCCGCAAGCGCGTCGTCCGTCCGCCGCTCCTCCAGTAGAAGCAAGGTCGCCCGCAACTCCGCTTCCACACCCATGGGGTCAATCGTCAAGCCCTGCCCGGCCTGCAGGTAGGCGGCGACGGCAAAATCGGTTTGCCCCAATCGTTCATGGATGTAACCGGCGCGGCCGGCCGATTCAATTCGTTCCGGCGGCAAAGACGCCGGATCATCCGCCACTTTGTGCATCAGCACGAGCGCGGCCACCGGCCCGCCAATGCGCAGCAGGTATTGCGCCTCGAGCAGGCGCATCTTTTGCACCGGCTCCGCCGAGGCGGGGAAATTCTCGGCCAATTGGAAGAGCAAGGTCAACAAACCGGCGTCCTCATCGCGCTGCGCGACCACATTGCTCAGGCTGTTGGCCAGACTCAAAAGCGTGTCAAGATAGTCACTCGGATCGGGCTCCAGTTGAGTCAGATAATAAAGATAGATGTCGGCCTGGTCCTGGGTGCGGCCCGTCTGTCCCAACACCGTTAATTGGGCTTTAGCTTCATCGCGGCCCAGTTTCAGCTTGGCAATGCTGTCGAGCCGGACTGGCTCCATTTCCTTCAAGAAAGCCACCAGCACGTCGCGGGATTTTTGCTCGGGGCTGATCGCCGCGCCCTCGGCTGGCGAATTCGCGGTGACCGTTGCCGCAACCGGCGCTGGGGTGGTGGTTGCCGCCCAGCCGGGGCCCAATCCAGCCAACCCAACCGCACCCATGACGGCGACTAAACGAAAACCACCCATAGCACTGGGAAAAAATTGTTGGTGACGACCCATGCGAAGAGCATCCGGTGATTTGCCCAAATAAGCATTATCTAACGTAAAAAGTGCCGTGGCAATCGCGAAGATGCGCCGGCCTCGTTTATAAACTCAACCACCCGCCGGAACCAGGCGAATGACCCGCCCCTTGGCATTATTGCTGGAATTCGCGTCATTCTGGGCATCGGCCTGCGCCTCTACCTGCACGCCCGTGGACTGCAATAACTGCGTCACCGGCAAATTGATGGTCACCGCGCGCACTTCATTGGGCGCCATGCCGACCAGCGATTGCGTGATAGCCTGGCCGCCATAACTGATGTCCACCCGCACCAACCCCAATTCGGTGTTCCCCCGATTTTGAACGGAAACCTGCAATGGCGCGGTTGGGGTCGACGGCATGGTGGTGACGTCGAGATACATGTCGGCCACGGCCACATCGGCATAGGTGGAATCGTTGCGGTTAAGCACGCGACTCATATCCACGATGCCGGCGCCATAAAATTCGTTGGTCGCGTTGCCCGTTACCGGCCCGGCAAAATCCGCATACTGGGTCAATAAGTCCACCGCCTGCTGGCCAGTCATGCCAGGATTGGAACTAAGCAGGCTGGCAATCGCCCCCGCCACCAGCGGCGCCGAAGCCGAGGTGCCGGAGAACGTCATGTTGCCGCCAGTCGTAATAGTATTCAGGCCGACGCCCGGCGCCATCAGACCCATTTGGGCTCCGTAATCGGAAAATGTCGCCCGCTGGCCAGTGGCGTCGATCGAGCCGACCGCCACCACCCCGGGATAGGCGGCCGGGTAGTCAATGGCTCCGTTGCCATCGTTGCCGGCGGAGGCGACTACCGTCACACCTTGCGAGATGGCATAATCAATCGCCGCCTGCAAAATGCTGCTCGATTGTGTGCTACCCAGACTCAGGCTGAGCACCTTTGCCCCTCCGTCCACTGCCGTGTAAATACCGTCGGAAACGCCGAACACGTCTCCCTGATTATTGGAATCCAGCACCCGGATGCTCATGATGGGCGCGCCCGGCACAATACCTTGCTCGCCAGTGGCTCCAGCTAGCAGCGAAGCCACCATGTCGCCATGGCCCACCGGCGGCGTGTCCCCCGCGCCCGTCATGTCGTATTGGGTCACCGAGCCGCCCTTTAAAATATTCGTGGTCCCCGGCGATAACCCGGTGTCAAGCATGGCCACGGTCACCCCCTGGCCCCAATTGGCGTTGTTCTGCGGCACGCCCATATAAGCAAGCGCCATGGATCCAAAAGGTTGCAACGAGCCTGGAGCAAACGGGTCCGTCGGCGCGGGCGGCGTGGGCAGGCTGACCGTGTAATTCAGATCCGTCCCCGGCACCGGTTGGTCACCGGCGTTGCCGCGCAAAAATTGCGCCATGCTCTGCGCATTGGGAAAAGAAAAACGCGCGGCGTTCAATTGCCGGATGTTCGCCAGCATGACTCCACCGGCGGCTTGCGCGCGGGCGATCAGCGCGGCCAATTCCTCCGGTGACCCGGCGCGGAAAATTAATTCGCCCGAACGGTAGGGGCCGGCCTGAAAGGCCTTGTCCGCCAATGTGCTGGCCGCATCCCCGGCATTGGCGTCATCACTTGGCGCGGAGACGGCGGTTCCGTAGTTTTTCACCGCATGCGGCCGGGCCTTGGTCGGCAAATTATCCAGGCTGGTGATCTGCACATCGGGCGGTGCCGTCAGCACCGACACCCCCCAGCCCGCACCCCAACCCAGTACCGCCAGCAAAACCAAGATGGCCGCCCAGCGGCCAAAACTCAGCGGACGAGATGCCTTGACCGGCACGGTGGCGGCAGGCAAAGGCCGCGACGGCAGATTGGCCCGCTTTTTCTCCAGATCTTTACGCAGCGTGGATTTGTTCGGAGTCATATTTATCAGGCCAGCGCAAAATGGGCGTCCCCTTGCCTTGCTTCATGTTGTTTAAACCGCAGCCAAGGGCAAATGGTTTCTTAAATCGAGTTGTCCAAGGACGCCACCTTCAAACAGTCGTTTAAATAATAACCGTGATTTTTGCCCGGGGTTGTTTTGGCTGAAAATTGAATTTTCAGCCCTCTTCCATAAGCGGCTGGCATTAATGTGCTTGGGCAGCCTCGATTCCTGCCGCTACTCAACGACACCAAAGACAATCTGGCTCTCCAATCCAATGGCGACATACTGCGAGACGACGAACCTCTGTTTAGGGCCGACTAGTCCGCGCCACTCTTGACATGGCAAGGATGGGGCCGGCATGGTTTTTTGAGAATGAGTTAAGCAGTAGACGCTCTATCGAAATCAAGGCTGCTTGATGACAAAACATTGGCCGGAAGGAAAATAAAATCGTTTCTCAGGCTTAGTCGCAAAAAACTCATCCACCGCGAGCTTCGCCCCGGGGCAAGTCCATTTTCCGTAATCGTCAAACAACATCACCCCGCCAGCATGAAGTCTTGGATAAAAAAACTCACAACAATCCTTTACAGACTGATAAATATCGACATCAATATGCACTAAGCAAAAAGTCGAATCACGCACGGGTTCGGTGGTGGCCGGGAAAAGGCCCGGGTAAAAACGGACCCAGTTTGTCGCGCCTAATCGCAATTTGACCTCTTCCAATGAAGTGTCATTAAAATCCCCGGCTATGTGCCAATCCTTTTCGGGGTTAGTAGATGGCATGCCCGCAAATGTATCGAACAAATGCAGTTGCTTCTGAGCGCGTTCGGCAAATTGCGCCAGGAGACTGGCCGTTCCACCGCGATAAACACCGATTTCAGCCAAGTCGCCAGATAAATGTATGGAATAAACAGCCAGTTGATAGAGCAAGTAAGCGTCCAACTCTGGCAGCAAGGTGAATGGCTTGGCCTTTAGCCAGAGATCCTGAAAACGCGGATCGTTTTTCCAGTCTTGGATGTGAGATCCAGTCCTCCCTTTACTTGCAGCCACAGGCGCCTTAAACCGCTGGATGTCAAACCCTAGCCAATTGACGAATTTTTTAAATTTCGACTTAAACATGGGCGATAATGTGCTTGAGCGGTTTATTTAACTCCTGCTTCCCAGCCGCGGCAACAACGAAAAGCCAATTCTCTAACAGTTCATGAAACGTTTATTTTGCGGCATTGTTTGCGCGACACTGTAGCAATGGAGGCAATTCCGACAATCGCCCGGGCACGACCCCATCGTTTATACCCAAAACACCCATCGTTTGTGTTGACTGTTTGGTTGGATATTTGCGATTGAACTACGCTGCCATGGGCCCGCCAGAAAACGATCGCCAGTTTCACCATAACTTGCTGGTGCATTTCGCCGATGACCCGGATCCCAAAAAAGCCGGCCAGGGGCTCGCCCTGGCGCCCCGCATCCAGGAGGTTCTGGGCCAAGTGGATGTCAGCTACTGGGAGATGTCGCCCGCCGAGCAGATGGCGATGGTTTACCTGCTCGACCATCTTCGCCCTAAGGTCGGGATTGAAATCGGCACGCGCTTCGGCGGCAGTCTCCAGGTCCTGGCCAAATATTGTGAACGCGTATTCTCGCTGGATATCGACCCTGAGGTCCCCACCCGGCTGGCCGGAAAACATCGCAACGTCGAATACCTCACTGGGCCATCCTCGGAAACGCTTCCGCCACTCCTTGCCCAATTAGCGCTAGAGCATGCCCCCCTCGGCTTCATTCTCGTTGACGGCGACCATTCGGCGCCGGGGGTTAAAGCGGATATCGATAATATTTTGCGTTACCAACCCATCACCCCTTTGTATGTGATTATGCACGACAGTTTCAACCCAGCCTGCCGCCAGGGGCTGCTCGAGGCCAACTGGGCCGCTTGCCCGTACGTTCATGCCGTTGAGCTTGATCTTGTGCCGGGAACCGTGAATCCCAGTCCCGCCTTCCGGGATCAAATGTGGGGCGGTCTCGCCTTGGGCATTCTTCTTCCCGAAAAACGGCAGGGAAGATTCGAAATCACGGGGCGCGCGAGTCGCACATTCGAGCATATGGGCCAGAAAAAAATCCAGCGGTCATTGGGCTCCCGCCTTCGAGCCTTGGTTCGTCGCGTTCTAGCCCGCTAGTGGCCGATCGAGCCGGATCAACGGATTGACGAGATGGGGTGGCCAACCCCATATCCAAGACTTGCGCGTAGTCTGCCCGCATGAGTACGGAACGTGCGATTAACCTGCAACGCGCGGCAACTTCAGTTCAGTTCCACCCGCCACCCAAAGCCTGAATCAGCCGCAGGGTGCTCACGTAGCGCGCCCCCGCCACTTGCACACGAGTACGCTGGCTGGTCAAAAGGTCGCGTTCCGTGTCCACTACCTGCAAATAATTCACCAGGCCGCTGTCGTACCGCACCCGCGTAAGTTGCGCCGCATCGCTCGACGCCGTCTCCGCGCGGTCCACGGCGGCCGCCTGCTCGGCCTGGCGGTTGAGGTCCACCAGCGCGTCTTCCACTTCGCGAAAAGCCGTCAACACTTGCGTCTGGTAATCGGCCAGTGCGCCGTCCGCTGCGGCGCGGGCGGCTGCAATGTTGGCATCGTTGCGTCCGCCGTCCAAGAGGGGCAAGGTGAGAGACGGCCCAATATTCCACAATTCGCTCGGGCCACTGAACAATGTGCCCAAATTCAAACTCTGGAATCCAGCTTCGCCAGTCAGCAGCACCTTGGGAAATTTCGCCGCTTGTGCGACGCCAATGGACGCGGTTTTAGCCGCCAGGTTGCGCTCCGCCTCCACCACGTCGGGTCGGCGCTTGAGCAAATCACTTGGCAAACCGGCGGGAATCGCGGGCGGTGCTGGCAGCGGCGCAACGTCCGTCGGCGGCGTGAAGGCAAAATTCGCCGGCGCCTCGCCGCTCAGGGTCGCCAACACGTCCACGGTTTCCTCCTGCTGGCGCAGCAAGTCGGCCAAATCAGCTTCGGCACTGGCCAGTTCCTCGCGCGCGCTGACCAAATCGTATTCGTAAATCAGCCCGCCGTTATAACGCTCGGTCTGCACGTCCACCGTGTCGGTGCGCGCCTTGATGGTGTCGCGCACGATAGCGATTTCCGCGGTGAGCTCGCGCAGCAGGTAATAACTTTGGGCCAGGCTGGTTGTAAGTGTCAGTGCCACGGCGCGGCGGTCAGCCTCGCTCGCGGCCAGTTGCGCGTTGGCGCTTTCCGTCGCGCGGCGCACCCGGCCCCAGAGATCCACTTCGTAGCTGGCGCTAAGCGGCACCGTATAGCTCTGCCCTTTTTGACGGAAGGGGAACGGCACGTACTGCGTGGCCGATTCACCCTCCAGTTGCGCAGTCGGCGACAGAGTCAGTGAAGGCTGCCGGTCTGCTTGGGCGAGGCCCAGTTGCGCGCGAGCCTGGGCCACCCGGGCTGCGGCGCTCGCCAGCGTCGGATTATGCGCCAGCGCGGCTTCCTCCAGAGCATTTAATGGCGCATCGCCAAACACCGTCCACCAGGCGGCCGGCGCTGGCAGCGTTTGGGCGGCCGGGGGCGTTGCTGCGTCGGCGTGCTGGTAGGCCGCCGGCGTGCCCAATGCTGCCGCCGTCGGTGCCTGATAATCCGGCCCGACTGCGTGGCAGCCGGCGCCCAGCAAGCATGCGGCAATGATGATTAAATGTTTTTTCTCCACGGCTTATTCCTCAATGTAAACGTCCATTTGCTGCCCGACGTAAACGGACTTCGGCGTGTTGTGCGGAAATTTGAAAATCACCTGCAACACGCGCGTGTCCACGCGCTCGTCGCTCGCCCCGGTCAGGGAAACCTTGGGGATGACGAACGGCTCGATGCGCACAAACTCCATCGGTATTGGCGTCGTCGAATCACCCTTGAGAAAGCCGATGGCGTTTTTGCCCGCTTTGACCCGCGGCGCGATTTGCTCGTCCACGTCGGCGCGCAGTTGCATCTCCTCTAAATTGCCCAGCACCATCGGCGCAGTAGACTCGCCGAGCGAAAGAAATTCCCCGGCCCGGGTGTTCACTTGCAAAATGGTTCCGTCAATCGGCGCGCGCACCACCAGCCGGTCCACCAGCGCCTCCGTCTCCGCCACCGCCGCGCGGGCGGCGTCGAGCTGCGCCGCTGCCACCGCGACATCGTTGCGCCGTGTTTTCAAATCATCGGTGCTGACGGCACGCGGATCAGCAACACCTTCCATGCGCCCCAGTTGATCGCGCACGCGTTCGAGCGTCGCCGAACTCACGGCCACCAGCGCGCGCTCCACCAGCAACTGGGCCTGCAAGTCGCGGTCATCCAGCGACAATAGCGGGTCGCCCGCCTTCACCTGGTCCCAAACCTTGACATAAACTTTCGTAACCAGACCTGCCACTGGCACGCCAATGTTCGTATTCTCGTTCAACGCCTCGACCAGGCCCGACGCCGCGATGCCAGTCTTAAACGGTTTAATCGGCGGAGTAATGGGCGGCGGCGGCGCGGGCTCGTTCAGTTGAGCCTGCGTTTTTTCGACAAGCAGCACGGTGCCCGCGACCCCGAGCAGGGCAATCCAGAAGGAAACGCGGCGGAGGAGAAGCATGATCATGGGAGGACTGGGTTGGAAATGAAGGTGACGATAAAAAGAAGGGCTCCCTCAGTTGTTGGCGTGGGCGGCGGCGATGGCCGCCGGGTTCTCCAGCACACGGAAGATGCGCCCGTCGTCCATTTCCGCCATGCGGTCGGCGTAATGGTAAATGCGCGGGTCGTGCGACACGACGATGACGCAGCGGTCCGGGTCGCGCGCGACGGTGCGGATGACTTCCATCACCTGCTGGCCGGTAACTCGGTCCAGCGCGGAAGTCGGCTCATCGCAAATAATCAGCGGCGGGTTGTGAATTAGCGCGCGGGCAATCGCCACGCGCTGCTGCTGCCCGCCGGAAAGATTCATGGGCCGCTCGCGTTCGCGGCCCGCCAGGCCCACTTTCGCCAGCCATTCCGCGGCGCGCGCCTCGGCCACCTTGGTTTTCGCCCCATTGATGATGAGCGGCACCGAAACATTTTCGATGACAGAAATGGTCGGAATGAGATTGAACTGCTGAAAAATAAAACCGACGTGGTTCGCGCGGAATCGCGTGAGGCTGGGATGCTTCATCTCGTGCAAGGGAAAACCCAAAACATTGATGCGGCCCTGCTCGGCCGTCAGTGTGCCCGCGATGATGCTCAGCAGCGTGGTTTTCCCGCAACCCGAGGGACCGACAATCATGGTGACTTCCCCCAGGTGCGCCTCAAAGTCCGCGCCCTTGAGCGCCGTCGTGCGCGATTGGCCCATCCCGTAGGATTTCTGCACGCCTTCCGTGCGCAAAGCGAGGTGCGCGGGCAAAGCATGG
This sequence comes from uncultured Opitutales bacterium, assembly GCA_964499725.1. Classification (GTDB taxonomy): domain Bacteria; phylum Verrucomicrobiota; class Verrucomicrobiia; order Opitutales; family JABDGR01; genus JABDGR01. The sequence continues at coordinate 13,740 of CAZCMU010000007.1, forward strand.
ATGGGATCGGGTTTCATCGTTTGGAAAATATGAAAAGTGAAATTTTTATTTGGCCGGACCTTCAACTCATCTGAACACGCTGGCGGGATCCACCCGGGCGATGCGCAAGATGCCCAAAAAGGCCGCCAGCGCGCAGATAAACAGCACCGCCGCCAATACCCCGGCCGGAATCTCCCAGACCATCAGCGACGGCAGCTTGCCCGTCTTGATGGCGATGTAGCCATTGAGCGCCGCCAAACCCATGCCCAGGCCAAAACCGATAAAGCCCACCGTCATAGACTGAATCAACAGCATCGCGCAAATGCGCAGATTGCTCGTCCCCATGGCCTTCAGCGCCCCGAGGTTGCGGGTGTTTTCCAGCACAAAGGAATAAAACGTCTGGCCGGAGACCACCGTGCCCACGAGAAAACCAATCACCACCAGCATCCCGACGTTGATGGGAATCCCGGTGTTGGCCACAAACCACCAAATCGTGGACCAGCTAAAATCAGATTCGGTGTAGGCGTGCAAACCGGTGGCGGCGGAGATCCGGCGCGCAATGACGGCCGGGTCCTGGCCCGGCTCCGGCGATGCGAGCACAAAACTGAGCAGCCGCCGTTGCGGCGGGGTGTAGTCCGTCGTCGCGCGGTCGTAAGTGGTGAACACATACGGCCCGCCCGTGAAGGACCGCGGCGCGTTGCAGATGCCCACAATGCGCGCCTCGTGGTCGTTAATTTCAAACACGTCCCCCACCCCGATTTTCCGGCCCAGCACCGCGCTCAATCGCTCCACGCCAAAATCGTCAATGATCACCGTGTTCGGCAGGCGCAGGTCTTGAAGATTTCCTTCGGTAATCTTGGTCGGCGCGCCGATGAAGGTGTCCGGGTCAATGCCAATCAGCGTCATCACTTGAAATGAACCGTTCAGCAACCGCGCCTGGGTCAGCCCCTGGTACAGCGGCACCGCCCAGGCGACTCCATCCACGGTGCGCACACGATTGGTGTCGGTGTCGCGCAGCGGCTTCGTGTCGTTGACTTGCTCGACTTTCGGGTCCGCCACCCAGATGGGTGCGCGTACCGCGCGAATGGTGGAATACGTCCACGACATCAGCCCGCACAAGAGCGCCGGGGAATTCGCCATCAGAAAAGTCGCAAACGTGATGCCGCTGATGAGCATCGCGTATTTGGCGCGGTCGCCAAATAACATGCGGAGGGCCAGGCGTAACATGGTGAGAAAATTGGCGAATGAAAATGAACTATGGGCTTTGGCCGGGCTGTGTGCGCATTCCCGCCTCAAGCAAAGTTAATAAATCCTGAAACATCACTTCGGCATCGCTCACTTGGTTGGCGGTACCCTCTGTGGTCCGGAAGGGCTGCGAACGCGCGAAGGCATGCAGCGTGCCGCCGATGACAAAACTCATCCGCCAGCCCAGGACTTGGGCCGGAATCCCGGGCAGAACGCGCTGAAATGCCCCGAAAAAACGCCGCTTCACCTCGGAAATTTCACTCTCAAATACCTCCACCATATCCGGATGCGGCGCCGCATTGTGGCGGCTCATCAAACAGACAAACGGATGTGGACCGCCCGCTCCTTGCGCCGTTTTCATGGTGACGATGGGCCGCAAAAAAATATCCAGCAGCAACCGAAGCAAAACCGGCTGGCCGCCCGCCTGCTTTTCCGCCGCGTCCAATTGTTGCAGCCGCGATTGATTGATGGGCCGGAAACGCCTCGCCAGCACGGCCCGGTACAATTCCTTCTTGGTTCCAAAATGATAATTTACCGCCGCCAGATTGGCACCCGCGGACTCGGTTATTTCGCGCAGCGAGGTCCCATCATAGTCCTGTTTCGCAAATAAACTCTCGGCTGCATCCAAAATGCGGTCGCGAGTGTCGTTCTGCGTTTCCGCAGCATCACTCAGCAGTTGCGCCAGAATTCTACTCATTCGATTGTTTGTTTAAATCGAACATTCGAATGATTCAAGAAAAATCTTAATGAAGGCCTCAATATGGTTTAAAATGGCCATTATTTGCCAAAAAAGGCACGAAAATGCCCTTTAGTCGGAAAATCCATAATTCGAACCAATGGCTCAATGATCGCATTTACCCATCCGAAGGGCAGGGACTCTTGGAAACCAAGCAGGCTTGTATGGGGTTGCTAGGCCCACTGTACCGATTATATCTCGAAGAGAGTCCATCAGCCAATGCCCACCCACCCCACTGTCAAACCTACCCGTACCCCGCTACAACAAGCCGCGCGGACAGCCAATATCTGGGGTTGGAGCTTCATCGCCACCATCTTGGGCGCTTTTGGTGCGGGGAGCGTTCCGCCCGGGCCATTGCGTGTCCTGCTGCTGAATCTCGGCATTCTCTGCTTCATCATTGGCGTGCTGGAATTGGTCTGGCGGCATTATTTGCTCAAGACCGGTGCGGCCCGTTGGGCGAAGGTGCTGGCGCTCAACCAGGTCGGCGGCACTCTCTCACTCCTGTGGAGCCTGTATCTGCTTTACGAAGTGCCGGATCAAGTCCTGGTTGATTATTCCAAAAAGTCCGACCTGTGGAACAGCTTCCAACCGCTGCTCAGGTCCCTTGACACCAGCCACGTGATGAATGATGCATTTATCCTGCATTATTGGCACCTGACCAAGGTCATGGGCGTCTATGGTCTCGGCGGCTTATTGCTGCTGTCGCAAATCTGGGTCGTCTATCACTACCTCGCTGCCGCCCGCGCCATCGAGCAAATGCCGCCGCCTGCGGCCGTGCCGCCGATTCTGAAAAAGTAGGGTTTGGACAAATTCCAAAACTCTGTCAGTGTCGCCTGCTTACCGTGGCCGACGACTCCCAGACCGTACTCGACGCGCTTTACCACATCTCGCGCCTCGTCAGCGACACCGAGGACCCGCACGAGGCCTTGCGCCTCATCCTCGATGAGATTATCCGCGCCCTGCCGGCCACCGCCGCCTTCATCGCCCTCGTCAACCCCGATACCCGCCGCCTGCAGATTGAAGTCTTTCACGGAATGCCGCCCGAGTCGCAGGGCCTCGAACTGCTCCTCGGCCAGGGCATGACTGGCTGGGTCGCGCTGCATGCCCGGCCGCTCGTCGTGCCCGACGTCAACGCGGATGGCCGCTATTTTAAATTGAGCGAAAACGTGCGCTCCAAGCTCGCCGTGCCCATGCTGCTCGACGGCGCGGTCGTCGGCGTGGTGAATGTGGACAGTGACCGAATTGGCTCCTTTGGCGACCACGAACTGAAAATCCTCACGCTGCTCACCAGCGAGGCCACCAAGGTCGTCAGCCGCCTCTGGCTAATCAGCCAGTTGCGCATCAAGGCGCGCCAGCTCGAATCCCTCATCACCACCGGCCAGTCGCTGGTGTCCAAGCTGGAATTGCAAGCCGTGCTCGACACCGCGACGCAGCAGGGCCTCAGCCTGATGCCCTGCCGCCTCTGCGCCGTGTTCCTGCTTAACGCCGACGGCAAATCCCTCCGCCTCGCCGCACTGGCCGGCCTGAAAGACGGCCCCCCCGACCCGGCGAGCGACCTCGTGCTGGCGGATAGCGTCCTCGGCTCGGCCATTCGCCACAAAAAGCAGGTCGAGGTGCTCAGCCTCGTGCGCACGGAGGAGCACCATTTCACCCAACTGCTACCCGGCGGCGCGCTCGTGTCGCTGCTGGTCACACCGATCGTCGTGGACGACCGTGCCATCGGTGCGCTTAACGTCTATACGGAGCGCCACCATCGTTTCAACAACGACGAGCGCCGGATTTTTTCCACCCTGGCCAACCTCTGCGCCGTCGCCGTGCAGAACGCCGACTTGTACACGCGCGTATTTGCCTCCGAGGAATCGCTGCGCAAAAACGAGCGGTTGACGACCCTGGGCCTGATCGCGGCGGAAATCGCCCACGAAATCCGCAATCCCCTCACGGTTATTACGCTGTTGCTGGATACGATGGACCTGCGCTTTCCCGACGAAGACGCGCGCGCGCAGGACCTCACCGTCATCCGCGAAAAACTCGGGCACCTCGGTGAAATTGTCGAGCGCGTCCTCGGCTTTTCCAAATCGGGCACGACGCTGCAAGCGCGCTGGTCGCTCGGCGCGGTCATTGAGGAAACCCTGCGGCTGCTGCGGCTCAAGCTCGAACAGAGCAAGATTGTGGTGCAGTTCCATCCGCCGGCGGCGCCATTGCAGGTGGATGCCCACAAGGGCCAGCTCCAGCAAGTGCTGCTCAATTTGATTTTAAATGCCGTCCAGGCCATGCCCCACGGCGGAAGGCTGCACATTGATTTGCGCGAGGAAACCAGGGACCATGCGCACTTCGCCGTCGTGACCATTCGCGACAACGGCCCCGGCGTGCCGCCGTCGCTGCGTGCGCGCATCTTTGAATCCTTCCTCACCGCCCGCAAAGACGGCACCGGCCTCGGCCTGGCCATCTGCAAACGCATCCTGCGCGACCACCGCGGCGACATCGAGCTGGTCGAAACCCCCACAGAGCGAGGTGCCACCTTTAGATTTTGGCTGCCCAGCGCGGGCGGGTGAACCGGGCAAACCTCACCACCGCCGCAGCACCGCGTGGTAATATATATATGACAACACCAGCAAAGGCAGCAGCCGGCCAATGGCAAAGTCAAAGAAGCCCGCAAAATAGTTGTAGGTTAAAATCAAGAGAAAGACCGGCATCGCGAGCAGCAAAAGCGAAAGATAATCCCAGCGGACATTCCAGGTGCCCAGATTGAGGCCCTGAAAACTATTTGTTTCCGTGGTCTCGGCCAGGGGCTGCAACACATAAAACCAAATGCCCAGCAGGAAGACTCCGATCATCGTTATCGAAAAAACAAACACGAACATCTCCATCAGCGTATAAATCCAAGGGACCAGTAGGGCCAGCGCCACGGATAGCAAAATCGCCACCATCGCCGCCGGTTCCGCCAGTTGTTTGGGCCGGCCGGTCAGCTCCAACCCCAAGCGCACGCCGAGGGAGACGATGACGATCAGCGAGATGTGGAACAAGAGTTCCATACTGCAAATGCGTCAATCCGGCAAGCTGGCAGGGGAAGCGCGACAGATTAGACCTCCACAGATTTAGTCCATGACCCGCAGGCAGGCAAGTCCGATAAAATCACCGAAGCGACTCAAGGGCACCGTGGCCGCACCCAGCAATGGCCAGATGAGACAAATTGCGCCGCACCCCTGCTTCTTCTGCTCGACACGCCGCCACCAGTCCCTTTAAATGGCCGTTCCTTCATCCCGAATGACCGTCGCCATCGTCCAATTCCCGGGCTCCAATTGTGATTACGACGCACTGTATGCGTTCGACGCCGTCCTCGGCGTACCCGCCCGGTTTGTCTGGCACAAGGAAACGAGCTTGGGCGAGGCCAGCGCAGTCGTCCTTCCCGGCGGTTTTTCGTATGGTGACTATTTGCGCTGCGGCGCCATCGCCCGCTTTTCGCCGGTCATGGCCGCCGTCCAGGAATATGCCGCCAACGGCGGCCTGGTTCTGGGCATCTGCAATGGTTTCCAAATCCTGTGCGAAGCCGGCCTGCTGCCCGGCGCGCTGGTGCGCAATGAGTGCCTGCAATTCCGCTGCCTGACGCAGACGCTCCACGTCGAGGAATCCACCGAGCAGTTCAACCGCAGCCGGCTCGGCGCGCGCCTGCGCGTGCCCATTGCCCACGGCGAGGGCAACTACCGCATTGATGAAGCCGGGCTCGACGACATGGTCACCCACCGCCAAATCCTTTTCCGCTACGCCGACCAGACGGGCGCCGTCAACGCCGCCGGCAACCCGAACGGCTCGTACAAAAACATCGCGGGCATCCGCAACCGCGCTGGCAACGTCTTTGGCCTGATGCCCCACCCCGAGCGCGTCGTCGAGGCGTTCCACCGCAGCGTGGACGGCATCGCCATCCTGCGCGCCTTCCTCGCCAGCCGCTTGGTGCAACTCGAAATTGACGCCTCCGCCGCTTCCGCCTGATTTTTTATCCATCGCACCATTGCCAATGTCCGCCCCCCTCCCGCCCAATCCCGACCCGGTGCTCAATGCGGCCATCACGCCGGAGCTGGTGCGCAAACACAATCTGCTGCCGGAAGAATATGAGCGCATCAAGGGCTTGCTGGGCCGCGAACCGAATCTGACGGAGTTGGGTGTGTTTTCCGTGATGTGGTCGGAGCATTGTTCCTACAAAAATTCGCGCAAACTGTTGCGCGGCTTTCCCACGGCCAAGGCCGACGCCAATGCGCCCGGGCAGGTGCTCGTCAAGGCCGGCGAGGAAAACGCCGGGGTCATTGACATCGGCGACAACTGGGCCATCTCGTTCAAAATCGAATCGCACAACCACCCGAGCGCCGTGGAACCCTTTGAAGGCGCAGCCACCGGCGTGGGCGGCATCATCCGCGATATTTTCACCATGGGCGCGCGGCCCGTGCTGCTCACGAATTCCCTCCGCTTTGGCGATTTGTCCTCGAAAACCACGCAACGCCTCTTCCGCGGCGTCGTCGCCGGTATTTCGCATTACGGCAACTGCATCGGCATCCCGAACGTCGGCGGCGACATTTATTTCGACCCGTGCTACGAAGGCAACCCGCTGGTCAACGCGCTTTGCCTGGGCGTGCTGCGCCACGACCAAATCAAGCGCGGCGCGGCCAAGGGCCCCGGCAACCCCGTCTATTACGTCGGCGCAGCCACCGGGCGCGACGGCCTCGGCGGCGCCAGTTTTGCCTCGCGCGAACTTTCCGCTGAAAGCGCCACCGACCGCCCGGCCGTCCAAAAGGGCGACCCGTTCATGGAAAAACTTTTGCTCGAGGCCTGCCTCGAAATGATGGCCGTCCCGGGCCTGGTCGTCGGCATCCAGGACATGGGCGCGGCGGGACTCACCTGCTCGACGTGCGAAACCGCTTCCCGTGGCGGCAGCGGCATTCATATCGAGTTGGACAAAGTGCCTCAGCGCGAAACCGGCATGAACTCCTACGAGATTCTGCTCTCGGAAAGCCAGGAGCGCATGCTCGTCATCGTGCAAAAAGGGCGCGAGGCCGAACTCGAGGCGATTTTCAAAAAATGGGACCTGCATGCCGCGCACATCGGTGAAGTGACTGAAGGCCACGACATGCTGGTCACGCAGCACGGCGTGCCGGTGGTGCACATTCCCGCCAAAGCCCTGGCCGACGAAGCACCGCTCTACGACCGCGAAGCGCTGGAACCCGCCGACCTCGCCACCACACAAGCGTGGACTCCGGAAACGGCGAAACTGCCGGATTTGGACACCAACGGCATCCGGGACACTTTGCTGCAACTGCTCGGCCACCCGACCATCGCCGAAAAACGCTGGGTCTGGCGGCAATACGACCACATGGTGCAGGCCGGCGCGGTGCTGCTGCCCGGCTCCGACGCCGCGGTGGTGCGCGTGCGCCTCGGCGGGCGCGAACGCCTGCTCGCCATCGCCAACGATTGCAACAACCGCTACTGCCGCCTGAATCCCCGGCGCGGCGGCCAAATTGCCGTGCTCGAATGCTTGCGCAATCTGGCCTGCGCCGGCGCGCACCCGCTGGGCATGACCAACAACCTGAATTTCGGCAACCCTTACAAGCCGGAGAATTTTTATATGATGCGCGAGGCCGTGGCCGGACTGGCCGAGGCCTGCCGCGCGTTCGACGTGCCGGTCGTCGGCGGCAATGTCTCGCTCTACAACGAAAGCCCCGAGGGCGCGATTGACCCAACGCCCACCGTCTCCATCGCGGGTATTGTTGACCGCCTTGAACACGTCACCACCCAGACCGTCAAAACGGGCGATGAAGCGCTGTTCCTCCTCGGCGGCTGGCCGCATGAACTGGGTGGTTCTTATTTCCTCGGCGTGCGCCATAAGCTTAAAACTGGCGACGCCCCCGCCGTTGATTTTGAAGCCGAGAAAAAACTGCACAACTTTGTGCGCGCCCAAATCCGCACCGGCCGCGTGGTCGCGGCGCACGACCTTTCCGAAGGCGGCCTGCTCGTCGCCGTCAGCGAAATGCTTTTCACCGACCACAAAACCTTTGGCGCGGAACTCGACCTGCGCGCGGCAGCGGATGCCGCCAAAGCCGCCGGGCGTCCGTTCCGGCTGGATTCACTGCTGTTCGGCGAAAGCCAGGGCCGCATCATCCTCGCGGTAAAACCCGAATCCGTCCGCAATTTTCCCAAAGCCGCGGAAGCCGCCGGCGTTCCCGCTGTGCTAATTGGCGAGGCCCAGGGTGAAGCCATCCTGAAAGTCATCGCCCCCTCTCCCGCGAGCGAGAGCGGCCTGACCATCACCTGGCCCGGCGGGAAATTGCGCGAAACTTGGTCGTCCGCCATCCCCAAGGCCATGGCCGCGACCTAAGCGCCCTCCACCCATGAGCGACCCAATCCATCATCACTGCGGCGTCGCGCTCATCCGCCTGCTCAAGCCCCTCAGCTACTACGCGGAAAAATACAAGACCCCCCTCTACGGGTTTAACCAGCTCTTTCTGCTGATGGAGAAGCAGCACAACCGCGGCCAGGATGGTGCGGGCATCGGCTGCGTGAAACTGGATGTCGCGCCCGGCCAGCCCTTCATGTTTCGCGAGCGCGACATCCGCGCCAACGCGCTGACCTATATTTTTACGAAGCAGCTCAAAGCTTACCGCGAACTTGAAAAAGAGCAGCGTGTCTTTCCCGAATTCCCCAACACCATCAAGGAGCATTTTGACTTCGGCGGCGAAGTCCTCATGGGGCACCTGCGCTACGGCACCTCTGGCAGCTATGACAAGAGCGCCTGCCACCCCTACTCCCGCAAAAGCAGTTGGAAGACCCGCAATCTGATGATCTGCGGCAATTTCAACATCACCAATACCGACGAACTGAACCAGCAGCTCATCGAGCGCGGCGTCCACCCGGTTTTTGGCACCGACACGCAGACCGTCCTCGAAGAAATTGGCTACTATCTCGATGAGGAGCACACCCGCATCTTCCGCGAACTGCGCGACCAGGGCGTCCCCGGCCAGGAAATTCCGGACCGCATCTCCGCCCAGCTCGACCCGATTGAAATCCTGCGCTCCGCCGCCAAAAGCTGGGACGGCGGCTGGACCATCGCCGGCCTCATCGGCAACGGCGACAGCTTCGTCATGCGCGATCCGCACGGCATCCGCCCCGGTTTCTTTTTGCAGAATGACGAAATCGTCGCCGTCGCCAGTGAGCGCGCGGCGCTCCAAACCATTTTTGGCGTGGAATGCGAAGCCGTGCGGGAAATTTCGCCGGGCCACGCCCTGCTGGTGAAGAACAGCGGCCAGGTCCGCCACGAGCCGTTTGCCGAGCCCGCCAAGCGCCGGCACGGCTGCTCCTTCGAGCGCATTTATTTCTCCCGCGGCAACGACGCCGACATTTACCGCGAGCGCAAGGCCCTCGGCGCGCGCCTGGCCGACTCCATCCTCCGCGCCATCAACCACGACCTGCACAACACGATTTTCTCGTACATCCCCAACACCGCCGAAACCGCCTACTACGGCCTGCTTGAGGAACTTCGCCAGCGCCGCCGCCAGGAAGTCAAGGATGCCATCCTTGCCGCGCAAAAAGACGGCCGCCTCAACGCCGCGCTGCTCGACCAGCTCATCCTCGACAACTGGCCGCGTGGAGAAAAAATCGCGCACAAGGACATCAAGCTGCGCACTTTCATTTCCCAGGAACAAAGCCGCCTCCAGCTCGCCTCGCATATTTACGACATCACCTACGGCGTCGTGCAGCCGACGGATAATCTGCTTTGCATAGACGACTCCATCGTGCGCGGCACCACGCTCAAGCAATCCATCCTGCGCATCCTCGCGCGCACCAATCCGAAGAAAATCCTCATCGCCTCGACCGCCCCGCAAATCCGTTACCCCGACTGCTACGGCATTGACATGTCGGAGTTGGGCAAATTCATCGCCTTCCAGGCCGCCATTGCCTTGTGCCACGAACGCGGCCTCGGCGAACTCCTGCGCGAAGTTTACCAGGACTGTGTGCGCCAGGCTGACCTTCCCGCCGGCTCGCTGAAAAACCACGTGCGCCGCCTCTACGACCTCTTCACCGCCGAGCAAATCTCCGCGAAAATCTCCGACCTCGTCCGCCCGCCCATAGATACCTGGAAAGGCGAAGTGCAAATCATTTTCCAAACCATCGAAGACCTCCGCGCCGCCGTCCCGCAAAACAACGGCGACTGGTATTTCACCGGCCACTACCCCACCGCCGGCGGCCTCGCCGTCCTCAACCGCTCCTACATCAATTATTTTGAGAAGAAGGACGGGCGGAGTTATTGAACGGATGCTAGGAAATTGTTTTTTGGTGTGCCGGGGCTGGCGGGAGGGGCGTTAAGATAATTTTTTGGGTTACAACTCACCTTGGCTCTGTCCTTCGAGCAGGGTTATACCCCATAGCCTGCGCAGGTTATTTGGCGCATCTTGAACTGGCCCATTGGAGTGCCCATCAACCATTTTGGCTGGCGCCCCGGCTTGCCCCTGCCCCGTCACAAAAACCTGCGTTCGTCTGTTCCTCTCGCCCATCAACGCCAATGGAAGTTGCTGTAACCGGAGGTTAAATTTCCATTGAAAACCAAGCATAAAATTGCCGCCGCCTTTGCGGGAGTGGCCTTGCTGGTTGCACTGGGTGTCGGGCTGTCGTTCTGGGCTTTCCGGCAAATTGATCAAGCCGCCGAGGCGCGGAAACATGCCAGTCTGGTGATTGACCGCGCGAACGAATTGCTATCCGAATTGAAAGATGCCGAGACTGGGCAGCGCGGCTATCTATTAACCGGTAACGAGACCTTTCTGGAGCCGTATTTGGCGGTTCGCGACAGTGTCGGCGGCCATCTGCAAGCATTGCGTCAACTTACGGTGATTCGCGCTGCCCAACAGCACCTGGACGCGCTGGCACCATTGATGGATGCCAAAATGGCGGAACTGGCCCGCATCATTGAATTGCGCCGCAACCAGGATATGACTGCCGCGATCGCGGCGGTAAGTGGCGGCAAGGGGAAACTGCTGATGGATTCGATACGCGCCGAAATGAGCGCCTACATCCAGATTGAGGAAAACGCGCTGGCGCAGCGCGAAGCCCAGTTCCAGTCGGACATGCGGCGCTTCTTTATCATCAAAGCCATCTCCAGCCTGTTGACGCTGCTGTTTGCCCTTTCGTTCGTTTATTTGCTCTATCGAGAAACCCAGCATCGTCTCAAGAATTTGGTTCATCTCGAAACCCGGCATTTGCTCGAGATTCAGCAGGAGACGGGCCAACAACTTCAGTCGGCCAACCTGGAGTTGCAGTCGTTCAGAAATGTTGATGTAACCGCGCGCAAACAGGCCGAGATCGAACTCAAGCTGTTCCGGACGCTCGTGGACCAGTCCAACGACGCCTTTGTGGTGATTGATCCGGCCACCGGCCGCTTCCTGGATGTGAATGATAAAGTCTGCTTGGATTTGGGCTACACGCGTCAAGAAATGCTGGCTTTGCGGGTGTTTGACGTTTCCACCACGGTGACGGAGGCAACCTGGCCCCAAGTCTCGCAAATGGATCAGCAACGGGGCTCCCGAATTCTGGAATCATACCATGTGCGAAAAGATGGCACCGTATTCCCGATCGAAGTCAATATCAAGTGGGTCAAACTCGATCGGGAATATCTGGTGGCCGTCGTGCGTGACATTACTGAGCGCAAGCATCTCGAAAGTCAGCTCCATCAAGCGCAAAAGATGGAAGCCATCGGCACGCTCGCCGGGGGCATCGCCCACGATTTCAACAACATTCTCACTGCGATCGGCGGTCACACCGAACTCGCCTTGATGGAATTGGAGAAGAATTCCCCGGTGCGCAAACATCTTGAGGTGGTCTTGCAGGCGACGCAACGGGCCATTGCGCTGGTCAGGCAAATTCTCACCTTCAGCCGCCAGGAGCGAATCGAGCGCCAGGTGGTTTCATTGGGGCCGGTGGTGGACGAGGTGCTTAAACTCTTGCGCGCGACGATGCCAGCCACGATCGAGTTCGAGACAATGTTCGCCACCGACACGCCCGATGTGCTGGCCGACGTCTCGCAAATTCACCAGATCATCATGAATCTCGGCACGAATGCCCTTCAGGCCATGAAAGGGCAGTCCGGACGACTGACGTTCAAGTTGGAGAATTTTTACGTGGACGCCGATCTGGCGGAAGTGAAGCTCAACTTGCAGATGGGGCCCTATGTGCGCCTGTCGGTGAGCGACACCGGGCGCGGCATGGATGAAGCGACGCTGGCTCGCATCTTTGAGCCATTTTTCACCACCAAACCCGTGGGCGAGGGCACCGGGTTGGGCCTCTCGGTGGTGTATGGTATTATGCAAAGCCACGATGGAGCCGTGACCGCTTACAGCCATCCCGGCCAGGGAACGACTTTTCATTTGTACTTTCCAGCCCATGCGAAAATCGGGTCAACGAAGTTCGCCGAACCGACCGAAGTGCCATGCGGTCAGGGTGAGCGCATTCTTTATGTTGATGACGAGGCGGCTTTGGCCAGCCTTGGACAGTTGTTTCTGGAGCGGTTGGGCTATACCGTGTCCATCTGCACCAATCCGGTCGAGGCCCTTGAGTCTGTACGGGCTGCGCCGGACGCGTATGATCTCGTTGTGACGGATCAGACGATGCCCGGGCTGACGGGAACGCGACTGGCCCAGCAGATTCACGAGATCCAGCCGAACCTCCCCATCATCCTGACCACGGGCAATATCGCAACCCTGACCCCGTGGCACAGTGAAGCAGCGTGGTGTAAAGGAGTCCTGCAAAAACCGCCCACATTTAAGTCACTCGGCACGCTTGTCCACCGGGTATTGACCGAGGCCAGGAACAACTGATGCCCGCCAAACATTTCGCAGGATAGTGCTCCATGCGCCGTGACATGCGATAATTATAAATTGTTCATTTATATTAATTGTGGATTCGCAACAAATTTTCTCAATAAAACAAGTTCCGATCCAGTCGGCGGTATTAACTGATTGGAAATTGTTTTTTTGAGTGCAGGGGCTGGTGAGGAGGCACTAAGCCTCTAACTAGATTTCGGTGCAGCTTGTCCGGTCATGGCCAGAAGCGCCTTCACCCTCCAACCGAGGATTACGCAGTACAAACCTAGCATACCAATAACTAGCCCGGCCAAAATGGAATCTGCTTTTGTTTGCTCCGAAAGACGCCAGACCGACAACCAAACGGATATTGCTGGAACGAAAATCAGGATTACCACCGTCACCAGCCGGGCACACACATTGCCCATTGTCCCAATCCACGGTGATGGCATCGGCGCGGTGGAATCACGATCAGCAGCGACCAAGTAACCTGCCAGATTAATCAGGTAGGCTAGCATGTATATCATCAAGGATCCTACGAGGCACGGTCCAATTAGCCCGAGGTGTTCTCCGGTGAATTCCATATCTAAAATTTGAACATTCTGCTTTTTAAGTTCGTCCTGATGTGCATTTTCCTCAGCGTCAAGTGCGCTTCGGAGCGTCAAGTGGCCAAGCGCATCCCAATGAGTTATGGTCTGCGCACATGTCTTGTCAAACCAGTCTGGATCGGGTGAAACTGGCTGGAGTCTGGTTACGCAGGTAAGGGTCAAATTCTGATCGGAAATTGTTGGCGGAATTGTGTATCCTTCGGGAGAAACTACCGGAACTTCATAAATCATCTCCAGGGTGATTATTATCTTCCTGGATTGAGCATCCTTCAGTGGATCTAAATTCACATTCGCCACAATTGGCCCTTCAATTATCGGAGCCATGAAACCAGATTCCTCACTAGATATCTTAATCCACTTTTTCACATTTGAAGAGTCGCCTTCAAAATGGTCAATTACTTCGATTTGCCAGTGTAATTCGCGGTAGCGTTTTCTGATGTCTTCCAGCGTGCTATCGGCCGTGGGCACAACGGCCACCGGCGCCAATACTTGGGTGCCCTTCCAAATCATCGGCGGCAAGTTGTCCCTCATCACTCCCACACCTTGGCCGAGAAAGTTTTGCAGCGCCCGCTGAAAGTTGATCATTGGTGAAGGGCTTAGCGGCGGTAAATTCTCAATTTTTACATAATCAATTTTATCGAGCCGCACGACCAATCCCTGTCCAACTTCCGGAATAATATTCTCAAGCAACTTGGGTTGCTTAACGACATTTTGGATGTCGGCGATTTGCTGTTCAAGTGTTTGCAGTTCGAGCAGTACTTCGTTGGCGTCCGTCCACGAGGACAAGACCAAGCAAAGCAGCACCACGCAGATAGCCAAAAAAGAGAAGCTGACCAGACGGACATGTTCGAGATCCTTCCGCGCATATTCCATGGTCTTGCTCATGGGCCGTTTCTACCAACTTTTCTTGCTACGTATCAAGGCCGCAAAAGGGGATCGGGTTGTGAACTTTATCGTAGAATGGCAAAAACAGATTGATAGAAACAATTGCTCCGTGGCGGTCGGCGCGCTGTCCCCTCACTTCAAAATCCCCATCCCGCCCAGGCCCTGCATCAAGAGGTCATACAGGAAATTGTAATTCGGCTTCTGGATGGTTCCGGTGACTTTGAACTGCGGGCCTTGCGCGTAGCCGTTCGCCGTCTGCCCGCCCAGCAAATGAATCGTCGACATCGCGGACGCCACCGTGCCCTTGGCGTTGAGGCTCAGCGCGGCATTCAGCGGCTGGTCGGGGATGGACTGCCCGCGGACGTAATTAATCTGCCCCGTACCGGTGAGTTCCACCAACGGGCCCTGCACGTCGAACTGGCTCAGCTTGACGTTATAGTCCGCCCCACGCTGCGCCTCGAACACCAGCTTGGTGTACTGGAAGGAATCGAGCGTGGTGATGAGGTCCGTGACTGAACTGGCCTGCGTCACCGCGTTGCTCGCCACTTTGTTGCCGAGCAGGCTAATCAGCGCGCCCGCGGCCGCCGTGACGTTCTTGAGCGTCTTGCCCGTCAGGCCGACCTTGTTCGCCACCAGGTCGAGCAGGTGGAACGTGCCGCTGCTGCTGCCGAGTGAGAAATTGAACTGCACCCGGTCAATCAGGTCGTCCAGGTTTGCGCCCGTGCCGTTCACTGCGCCCGTGATCGTGAAGTTGCCCTCGACCGGCGGCGTGGCCTGCGCGTTGCGGGCCTGGAAATACGCCCCGGCGTTGAAATTCTTAAAACTCAGGGACGATTGAAGCTGATAGGGCGTGGCGGCCTGTGTGCCGTTGAAGCCCAGCGTGAGGTTGAGGGCAATAGGCGCGCCTTGGAAATTCCCGGTCACGCCCGGCAACACGGCCTGCGTCGGCGACACTTGCGCGCTCGCGGCAAAGTTATCAATCGCGAAAGTATGGAAACGCATCGTTTTGAGTTGAATCTGCGCCGAGCCCTGCCAATCGCCCCAGAACGGCGATTTGTCCGGCGTGGAGGAAATGGTTAAGGTGTTGGCCACGGGCGGTGGCGCACCGGGTGGCCGCGCAGGGGTCGGCGGCGGGGGGAACAGGCCCGCCTTCACGGCCAGCAAATCGTCTATGACCAGATTATCGCCCGAGACAGTGAGCGTAAACTTGTGCGTGGAGCCGGACGGTTCCAAACCAAACACCACCTGGCAATCGGTCGGTCCTTCAATGCCGTCGCCTTTGATGGGAATGGTCAACTGCACCGCGCCGGTGTCGCGGTTGACTTTCCCCGTCGCGTTTTGAAAAACCATCTTCGGCAATTTCAAATCCGGGTCGTGAACGGCCCAACTGGATAGATTCGCGTTGAGGTTGAGGCTGCCGGCGGCGTCCATCGTGCCGTCAATGGACAGCAGCCCGTTTTCCAGATTGTCATATTTGGCCAGCACCGGCTGCGTGAGCAATTGGGCGAGGTCCGCCTGCAGGCTGATTTTCGCCTGCTGCGGCCAGCTTTGGTTGGCGGCGCTGGTCCACTCCAGGCTGCCGCGCGCCAGCGGCGTGTTGCCCGTGGCGAGGGTCAAGTCCTCCACCGCCCAGGCCGCCACGCCCGCGCTGCTGAACGTCGCGGCAGGCTTCATGGAAAAAGTCAGGTTGCGCACCCACTCCGTCGGGGATAGCTGGCCATTTTGCCGCGCAACCGTCAAACCGTCGGCCACGACCGGCGCGTTCGTCACCAGCGCGTAATTGCCGTCGCCGGAGCCGCGAACCACAACATCCCCCGTCAACCCGCGGCCATGCAACAGGTAGCCCGGCATCGCCAGCGCCAGCACCCCGGCGGGCAGATTGGAAAGTTTAACCGACGCAACGTCGCCGCTCAACTTCGGCCAAACATAAGTGGGCTTCTCCTCCGGCGTCTTGGCCGGTTCCGGCTGCACCGTGAAAGGCTGGATTAGTTTCGCATCCGCCAGCGGCGCATCCACCCCGCCCGGCGGCATCACCCGCGCCTCGGCGGACGATAGTGTGAAGCCCGACGGCGTGCTGCTGAGGTTCGCACTGATGGCGTATTCAGGTTTCGGATCGGGCAAAAAATTCCGCCAATCCGCGCCGATGGGCTGCTCCGCGATGGCGCCCAGCCGGCCGCTCGCCGTCACGTTCGCGGTCATCATGTTGGAGCTTTCGGTGGCGTTGAGCGCCAAGTCCACCAATACGCCCTGGGGCGAAGCTGCCAAGAGATGCACCTGGCCCGCCAGATTGCCGG
>CAZCMU010000008.1:0-15054 GCA_964499725.1 uncultured Opitutales bacterium
GCTCGCGCCCATGCTGGTGACCATTATGATTGGCGCCGCGCCGGCGATGCTGACTTCGCTGCTTATCAGCATGCTCTTTGCGATGATGACGGGCGACACGCTGGAAGTGTTTCTGCTGAATTTTCTGGCTTCGCTGGTGGTGATTTATTTTTGTCGCGAGGCCCGGCTGCGCGCCCGGCTGGTGCGGGCGGGGCTGCTGGGCGGGCTGGCCGCCGCAGCCTGCGCCGCCTACCTGGGCCTGCTTAATTCCTCAACCCTGTCGCCGTCCGATGTGAGCCGGCAAATGTTTGTGGCCGCGTTCATCGGCATCATGACCGCAGTGGTGGCGATTGGACTGCTGCCGGTGTGCGAAAACCTTTTCAAGATTACCACCGATATCACGCTGCTGGAACTCACCGACTACAACCACCCGCTTTTGCGCAAACTGCAAATTTCCGCGCCGGGCAGCTACCACCATAGCCTGATGGTAGCCAACCTGGCCGAGCGGGCCGCCTCGGAAATTAGCGCCAATCCGCTGCTGTGCCGCGCCTGCTCGCTGTATCACGACATTGGCAAAGTCGTCAAACCGGAGTATTTTGCCGAAAACAACCGCGACGGGTTCGACCCGCACCAGGAGGTCAGCCCCTCAATGAGCGCGCTGATCATCAAGAGCCACGTGGACGAAGGCCTCGGCCTGGCCCGGCAATACAAACTGCCGAAGGTGGCGCAGGATGTCATCGCCCAGCACCACGGCACGACGCTGATAAAATTCTTTTACCATAAAGCGGCCAAGCAGCAACGCCTGCTGACCCAGTCGCCCTTTGGCCGCCAGCGGGCGGCCGAGGCCAAGTCCGCCGCCCCCGAAATTTCCCTGCAGTCCAACGAAACCGGCGTGGATGAGTCCTTTTACCGTTACGACGGCCCGAAGCCCAATTTCAAGGAATCGGCGATTATTGCGCTGGCCGACTGCGTGGAGGCGGCTTCGCGTTCCCTGCGCAAGGTTACGCCGCAATCCGTCGAAGAATTGATTGAGACCATCATCAACGACCGCATTGAGGACCACCAGCTCGACGACAGCCCCATCACCATCCTCGAATTGAAGCGCATCAAGGAAAGCTTCACCATCACCCTGCTCAACATGCTGCATTCCCGCATGCAGTATCCGGGGCAGGAGGAAGCTGAAACCCCGGCCCGGGGCAAAAATCGGGATAAGAATATTGTCCCGATGACACCGCCGGCAGTCGTGACCGAGTCACCCACCAAGCCATCTGCGGCCAATGGCCCCGCCTCCTCCGCCTCGGCCTAACCTGCGCCGGGCCTGGTCGGCCGCGCGCCGGCATCCCCGCTTGCGCTATTCCCGCGCCCAACTGGGCCGCTGCATTGAGGTTTTGGATGCACAGCCGGGCCCGCGACCGCCGGAGGGCGAACTCTCGCTGGTGTTTTTGACGGATGACGCGCTGGCCGGACTGCACGCCGATTTTTTGGCTGATCCCGCCAAAACCGACGTGATTACCTTCCCAGGCGCAACCGGGGAAGATTTCGCGGGAGAAATTTTTGTTTCGGTGGATCGGGCCATGGCCGAAGCCAAAAAACGTGCCAGACCCTTTGCGCTGGAACTGACTTTATATCTCGTGCATGGCTGGCTGCATTTGGCCGGCTTGGATGATTTGACCCCAAAAGGCCGGGGGAAAATGCGCCAGGGCGAACGCCGCTTACTGGCTGCCATCGCGCGCGAAAAGGCCGGCCCCGATTTTAAGTTGCTCGCGCCTTCGCGGCGGCGAGAGTCACGAAAGCGGCCCCGGGCATAACTCAAACCATTGCTGAACCCCCGACTCCCCGCTGGTGGTTAAGTCGTGCAAAGTTCGCGGCAAAGCTTTATTTCATTTCTTGAAAAATCCACCCCATGCCCTCCCCTAATCAGAAAAAATCCTCCCGGCCGGACTCATCGCAAGTCATTTTCGCACTGATTGCCGTCCTGGTCGCCCTTGTCATTTTTGCGGCACCGGCGGCCAATGCCATCATGACGGCGCGGGTAGCCGCAGCCTCGGTTAATCTGGGTGAAATAGCCAAAACTTACACAGCCTATGTGCATGCCAGCACGCCCCCCCGCATGCTGACCGTCCAGCCGGGCGAAACAGCCCACGCCGCCGCCGTCACGTTGGCGCGCACATCCCAGCTCAACGACGGAAATGTCTGGTTTGTCAAGTCGGACCCCAAACTCAACGGCAATTCCGTGCCTGCCACCATAATCCCCGGAGACGTGGCAACCAGTTCCGTCAATCCAGACTTTGCCAACCAAGCTCTCAGTTATGAAATCGCGGCCAACCTCAACCTGAATCCCGCGCCGCCGATTCCCCAACCCAATCCAGCCGGCACGCCGGTCGCGTGGACGCGCGGCCTGCGCGATGACGGCACCTGGGCGCCCGACTCCCCCTGGCAGGGCGAAGGCGGCCACATCGCTTTTCTCGACGGACACGTGGCGTGGTTTAACAAACTGAGCATTCAGCCCGGCCAAGAGTCGCTTTTTAGATACGGCACGAACATCCCCACCACCAATATCCGGGAAGCCCTGCCTCCCGGGGCCGTCATCTTAAGCGCGGAACCCGGCTCAGTGCAGCCCTAAGTATAACCGGCGGCCAGGCCGCGTGTTTAATTTGCGTCGGCCGCGATGGGCTTCTAGTTTTGACCCAGTATGAATTCCGTGCCCACTGCGCCAACGCCATTGCCCGCGCCGAGCCGCTGGCTTCAGCTGCGCAATGCCTTTGTGACGGGCTTGTTCCTGGTGGCGCCAATCGGAGTCTGCGCGCTGGTCATCAACTTCCTGATTGCGAATGTGGGGAACCCGGCGAGCCAGATATTTTTTGGGTGGATGGAAGGCGGCCCGGCGGTGTCGCCCTTTGGCCATTTCGTATTTTCGGCCCTGTCCATTTTCATTGTGGTCATTCTGGTGACGGTGTTGGGCTATGCTTCGCATTACCTCTTTGGCCGCTGGCTCCTGCGGCGTATGGAGCTGCTCATCCTGCGCGTGCCGATCATGAGCCAGGTTTACCGGACCTCGAAGCAAATCGTGGACACCTTCCACAGCCAGCAAACCAGCGGGTTCGACAAGGTGGTCATGGTGGAATTTCCGCGCGTGGGGCTGTATTCCATCGGATTCATTACCAAGCCGGTCGAGGGCGAGGTTCGCACCCAAACGGGCGAAGATTTCGTCAATGTCTTCATCCCCACGACGCCGCTGCCGACGAACGGATTTTTAGTCATCTGCCGGGAACAGGAACTCATCCGGCTGGATATGTCCGTCACGGACGGAATGAAGATGATTATTTCGGGCGGGGCCATCGTGCCCACTCCGGCCAGCTCGACGCCAAAATTGCCGCGGGCTCCATTCGCCAAATAACTGACCATGCCGCGTTTCGTGGAAGCCGAGGGCCTGGTGCTCGACAGCAAGCCGTCCGGCGAGCGGTATTTGCGGCTGACTTTACTCTCGCCCACTCTTGGATTGATGACGGCGATGGCCCGGGATATACGCGCCAGCGCCAAACCGGCAACCCGCAAGAAAACCAAATCCGCGCCTTCGCGCCCGGATATTTTTGACCACGCCGCCATGCAATTGGAGCCTCCCGCCGCCGGCGCGGTGCATCCAAATTTTTACTTTCTGCGCGAATACAAAGTGCTGCGCCGCCATGCCGGACTGGGGAAAAGTTACGCGGCCCTGGAGGCCGCGGCGGGACTGGCCAGACTGGTCACGCACAACGCGCCTCATTTTGAAACCTGCGCGCCGGTGTATGAATTGTGCCGGAAGGCGCTGGACGCGCTGGAAAACGGCGCACCGCCCGAGGCGGTCCGGTTGAAAGCCATGTTTTTGCTGGCGAGCGCGGAGGGGTACGCCGCACGCGAGCAATGGCTGCCCGCGCTGCCGGCCGCCGACCAAGCCGTGGTGATAACAGTTCTGAATCGTCCAGCCAGCGAAGCCGCCAGCCTGGCCGCCGAAGCCATCAGCCGCCTGCCCAAGCTGCGGCTGGCCTTTGAGCGCTGGCTTGAAGAACACACCGACCTTGAAGTGAAATAGCGGACGGCTAGAACCTGCCTTTATGCACGTTTTAGCGTGCGCACCGCGCCCACACCGCCTTTATTTTGATTCATGCGACTCGTTACCGGCCAACGCTCCGTGGTGATGAGCGTCGGCGAATTCGCCACGTTCAATCCCGTGCCCACGGGCGGAAGCTATGGCCGCACGGGCGCCTGGCGGGCGGCGGCGGGCACGGCCTGGCACCAGACGATGCGCGAGCGGGCTATGGCCGGTGAACCCGGCGCACAATTTGAAGTCGGCCTGCAAGGCCGCCTGCTGCACCAGGGCTGGAGCGTGGAATTGCAAGGCCGCGTGGACCAAATCGTGCCTCACGATGGACGCATGGTGTTGCGGGAAATCAAAACCATTTCGGAATCACTGCCCCGCCTGGAGGAGGAATTGGCGGAGAGCTACCCGGAGTATTTTCGTCAGTTGGCCGCCTACTTGCGCCTGGCCGAACTCGGCGGCCTGCCCGGTGGAACGCCGCTGGTGGGCGAATTGGTGTTCATAGACTATTCGACCGGCATTGTGCAAACCGTGCCAATGCCGTTGTCCGAAGCAGGCGGCTGGCTGGAACCGCAATTGGGCGCGCTACGGAAGTATTGGGAGTTTCGCTGGAATTCACGGCAGCGGCTGGCGGAAATGCCGGAGCGCACCGCCTTTGCCGTTTTACGACCCGGACAGGTCGAAGCGCGGGCGGATTTAGCCGCCATCGCCGGCCACACGGGCGTGTTTATGTTCGAAGCGCCGACGGGCTTTGGCAAAACCGGCCTGTTGCTGGAATACGCGCTGGCGCGGCTGCGTGAAGGGCACGCCCAGCGTCTGCTCTACCTTACTGGCAAAGGGACCGGGCAGGGGCCAGTCATGCAGCAATTGCGGGCGCTGCTGGGCGCGGAACCGGAATTACGGTTCATCCAATTGCGCAGCCGGGTGGAGCACGCCATTGAATCGCCGCTGCACACCTGCGACGTGCGACGTTCCTGCCGGGAAGATTTGGAAGAACGCTGGCAGGCGGCGGGCTTGGACCCTTACACTTTGTTTGAAGATGGCTCGCTGCCCGTGGAAAAATCGCGGCGGCTGGGCGCGGCCACTGGCGTTTGCCCCTACGAAATCACCCGCGCGGCGCTGCCGTGCGCCGAGGTGTGGGTGTGCGATTACAACTATGTTTTTTCACCCGCGCACCGGGGGGTGCTCTTTAATTTGCAGGGCTTTGACGCCATGAGCACGCTGCTGGTGCTGGATGAAGCGCACAACCTGCCGGCCCGTGCGGCGGAGGCCCGCTCTCACACTTTTTCCGCCCAAGCCGCGGCCTTTGCCGTCCATGCCCTGCACGAAGTCCAGGCCCGGCCCGTGTTGCAGCGCGCGGCGGAAGATTTGGCCGATTTTCTGGAAAAACTCCCCCCCACGGAAAAACTTGATGCCACCGCGAGCTATATTTTGGAAGACCATCTGGAAAACCTGGCGGCGGAATTGACCGCCGCGCCGCTGCCGGAAGAATTGCCCGAGGCCGTGGCGGATTTTTTGTGGAGCGGCGTCAACGCGCTGGAGACTTTACACGACCATTCCCTGCAACTGCTGCCCACCGCGCCGACCCGGGGCGAACTGCGGCTGGCCTGTGTGGACGCCGCGCCGGCGATTGCCTCGGCCCTGCGCAGCTTCGGGCAATCCGTCCTGACCTCCGCCACGTTCGGTCCGCCGGAATTTTTCGCCAGTGCATGTGGCTTGGAGAAAAGCGAGGCCCGCTGGATTGCCGCCCATGCGCCCTGGCGCGACGGCGCCTACGATGTGGCGGTGGATGCACGGGTGGACACGCGAATGCGCGCCCGCGAACGGTTTTACGCGACGACTGCCGAAACGGTGCGCTTGTTCGCTGATGGCCAGGCGCGGCCCATCGCGGTTTTTTTTCCTTCCTACGACTATGCGGAAACGATTCGCGCCTATGTGGAGGCGGTGGACCCGGGCCTGCGCGTCAATTTGCAGCCGCGCGGGGCCAGCCTGGCTCAGCAAACGGAGTTTCTCGATGAATAGCTACTGACGGCGCACGCGATATTCCTGGTGCTTGGCGGGAGCTTTGCCGAGGGCATCGACCGCCTGGGGGGCGAAGTGGAACGAGCGATGGTGGTGGGCCCCGCGCTGCCCGAGCCCAACGCGGTGAAGAAGGCCCAGTTGGCGCATTACGAGGAAACGATGGCGCCGGATGAGGCCTTTCGCCGGGCGTATCTGGCGCCGGGGCTATTGAAAGTCGCGCAGGCGCTGGGGCGGCTGGTGCGCGCGCCGGGCCACCAAGCCAAAGTGCTGTTGCATTGCCGCCGGTTTGCCGAAGAGGCCACGCAGGCGCTCCTGCCCGAAGAATACCGCGGCGGCGAGGTTTTGCGACAGAACACGGACTTGCTGGAATGGTTGAAAAAGTAAATCCGACCAGTTATAACTTGGCGCATGACAGACCGACATCGCGACTTTCCCTCCATCCTGCTGGGCGTGCTTGCCTTGGTGACGCTGGTGGGCGTGATCAACGACGAGGCGATTGCCCTTATTTCGCCGCAACACTACGATATCTTTTCCCCGCCGTATTTGCCCTTCCAGACCCCGTGGGCCCAGGCCCTTTGTTTTGCCATAGTGGTGACGGGCGGCAGCGGATTTACGTGGGGCAGTTTGCTCTACTGGGTGGGGCATTATGGGCCAGGGCCGCAAGTCGGGCCTCGGGCCACGCTCATGGGGGCGGTGGTGGTGGTGGTTATTACGCTGGTGGCGGCGTGGGGCCTGGGCTGGCATACTTGGGTTACTGGCGTTGCGCCTTATAAAGATTTTTTTTACCCCAGCACCGAACCGCAAATTCTTTTTTCCCAAACCGTGCAATTGACCAATGAATGTGTTGGTTTGGTCGGCGGGGGTTTCTGCCTGGCGGCGATTGCCCTTTGGCGCTGGTGGCATCGGGGTGAAACGGCAGATGTCAGTTAGCGATTGCGGAAATAGCTCTCTTTCCCAAGATACCCTCATGCGCGAAATCGCCAAAATCGAGCACGAACGCATCGCAAAGGCGTTGGAGGAAATTGTGGAAAAAATCGTCGCCCGGCACCGCGACACCCCCAACTTGGCCGTGGCCGGCATCGCCCATGGCGGGGTGGTCTTTTCACGGAAACTGGTCCAACAACTGGCGCTGCGCCTGTGCCGCGACGTGCCCCTGGGCGTGGTGGATATCGCCTTCCACCGCGATGACATCGGTCGGCGGCCCATTCCCCTCACCAGCGCGACGACCGATTTGCCCTTTGATATTGATGAAGCGACGATCATCCTCGCCGACGACGTGTATTTTTCCGGGCGCACGGCCCGGGCGGCCCTGAATGAAATTTTTGACCAAGGCCGCCCAGCCCGCGTTGAGTTGGCGGTCTTGTGCGAACGGAGCGGCCGGCGGCTGCCCATCGTACCGGATTATGTCGGCTTTGTGCTAGAAACCACTCCCGAACAACGGGTTGAAGTGAAGCTGGACTTTGACTACCCCCTGCGCGACTGCGTACGGGTACTGGCGGAGTGAGGGAGGGCGGCACTGCTTAAAAGTTGACTCCCGCCGGACTTCCTTTTATTCGAGCTTTCGCCGGTTACAGTTTTTGCCGCCGGCCACATGAGCGCTGCCGCCCCCCTTTCTCCACCCGCGCACTGGACGCGCAAGGACCTCCTCGGCATTGAGGATCTCTCAATCGAAGAGCTCGAATGTATTTTTGCGACTGCCGAGCAATTCAAAACGACCCTGGGGCGCACGCAGAAAAAGGTGCCCTCCCTGCGCGGGCGGACCATTGTCAACCTCTTCCTGGAGCCCAGCACGCGCACGCGGGTGGCGTTTGAAATTGCGGCCTCACGCCTGAGCGCCGACGTCATCACGATTTCCAGCAATTCGTCGAGCATCGCCAAAGGCGAGACGCTGCGCGACACGGCGCAGAACATCCAGGCGCTGAACGCCGACATGCTGGTCATCCGGCACAGCGCGGCGGGTTCGGCGCTATACCTGAGCAAGATTGTCAACATCCCGGTGATCAACGCTGGCGACGGCGCGCATGAACACCCGACCCAGGCGTTGCTGGATGTGTTTACGCTGCGCGAGAAATTTGGCAAGGATCTGCGCAAACTCAAGGTCACCATCCTCGGCGATATTCTATTCAGCCGCGTGGCCCGGTCGAATATCTGGTGTCTGCAAAAGCTAGGAGTGGAAGTGACCCTCGCCGGGCCGTCCACCCTGGTGCCGGACATGTTTACCCGCCTGGGCGTGCGCGTGTTGCATGACCTGCGCGCAGCCCTGGCTGAGGCCGACGCCGTCATGCTCCTGCGCATCCAACATGAACGGCAGACTTCCACGCATTTTCCCTCCTTGGGCGAATACACGAGCATGTTTGGGCTGAACCGGCTGCGGGCCTCGTGGCTCAAACCCGGCGCCATCATCATGCACCCGGGGCCCATCAACCGCGGAGTGGAAATTGACAGCGAACTGGCGGATTCCAGCCGCAGTGTCATTCTGGAACAGGTGACCAACGGCATCGCCGTCCGCATGGCGGTGCTTTACCTTTGCGCTTCCGCGTCCCCCGCGGCCCGAATCTAAATATATTTTTCATGACTGAAATTCTCCTCATTCAAGATGGGCGCATCATCAACCCGGCCAGCCACCGGGACGAAGTGGCCGATTTGTATGTGGTGAACGGCAAGATCGCCAAGTCACTGACCGGTGAGCAGCGCAAAAAAGCGCGGGTGGTGGATGCGCGCGGGCTGGTCGTGGCGCCGGGTCTGGTGGACATCCATGTGCATTTGCGCGAGCCCGGCCAGACCCACAAGGAGAACATCGAAAGCGGTTCGTGGGCGGCGGCGGCGGGCGGCGTGACCTCGATGGTGTGCATGCCAAACACCTCCCCACCCTGCGACAACGCGGGTACAATCCAGCTCATCCATGACGTTATTGCGCGGCAGGCGGTGGTCAACATCTGGCCGACGGGCTGCATCACCATCGGGCGTGAAGGGGAAAAGCTGGCGCCCATCGGTTCGCTGAAACGCGCGGGAGTGGTGGCCATCACGGACGACGGCGACTGCGTGCAAAACAACGAAGTGATGCGGCGTGCGGTGGAATACGCGCACATGTTCGGGCTGATGGTCATGGACCATTGCCAGGATGAAAAACTGACCGAAGGCGCGGTGATGCACGAAGGCGAATGGTCGCTACGGCTGGGCTTGCGCGGCTGGCCGAGCGCGGCGGAGGACATCATCGTCGCGCGCAACGTCATCCTCTCCGATCACACCGGGGCACACATTCATTTGCAGCACATCTCGTCGGCGCAATCGGTGGAAATCATCCGGCGGGCCAAGCAACGGGGCATCCGCGTCACGGCCGAGGCCACGCCGCACCACCTGGCCCTGACCGACGCGAGCTTGCACAAGTACGACACCAATTTTAAAATGAACCCGCCACTGCGGGCTGAAGCCGACCGCCAGAGCATCATTGAGGGGCTGCTCGACGGGACGCTCGACATTATCGCCACCGACCACGCCCCGCATACCGATTATGAAAAAGATGTGGAATTTGACTACGCGCCCTTTGGCATCATCGGGCTGGAAACGTGCCTCCCGGTCAGCCTTGAAGCGCTCTACCACAGCGGCCGCTGCGATTTGTCCTTCCTGCTTTCACGGCTGACGCACAAACCGGCCGAACTATTGGGCCTGGCCAAGGGCACCCTCGCCGAAGGCGCGGATGCCGACATCTGCATCTTTGACCCCGACGAAAAGTGGACGCCAACCGCAGAAAATACCTTCAGCCGGTCGCGTAATTCCCCGTGGCTGGGGCAGTCGCTGCGCGGGCGCGTCAAACACACGTTTGTTGGTGGTCACGAAGTATTTGACGGCGAAAAAATCTATTCGCCGAAGGAGCCGGGCAAAGTCACTTTACCCGCGGGGCGTGCGGCCGCCGCGCAAGCGTGATGCTCGCCGCTGTCCAGCCGGAAGCGTCCTCCTCCGTCGCGGAAGCGGCGTGCGCGACCGTCCTGATGATCGCCGGGGTGACGGCCCTGGCCTGGCAAGTCAAACAGGCCCGATGCGAACCGAGCCAGGGCATCCCGGCGTGGAAGGGGGAATGGCTGGACTTTGGCATCTGGCTCTCAGCCATTTATTGCGCGGCGTACGTCGGAATCTCTGTTTTCAAACTCTGCTTTGGCAACCGGGGAGTGGATCCGGCCGACGAATTCGGCCTGATCCTGCGTGGCTCAACCATGCATGCCGCCACCCTGGCCGCGCAATTGACGATGTTGTGGCGCTGGCGCACTTGGTCGCCCTGGCCGGTCAATCAGGCCCGCTATTCGGGAAAATATTTATTTAATCAAGCCGTGCTGGCGTGGCTGGCGGCCTACCCGGTGCTCGCCGTCGCCTCTTGGGTCTGGCAATGGATTATCCATGTGGTTCATCAACCAACCGCCCCGCTGCAACAAGCGGTGCAGTTCCTCGGCCACGCCTCCAGTCCCAAGCAAGTGACGGTGCTGATTGTTTTCGCCGGCGTGATTGCGCCCATTAATGAGGAACTGTTCTTCCGCGCGGGGCTCTACCGGTTTATCAAGAGCCGGATGCCGGCGGGTTATGCGCTCGTCGCGGTCAATTTGCTCTTTGCCGCCGCCCACGCCAACCTGCTGTCGTTTCTGCCCCTCTTTATTCTCGGCGTGCTGCTGACGCGCCTCTATGAACGGTGCGGTAACATTGCGGCGCCGATTGCTTTTCACGCTTTGTTCAATCTCGCGAATATGGCCGTAATCCTGCTCTTTCCCGATACCGCCAGCCCGCTCAATTCGCCATGAAGCCATTCACCACCGCGCAACCGGAAGCAGTCTCCGCCCTGCGAGAAATCGCGCTGCTGCGCGCGATGCGGGAATGGCTGGGCGTGGTCTCGCCGCCGTCACCCCAGGGAATGGGCGACGACTGCGCCGTGCTCGATTTGGGCGCCAGCCACGCGATTCTGGCCAAAAGCGACGGCATTGTGTACGGACGGCACTTTGACGATTCAGCCAAGCCGGCGGCCGTGGCCGCAAAATTGCTCAAACGCAACCTGAGCGACATAGCGGCGATGGGCGGAACGCCCAAGCATGCGCTGGTGCATCTGGTAATCGGCCGCAACTTATCGTCCGCCTGGCTCAAGGAATTTTACACCGGCCTGGCCAAATGCTGCGAAGAATATGGCATCACAGTCGCGGGCGGCGGCACGGCGCAGGGGCCGGACGGCGTGTTCGCCGCCGACTTGACGCTACTGGGCATTTCGGGAGCCAATGTCCTGCTGCGCGCGGGGGCGGAAATCGGCGATGCTATTTTTGTCACGGGCGAACTCGGTGGGAGCATCCTGGGCAAACATCTCGACTTTACGCCACGACTGGTGGAGGGCCAATGGCTGGCCCAGCAAAGCGGCGTGCGCGGCGTGATTGACATCAGCGACGGGCTGGCCAAAGACCTGCCAGAAATTCTGCCGGCGGACGCCGATGCCAAAATTGACGCAGCCTCCCTGCCGATTTCCGCCGCAGCCAAAAGACTGGCTGGCCAGGACAAGCGCCCGGCCCTCACCCATGCCTTGACCGATGGCGAAGACTACGAACTGCTGTTTGCGCTCAATAGCGCGGTGGATGCAAAAGCCTTCGCCACGAGCTGGCGCAAAACATTTACCACGAAGTTGACGCAAATTGGCGCCATCGTCACGGCGGACGACCGCCGCCATGACCGCCAGTTGCGCGACCTCACGGGCCAGCCGCTGCTCAAACCAGGCGAGGGTGGTCATGAACATTTAAAGTAGCTGGCAATTTTGCGTTTTGCGTTGGCGGCGAAAATATGCGCAAATGCACCATGAATCTCGCCCACCTGCGCCGCCACTACAGCCGCGAGCGCCTGGACCGCAAAGACCTGGCGGCCAATCCGCTAAAGCAGTTTCAGCGCTGGTTCCAAGAGGCGCAAAAAGCCAAGTTGCTGGAGGCGAACGCGATGACCCTGTGCACCGTAGGCGGCCGCAACCGGCCCAGCGCGCGCATCGTGCTGCTCAAGTCGTTTGATGAAGACGGCTTGGTTTTCTTCACGAATTTTGAAAGCCGCAAGGCGCAGGAAATGACGGACAATCCACGCGTGGCGCTGCTCTTTGCCTGGTTGGAACTGGAACGGCAGGTGTCCGTCGAGGGTCGAGTCTGCAAAGTAACGGCCACGGAATCAGCCACCTATTTCGCCCAGCGCCCCTATGGCAACCAGTTGGGCGCATGGGTGTCGGCGCAGAGCAGTGTCATCACGACCAGACTCGAACTGGAAAAAAAACTCGCCCAGCTTGAGCAAAAATTTCCCAAAGGCCAAGTGCCACCGCCACCGTTTTGGGGAGGGTTTCGCGTAATGCCCGACACGTGGGAATTCTGGCAGGGTCGTCCCAACCGTCTGCACGACCGTTTTCGTTACCGACATAAATCCGGTCGGAAATGGCGGATTGAGCGGTTGTCGCCTTAGCTTGCGAGACAAAGGGCAAATCACTGCTTGAATTCAAGACGGATTCGCCGCAGTTTCAAACTCTTCTATGAAGTCTGTCCGGCTCGGCATTATTGGCCTGGGAAACATGGGGGCGGTGCACGCCCGCAATATCCTCGATGGCAAAGTGACGCGGGTGCAACTGGCCGCCGTGTGCGACCAGCGCGCAGAAAACTTAAAGCCCTACGAACTGGCCAAGGCTTACACGGACCCGCGCCAAATGCTCGCCGACGGCGGGGTGGATGCCGTGCTCATCGCCACGCCCCATTTTGAACACACCACGCTGGGCATCGCCGCGTTGCAGGCCGGACTGCATGTGTTGGTCGAGAAGCCCCTTTCGGTCCACAAGGCCGACGCCCAGCGCCTGCTGGCGGTGCACACCAACCCGCGGCAAATTTTCGCGATTATGCTCAACCAGCGCACGGACCCGCGTTACCGACATTTGCGGCAGTTGATTCAAAGCGGCGAACTCGGCGCCATCCAGCGCATCAACTGGACAATTACGGACTGGTTTCGGACACAAACCTATTATGGTTCCGGCGGCTGGCGGGCGACTTGGGCCGGGGAAGGCGGCGGGGTGCTGCTCAATCAAAGTCCACATCAGTTGGATTTGCTTTGGTGGCTGTTTGGGCAACCAGCAAAGATACGGGCGTTTTGTCAATTCGGGCGCTTTCACAAAATTGAGGTGGAAGACAGCGTCACGGCCTGCCTCGAATACCCCGGCGGCGCGCAAGGCGTGTTCATCACCACGACGGGTGAAGCGCCCGGCACCAACCGCCTCGAAGTGGCCACCGATCGTGGTCGCATCATTATCGAAGGGCTGAACCTGCAATGGCTTCGCACAGAAAAATCGGTGGCCGAATGGTGCGCGACGCATCCGAAAGGGTTCGAAGCTCCGCCCATCACGCAGCAAAACATGGCCTTTGCCAACACCGGCGGCCAGCACGCGGAAATTTTGCAAAATTTTGCGGACGCCATTCTCGACGGAACACCGTTGATTGCGCCCGCCGCCGAAGGTATTCATTCGGTTGAACTGGCCAACGCGATGCTCTACTCCACTTTTATTAACGACACCGTCCCGCTGCCGCTGGATGCTGCGGCCTATGAAGCGGCCCTGCAAAGGAAAATTTCCGCCAGTACCCTCCAACCAACCCCCGCATGAGTGCAAGAGAAGGTCACAACTACGCCCCCGAGGGCAAACCCCGCCCGGTCGTCAAATCCGGCGAATTTATTTTCGCCGCCGCGTATTTTGACCACGGCCATATTTACGGCCAAATCAACGGCCTGGCCGAAGCCGGTGGCACGCTGAAATACGTTTACGACGCCGACCCCACCCGCTGCGCGCAGACGCTGCAAAAATATCCCGGCGCCAAATTGATTGATTCATTTGAGCGCATTTTGGACGACCCCGCGGTGCAATTGGTGACGGCGGCCGCGGTGCCGAGCGAACGCTGCGGCATCGGCCTGCGCGTGCTCGCCGCGGGCAAGGATTATTTCACGGATAAAAGTCCCTTCACCACCCTCGATCAATTGGCGGAAGCGCGCCGGGCCGTCCAGAACACGAAGCACAAATATATGGTCTATTACAGCGAGCGCCTGCATGTGGAATCGGCCTGGCAGGCGGGGGAACTGGTCCGCCAGGGTGTGGTCGGCCGGGTGCTGCAAGTGCTGCTGCTGGCGCCGCATCGGTTGTCCAAGGACAAGCGGCCGGACTGGTTTTTCGACAAGGCGAAATACGGCGGCATCATTACGGACATCGGCTCCCATCAATTCGAGCAATTTCTGGCCTTCACGAACGCGCGGGCCGCGAAAGTCAATTTTGCGCGGGTGGATAACTTCAACAACACCGACAAACCAGGCTTCGAGGATTTCGGTGAGGCGTCGTTGACCACCGACAGCGGCGCGTCCTGCTATTGCCGGCTGGACTGGTTTACGCCCGCGGGTTCACATGCCTGGGGTGACGGGCGGCTGTTCGTGCTCGGCGTTGACGGCATGCTGGAAGTCCGCAAATACATGGAAATCGGCCAGCCCGACCAGCAGGACCAGATTTACCTGGTCAATGGCCAGGGCGAGCAGATCATTGACTGCCGGGGAAAAGTCGGGTTTCCGTTTTTCGGGCAGTTCATCCTCGATGTACTCAACCGCACGGAAAAAGCCATGACGCAGGAGCACGCATTCCTGGCGGCCGAGCTCTCGATGCAGGCGCAGAAAATGGCGGATTTGCGACGTAGCTAATATACTTCCGCTCAATTCACCCGGCTCGCATGCAACATCTGCGGGGTGACTTCCCGCACGCGAAAGCCCTTCGAGATTAGAAACGCCGCGAGCGCGGCGGTGTTGCGCCGATTAGTATCAAGGTCTTCGGTTTCCATGGCCAGGTGACGGATTTTTTTCAGGACGGCGTCACTGGCGCCATACAGGCAATCGTACTCCGCCCCTTCGATGTCCATTTTCACCAGCGCCGCCGACTCGATGGCCTGTTCGCGAAATAAATCTTCGAGCGT
>CAZCMU010000008.1:15154-28873 GCA_964499725.1 uncultured Opitutales bacterium
CGCAGAAATACCACCTTGAATTCGACCCGGTTGGCGCGATTGAGGGTCAGCCGATATCCATTGCGCAGGACAACTTCAAAAGTTTCCGTGGCCGGACCCTTCCGCCATTTCCAGGCGAGGTACGATCCCCAGTTGCGAACATGGCGAACCAGGTTGGCGTAGCGACGCGGGGGACAATTATGCCAAAGATAAAGAGGCTTGGACCGCGCCTGCCAAAATTCGCGCATTGAATGCCGGGAGTATTTAGCCAGGACGCCAAAGCTGTCAACGGGAATGCGGGCGCCACGCGGCGCGCAATGATGACACACGTGCACCGCCAGGCAGTGCGTGGTTCTGGTGTTCGACCCAAAAGCCGAGACCGCAGGCGCGGTTCAACCCCACAAACGCTTTTTGTGACGGTGCGCTTTGGAACGCTTGCGGCGCTTGTGCTTGTTCATTTTCAAGCGGCGCTTTTTCTTGAGGTTACCCATGGGAAGAGGAGCTTAGCAGTGACTTACCAATAAATGCAGATGGTTGTAAAGAGGCATTTCGCCTCCACAACAGGGGGTAGAAAAGGCCCGCCCGCCGCATAGAGGCGGCGGGCGGGCAATTCAGAACACGGCTGAACCAACAGCGTGGGGTTATTTCAAGTGACCAGAAACGAGCTTTGTCATCTCGAACATGCTGACAGTGCCGCGACCGTTGAACACGGGCTTGAGCTTGTCATCAGCATTGATGTTGCGCTTGTTTTTCTTGTCCTGCAGACCATGCTTCTTGATATAAATCCAGAGCTTCTTGGTCAGTTCGGTACGCGGAAGGGGCGTGGCGCCCACCACCGCGGCAAGTTTATCGTCCGGCGTTACCGGCTTCATGAACGCAGAATTCTTCGAAGGTTGTTTTTTAGGCATACGAAAGGTATTCAAGGGGGAGAACTTCGCTCTGGCAACATAAATTTCACACAATTTCCAGAGGGGAAATCCTCAATTTTCCCTGACAAAACGACCCCCCAGCCGCCGCGCAACCGGAGTCGGTCTGGTGATTATTTTGTGATAAGAATCCGCAACCGGAAAAATAGGTGCCAGAGGGCGGAATTGAACCGCCGACCAAAGGCTTATGAGTCCTCTGCTCTACCGCTGAGCTACTCTGGCGTAAAGCCCGCCAAAAGGCGGGCCAAGCGCCAAAGTAAAACAGTTGGCCGTGGCGGCGTCAAGAACGGTGCGCGGCGCAGACGAGCTGAATCTCCGCTTGCCTTTCGGGCGAGAAATTCAATGCTCGAAGGACCATGCATACGTTCTGGCCGGCCGACCAACGCGGACACTTCCAACTCGACTGGTTGGATTCGCACCATACCTTTTCCTTTGGCGAATTTTACGATCCAGCGAAAATCAGCTGGCGGCATCTGCGGGTGCTGAACGACGACCGCATCGGGGCGGGCGGAGGCTTTCCGCCCCATCCGCACCGCGACATGGAAATTTTTTCCTACGTCAACGAGGGCGCATTGGCACACAAGGATTCGATGGGCAACACCGCGCAGGTCACCCCTGGACGCGTGCAGTTGATGAGCGCCGGCACGGGCGTCAAGCACAGCGAATTTAATCCGTCCAAAACGGCGTTCACGCATTTGCTGCAGATTTGGTTTATGCCGCAAAAAGCCGGCCTGGCCCCGAATTATCAGGAATTGGATTTTACGGAAACAGACCGCGCCAACCGCCTAAAACTGCTGGCCGATCCGCAGGGGAGCGATGGGGCCATGATTATCCGGCAGCAGGTGCGGATTTATACGGGCACTTTGGAAAAAGGTAAATCACTGCCGCTCGCGCTCACCGCCAAACAAGGCGGCTGGCTGCAGCTGGTCAATGGCGGGGTGACACTGGAGCCGCTGGGCGTCAAGCTCTCTCCCGGTGACGCGTGCTCCTGCGAGGATGAACCCGGCTTAAAGGCCAGCGCCACCGCCCCAAGCGAATTTCTCTGGTTTGTCTTTGACTGATTTGTCTCTTATTACTGTTGCCATGCCTGACCCTTATACTCCCCCGCCCTTCCTGATTGATTTGCTGCAAGCCCGCTCCCCCACTGGCACGGAGTTCGAGGCCCAGGCCGTCGTGGACCGCTACGTGCGACCGGCGGCGGACGCGTACGAGAAAGACGCGCTGGGCAACCGCATCGCCACGCTTAACCCTGGCGGCAATCCTTGTGTCCTGCTCGCCGGGCATATGGACGAGCTGGGACTGATTATCAAATTCGTGGACAAGGACGGTTTTCTTTACTTCGACACGCTGGGCGGACACGACCGCGGCGTGATTTCGGGCCGGCGCGTGAGCATCTTAACCAAGGACGGGGTGGTCAAAGGTGTGACGGGCAAGCGCGCCATCCATTTAATGAATCAGAAGGAGCGCGATGCACTGCCCGAAGTGCATCAAATCTGGATTGATATCGGCGCCAAGAGCCGCAAGGAGGCCCTCAAACGTGTGCGCCTGGGCGACCCGGCGGTGTATGATGTCGGTTTTGAATTGCTGCACGGCAGCGTGGGCGCGGCCCGCGCCTTTGATAACAAAACCGGCTGCTACACCGTGATGGAAACATTGCGCCGGATCGCCGAACGCCCGAAAAAACTCAGGGCCCGGCTCGTCTCCGTGGCCACGACCCAGGAGGAAATCGGCACGCGCGGCGCCATCACCGCCGGCTACGCGGTCAACCCCGACATTGCCATCGCGGTGGACGTGACCCACGCGACCGATGCGCCGGACAGCGACCACAAACGCTTTGGCGAATACAAACTTGGCGGCGGCCCGGTTCTCGCCCGCGGGCCGAATATCAACCCGCTCGTGTTTGACCGCCTGGTCGAATGCTGCGAGGAGGAAAAAATTCCCTACCAGGTGGAAACCGAATCCATGCCCACGGGCACCGACGCCCGCGCGTTGCAAATGGCGCGGAGTGGCGTGGCCACCGGCCTGATTGGCATTCCCCTGCGCTACATGCATACCCCGTCGGAAGTGGTGGACCTGGAGGATATTGAAAAATGCGTGCAATTGCTCGAAGCCTTTGTCCTGAGTCTGAAGCCGGGTGAAAAGATGCATTTCTAGCATTTATTGCCCTTGCCCGCATCTCGGAGTTGCTGGTACGTTTGGGCTTTCTTATGTCGCTCATCGAAGCACTCGCCGAACGCCTGACCCGGCACCCTAAACGCGTGGTTTTTCCGGAAGGGGCCGACCCGCGCATCCTCCAAGCCGCCCGCCAGTTTGCCACCCGCAAGCTCGGGGTGCCCATTCTGTTGGGCGACCGCACCGTCATCAAAGAGAACGCGGCCCGGCTCGACCTGCGGCTCGACGGCCTGCGCATCATTGAGCCCACACGGGCCGACGAGTTTGACGAGTTCGTGAAAAAGTTCCAGGGCTTGCGCCGCTTTAAAGGACTCGACGAATTCGAAGCGCGCGACTATGTGGCCAACAACAACTATTTTGCCGCGATGATGCTGGCCACGATGGGCGCGGACGCCGTCGTCGCCGGCGCCACTCAATCGGCAGCCAGCGGCCTGCGGCCACTTTTCCAAGTCCTGCCCTTGCAGGAAGGCGTGACGACCGCCTCGTCCATGGCCATTGCGGAAATCAGCAACGCGCAAATCGGCATCAACGGCCACCTTTTCCTCGCGGACTGCGGGGTATTGCCCAACCCGACCGATGAACAGCTCGCCGACATCGCGGTCACCACCGCCGCGCTGGCCTATCATCTGACGGATCAGACTCCGCGCGTGGCCATGCTCGCCTACTCCACCAAGAGCCGCGATCCCAAGAACTCCGTCATCGGCAAAGTGCAGGCGGCGGTCAAACTCGCCCACCGCAAGGCGGTCGCCCGCGGCTTGGTGGCGGAGATAGATGGCGAAATGCAGCTCGACGCCGCCCTCGACCCGGTCACAGCCAAGCAAAAGGGCGTGGACAGTTCGGTCGCCGGTCGCGCCAACGTGCTCATTTTCCCGGACTTGAACAGCGGCAACATCACATTGAAGACGCTGCAAATTGTGTCCGGGGCGCGCACCTACGGACAAATCATCACCGGGCTGGCGCGGCCGGCGGCGGAAATCAGCCGCGGGGCCAGCGCGCACGACATTTTCGGCACCGCCGTCATCGTCGCCGCCCAGGCGGTGGACCATCGCTTTCTCTATGCGTACGCCCCAGACGCGAAGTAGCCACTTTTCGCAATGTCTGAAGACCTGAGCCAGCCGCTGCTCGGACAGCCGAGCTTTGCCGACGACAGCGACAAAACGTTGCTGGCCGCGCCGCGCAATATCTCCACGAAGCGCATCTTCGTGGCCGCCACGCGTATGAACGAAGGCAAGACGACCGTCTGCCTCGGGTTGTTTGGCGCGTTGCGCTCGGTGTCGGCCAACGTCGGTTACATCAAGCCCATTGGCCAGCGCTTTGTCGAGGTGCAGGGCGCAAAAATTGACGAAGACTCGCTGCTGCTGGACAGCATTTTCCATGTCGAAGTACCCATCGAGGCGATGAGCCCGGTGGCGGTGGACTCGTCGTTCACCCGGCGCTACCTGGCGAATCCCAAGAAAAACCTGCCGCTGCTGGTGGACCGCATGTGCCGCGCATTTGACCGCGCGTCGTTTCACAAGGATTACATCATCATCGAGGGCACGGGGCACGCGGGCGTGGGCTCGGTCTTTGACATGTCGAACGCGCAGGCGGCGAAACTGTTCAAGGCGAAGGCGATCATCGTGTCCGAAGGCGGCATTGGCCGGCCCATTGACGAAATTGCGATGAACAAGGCGCTGTTCGACAAACACGGCGTTGAGGTCATTGGCGCGATTTTAAACAAATGCCTGCCGGACAAAATTGAGCAGGTCATCGAACACGCGGGCAAAGGTCTGGCGCGGCTCGGCGTGCCGTTGCTGGGCGCGATTCCGTTGCAAAAGCCGCTGACGGCGCCGAATCTGTCGCAGGTCGTGGATGAAATCAGTGGACGCTGGTTGAATGGCCGCGCCCAGGGCCTGAACGAGCGTGTGCTGCGCATCGTCATCGGGGCGATGACGGCCAAGGGCGTGATGGACTATTTGCAGCCGGGCGTGCTCATTCTTACCCCGGGCGACCGCGACGACATCCTGCTGTCCGCCATCGCGCAAGCAGGATTGACGGGCAAGAAAGTCGTCTCCGGCGTGGTGCTGACGCGCAACATCATGCCCCACCCCAAACTGCTCGAGATGCTGCACCAGACGAATATTCCCACGGTCATCACCGATGACGAGAGCTACGCGGTGGCGTCGAAAATCGTCAACATGACCATCAAGACCCAGCCGCATGACACGGATAAAATTCCCATCATCAAACGGCTGATTCTCGATAATGTGGATGTGCAAAAGATTTTGTCCTCGTTTGAGGCATCCAAGGCCTGAGCGCCAGTTCAGCCAGCTTTTAAAAGAAAATCTGCATCGCATAGCCCAGGGCGATGTTGGCCGACATGGTGGCCATCATGATGCCGGCGGCGGTGGGAAATCGTTTGGCGGGCGTGAAATTCATAATGAGGGTCAGCAAAACCATGCCGGTCAAAAGCTGGTCGGCCTGAATCCAGCCGAGCATTTTCAGAAAATCGTTGAGGGTGAAAATGTACGCCATGACTTGATTGCACAGCGCCACGCCGGCGGCGACGACCGCGACCTCGCGCCAAATCACGGGAAATTCCTTGTACATGAAGGCACCCTTGAGCACGAGGGTCATCACCACGGTCCGCAATAGCAGGCCGGCCAGGAAACCCTGAATGGTGTTGGGCTGGGTCCAGGGCGATTCTGGCGCGGCCGGCGCGGCGCCGGGCAACAGACTCGCCAAACTGGGCTGAGGCGAACTGCCGTCGGTGCCCTTGGGGCCAAACTCCTTGGCCACCGCGGCGGCCATGGGAGAATCGGGCGGGATAAGCGACTTGGTCGAGAAATCATTGATGACTTTTTCATTATCCTGATCATCGGCAGTGCCGGTCACCGGGGTCGCGGGGTTGGTTGCTGAACTGGCCGCTGGCGCGGAGGCCGGGGCGGGCGGAGCCGGTGATTTCACCGCCGAGATGGGCGCGGTCGCGACCGAGGGCGCGGGAGCCGCCGGGGCCGTCGGCGCAGGGGTGGCGGGAGCCGCGGCGGCGGGCGGAGGCGCAGCGACGATCGGCTTCAAAGAATCCGGCAGGGTGCCCGAGAAACTCGTGACTTCACCATTTTGCAGCACGATGCTCTGGCCGGTCTTATATTCCATCATCTCGCGGCCGCCGGCCTTGAGGTCGGAACTGGGGTCGCCGAGGGCGGCGATGACGTCGGCGCGGGTGAGGTGGTCACGCCAGGGGTGAGTTTGCGCATGCGCAAGGCAGGGGAGAAAAAACAGCGCAGCGGCCAACAGCCAGCCGGCCCACGCGCAACGCCCGGCGAGTAATGGCGGGAAGGTTTTCAATCGCGGCCTGCGCTTGCGCAAGCCCGAGGATTCTCCCATCTTTGGCCCTTGCGGGCAAGCGCGAACGCGGCCCCGCCCTTTCTCAACCTTATGTCTTCCTCTCCTCGCGTGGTGATTGCCGGCGGCGGCGCGGCCGGTTTTTTTGCCGCGCTGGCCTGCGCCGAAGCCAACCCCCAGGCGGAGATTTCCATTTTCGAACGCAGCCCGGAAGTGTTGACCAAGGTGCGCGTGTCCGGCGGCGGGCGGTGCAACGTGACGCATGCGTGCTTTGAGCCGGACGAGTTGGTGAAAAACTACCCGCGCGGCGCGAGGGAATTGCTCGGGCCGTTTCATAAATTCCAACCGCGCGATACGATTGAGTGGTTCGAGCAGCGCGGGGTGAAATTGAAAACGGAGGAAGACGGGCGGATGTTTCCGGTGACGGATTCGTCGCAGACCATTATTGACTGCCTGCTGGGCGAGGCGAAGCGGCTCAATGTCAAAGTGCGGACGGGTTGCGGCATTGCGGAAATTTTGAAGAAGGAAAAAACCTTCAATGTCTTTTTGACCGAGGACGGGACGGTGGAATGCGATTGCCTGTTGCTGGCGATAGGCGGGTCGCGCGGGTTGAAGGGGCATGGGCTGGCGGAATCGCTGGGGCACACGATTGAGCCACCGGTGCCGTCGTTGTTCACTTTCCATATCGATGACGCACGGCTGCGGGGGCTGGCGGGCATCTCGGTGCCCAAGGCGCGCGCGCGCGTCACCGGTACGCCGCTGGAGGAAACGGGGCCGCTGCTGATTACGCATTGGGGATTGAGCGGGCCGTGCATTTTAAGAACCTCGGCGTGGGGCGCGCGGTATCTGGCGGACAAGGATTACAAATTCAAACTGCAAATCCAGTGGCTGGCCGACACCGACCACAAGGGGGTGATGAATTTGATTCACGATGCGCGGCTGCACCATTCGCGGAAATACGTGGCGTCGTGGTCGCCGCTCGGGCTGCCGCAGCGGTTGTGGGAACGGCTGGTGGTGGCGGCGGAAATCAACGATGGGATTACGTGGACGACTCTTTCCAAACAAGGGGCGGAGGCGCTGGCGCGGGAGGTGTGCGCCGGGGAATACAAGGTAAGCAGCAAGAGCATGTACAAGGAAGAGTTTGTGACCTGCGGCGGCGTGAAGTTGAAGGAGATTGATTTCCGCACGATGGAAAGCCGCGTGTGCCCGGGGCTTTATCTGGCGGGGGAAGTGATTGACGTGGATGCCATCACGGGAGGGTTTAATTTTCAGAATGCGTGGACAACGGGGTGGATTGCGGGGCGGGCGATGGCGGGGCGCGCGAAGCGCGGAGAAGGGACTGAGGGGCAGGGAAAAGAAGGGACTGAGGGACAAAGGAGCAGAGGGACAAAGGGTTGAATTCCACACACCTTAAAAAATTTTTGGCTTAAATTGACTTAAATTAGCTTAAATCGGCCCTAGCCCCGTCGTCACAGTCGTGGGAACCTACCCCAGCAGGTATTCCAAGGGTCATTCTGGAATTTTTTTATATTTTTTTTGGTTGGACTGGGTTTGACCAGGTTTGACTGGGTCGGACTGATCCCGTTCGGCCCCTTTGTCTCTCTGCTTCTTTGTCCCTCTGTCCCTTGTTAGCCATAACCCGCAGGATAGCAGGAATGACCGGCGGCGGGAATGAATGCGTTGGCTGCGTTGGGTTGGTTGGATGGGTTGGGTAGGTTGGGAAAAAAAACTAAGAGCCCAATGCTCTAGAATTAACCATACATACCACGCGCTTGCGTGGTGATTGGGATTGAGCTAGATTGGTCGCTTCTTCACAACCATGCTTCGATCCATCAATCCTGCGACGGGTGAACAGACGGCCGAATTTGAGCCGCACGCGATTCCGGAAATCGTCGAGGCGGTGGAGGCGGCGCAGGCGGCGTTTGAGAAATGGAAGAGGGCATCCGTCAAAGATAGAAGCGAAAAGCTGTTCGGGCTGGCGGCGATGCTGCGGGCGAAGCGCGACCACTGCGCGCGGCTGGCCACGGAAGAGATGGGCAAGCCGATTACCGAGGCGCGCGCGGAAATCGAAAAATGCGCGTGGGTGTGCGACTACTACGCCGAGCACGGGCCGGCGAGCCTAACAGACGAAGCGATCAAAACCGAGGCGCGCGAAAGCTTTGTGACGTACCAACCATTGGGCGTCATCCTGGCGGTGATGCCGTGGAATTTCCCGTTCTGGCAATTTTTCCGCGCGGCGGTACCCACCCTCGTGGCCGGAAACGCGGTGGTGCTGAAACATGCGTCGAACGTGCCGCGGTGCGCGCTGGCGATTGAGGGAATTTTTCGCGAGGCGAAGTGGCCGGAGGACCTGGTGCGCGTCATCCTGTGCGGGCCGGACGGGGCGAGCGTGGCGCTGGCGCACGACGCGGTGAAATGCGTCACCCTCACCGGCAGCGCGGCGGCGGGCAGGCAAATTGCCGCACTGGCGGGAACCGTGCTGAAAAAATGCGTGATGGAACTCGGCGGCAGCGACCCGTACCTGATTCTCGAAGACGCGGATGTGGATTTGGCGGCGAAACTCTGCGCGCAGTCGCGCTGCAACAATGGCGGGCAGACGTGCATCGCGGCGAAGCGCTTCCTCGTCGTAGAAAGCGTGCGGGAGGAGTTTGAGAAAAAATTTATCCACGAATTGCAAAACTGGATGCCCGGCGACCCGGTGCATGAAAGCACGAAGCTCGGGCCGCTGGCGCGGACGGAGGGGCGCGATGCCTTGCAAAAGCAAGTGGACGCGAGCATCGCGGCGGGGGCGAAGTTGATTCTCGGCGGTTCGCCGGTGCCGGGGCCGGGAAATTATTATCCGCCGACGGTGCTGACGAACGTGAAACCCGGCATGGCGGCGTTTGACGAGGAGACCTTTGGGCCGGTGGCGGCGATTGTGCCGGTGGCGAATGAGGCCGAGGCCATCGCGCTGGCGAACCAGCACCACTACGGGCTGGGCGCGGGGGTGTTTACGCGCGATTTGGCGCGGGGCCGGCGCATTGCGCGGGAGGAGCTGGAGGCGGGCATTTGCGTGGTCAACGATTTTGTGAAAAGCGACCCGCGGCTGCCGTTTGGGGGCGTGAAACAATCCGGTTACGGGCGCGAACTGGGCTTGTTTGGGCCGCGGGAGTTTGTGAATATCAAAAGCGTCGTTGTCCGCTAACGCCGACCCCCCACCGCCCATGTCCCGCAAACCGCCGCCCTTGAAGAAAGTGGCCTATTTCAACCGCGAGCTGAGCTGGCTCGCCTTCAACCGGCGCGTGCTGGACCTGGCGCAGAACCCGCGGGTGCCGCTGCTGGAGCGGCTGCGGTTCCTGGCGATTGTGAGCTCGAACCTGGATGAATTTTTTGAAATCCGCGTGGCGGGGCTGGTGCAGCAGGTGGACTCGGGCGTGGTGGAAGTGGGCATTGACGGGCTGGGGCCGAAGGAGCAGTTGCGGCGCATCCACCACGTGGCGGGCGGGCTGGTGGAGGCGCAATACAAATGCTGGCACGAGCAACTGCGCCCGGCGCTGGCGGCGAACAACATCATTTTCAAACACGAGGACGACTGGAGCAAGGAGGAGCTGAACTGGCTGGATGGTTACTACCACGAGCACGTTTACCCGGTGCTGACACCGATGGCGATTGACCCGTCGCACCCGTTCCCGCAACTGACGAACAAGGCGCTGTACGTGCTGCTGTCGCTCGACAACCCGAACACGGCGGGAGAGGACAAGATGATGGCGATTGTGCCGGTGCCGCGCGTGCTGCCGCGGCTGGTGCGCATCGGCTCCGGCCCGCGCAAAATCCAGGACTATGTTTTTCTCAGCTCGATCATCCGGCATTTTGCGGGCGGCCTGTTCCCCGGGTACAAGGTGAACGGGGCGTGGCCCTTCCGCATCACGCGCAACAGCGACCTGTACATTGACGAGGAGGAGGCGGAAAACCTCATCACCAAAATCGAGCACCAACTGCACAAGCTGCGGCGGGGGGCGGCGGTGCGCCTGGAAATCCGCGAAGACGTGGACGACGCCATTTTGGCGCAGTTTCTCAAGGCGATTAATCTGGCGGAGGAGAATGTGATGCGCCTGCACGGGCCGCTGAACCTGATGCGGTTTTTTGAAATCATCGGCGACATCGGCCAGGAGCACCCGGACCTGCTCTACCCGCCCTTTCAACCGCACCGGCCGGCGGCCCTGGCGGCGGAAAATTTGTTCAACGAAATCGGCCAGCACGACGTGCTGCTGCACCACCCGTACGAGTCGTTCGACCCGGTGGTGGACTTTTTGCGCCAGGCGGGGCGCGACCCGCAAGTCGTCGCGATAAAGCAGACGCTGTACCGCACGAGCGGGGACTCGCCGATTGTGGAGGCGCTGATTGACGCATCGCGCCAGGGGAAGCAGGTGACGGCGCTGGTGGAGCTGAAGGCGCGGTTTGACGAGATGAACAACATCCAGTGGGCCCGGCAGATGGAGGAGGAAGGCGTGCACGTGGTGTACGGACTGGTGGGCCTCAAGACGCACTGCAAATGCTGCCTGGTGGTGCGGCGGGAAAAGAACGCGCTGAAGCGTTACGCGCACCTGGGCACGGGCAATTATAATCCGAAGACGGCGAAAATTTACACGGACTTCAGTTTATTTACCGCGCACCCGAAGCTGACGGAGGAAGTGGCGAATGTGTTCAACACGCTGACGGGCTTTGCGCTGTCGCCGAAGTTTAAGCATTTGCTCGTCGCGCCGTTCAACCTGCACGAGGAAATCCAGCAGAAGATTTTGCGCGAGGCCGCCAACGCCGCCGCGGGCAAGCCGGCGCGCATCACGGCGAAAATCAACAGTTTGATTGACCAGGAGACGATGGACAACCTGTACCGCGCGTCGCAGGCGGGGGTGAAGATTCACGTCATCGTGCGCGGCATTTGCGGGCTGGTGCCGGGGCTCAAGGGCTTTTCGGACAACATCCGCGTCACGAGCATCGTGGGGCAATTTCTCGAGCACAGCCGGATTTTATATTTTGAAAATGCGGGCGGCGAGCAACCGGAGCTTTACCTGGGCAGCGCGGACTGGATGCCGAGAAATTTTTACCGAAGAATTGAGGTGGTGTTCCCGGTGTATGACCCGGCGCTACGGAAGCGCATCATCGAAGACGTGCTGCCGGCGTATTTGCGCGACAACATGTATGCGACGGAACTGCACGCCAACGGCGCCTATGTGCCGGTGCCGCACCACGACCATGACAAACTTTTTTCGGCGCAGGAATATTTTCTCAAACAAGCGG
The DNA here is from genome assembly GCA_964499725.1 of uncultured Opitutales bacterium. Classification (GTDB taxonomy): domain Bacteria; phylum Verrucomicrobiota; class Verrucomicrobiia; order Opitutales; family JABDGR01; genus JABDGR01. Next base: position 26,833 of record CAZCMU010000008.1, read on the forward strand.
CCGAGGCCACGGCAGGCGAGGCGGCCGCACTGGAAAAGGAACGGGAAAAGCCCAAGTTGCGCGCGCAGCCGTAAAAAATTATTCAATCACCGCGACTTCGTGGTCGAGAATAGAGGGCAACTCGAAACTGGCGTGGCCGTTGGCGAGGGCGAGCGCGGGTTTTGCGTCGGAGACAAGGAGACGCAGAGTTTTACCGGAAATGCCGTCGGGCAGGCGCACGGCGATTTTTAGCGGGCCGACGGGGATTAATTCCTCGACGGGGTCGCGCCAGGTATTGGCGTTGGTGAGGTTGACGAGATGGACAATCGCGCGGTTGGGCTGGCGGTAGAAGTGGCTGTCAATCAATCCGGGGCCTTCGACGGTCAACGGAACGTCGCCCTTGACCGCCCAGCGAACGAGATTGATGAGGAGCTGTTCGGAGTCGGCGATGTTGTTGCGCGCATAGCGGCGGTCGAGGTCGGCCGCGAGATAAACGACCCGACCGAAACCCGTGCGGTCGTTGAGGACGAGGCCGGGGAGATTCGTGTGGTCGTTCTGCGTCCAGATCATTTCCGGCGGCGAGGTGGGGCGTGAAGGAACCAAGGTGAGGAGAACCTGGGCGGTTGGATCCACGGTGAGCGCTTCGAGCGAACCGCCGTAGGGAATGATGTCGGTGTGCTCAAAGCCGTGCAGGACTTCGTGGCGTGCGCCGACGACGGGCGGTTCGCCGGCGGGATGCGGGCCGAAAACCTGCGCGCGGAGTTCGGGCGTGAGGCGCAGGTAAGTTTGCGAGCTTTGGGCGGCGGCTTGACGGCGTCCGGCTTCGGTGCGGAGGAAATGATTCGCGGGTAAATGCACGCCGAATAAATCCGCGAGAGCCAAGTCCGCGCGCGGGTCGCCCCATTGGTCGCAGAGGCTGGTGGCGCCGCTGGCGATGAGGCCGCCGCCGTTTTGGACAAACTTGCGCACGCTGGCGAGGTGCGCGTCGGTCATCGTGCCGAGGTTGGGCAGGATGAGGAGCTTCAACTGCACGGCATCGCGGTCGAGGTCGTCGGCATGGACGAGGACATACGGAATGCGTGCATGGAGGAGCGCCTCGGTAAAACCGCGCTGGGGCAGGTTGACTTGCGCCTCGACATCCGTGCGGCCAAAAAAGTCGTTGTTGCGCTGCGAATAGACGATGCCAACCGTGGCGACCGGCGAGCGGCGGACGAGAAATTCTTCGTTTTTCTGGAACCACTGGCCGAGGGGCACCGGGGTGTCGTACATGCGGCGGTCTTCCTGGTAGGCGTTGATGTAATGCCACCACGGCTGGATGCCGGCGGCAAAACCATCGGCGGCCCACAATCGCACTTCAGGCTCGGGCTTGCTGGCGACGCGGAAATTTTCGGAAGCGGTTTGGTACAAGGCCATGCTTTCGGGCGCAAGTTTGTCCCAACCGAGCAACCCATGCACGAGACGGCCACCGACGCCGTTGGCCTGAAAGCCGGTGGTGTCCACGCGGCGCTGGTTGTCAATCATGAGGATTTCGGTGCGGCGGCAGATTTCGCGGAAGTCGCGGAAGTCACCCGCGGCGCCGGAGATGCTGACGCCATTCATGCCGACCCAAAGGCAGTCCGGGCCGCCGGCGGCACGAGTGGTTTTATTAAACAAGTCCCAAATCTCGAGGCGGCAGGCGTAGCCCCATTCTATCCAGGCGCGGTAGGCGGGTTCGTCCCAATTGGCTTCCTGGGGCAGGTTGAGCGCGCGGTCGGCGCGGAATTTATTGACGCAATTGTCGCAGTAACAAATGTTGGCGCGCGGCAGGCCGCTCCAGATGTTGTCGGTAAAACCCTCGGGGTGGTATTTGTCGGCGATTTCCTGGAGGATGGCGGGGATGTGCTCGCGATAATAGCCGCCGTTGATGCAGGGGATGTGCAAGCCGCGATCAGCAAAGGGCCGGCCGGATTGTCCATTCACGGTGAACCATTCCGGGTGGGCCAGGTAGGTTTCGTCAGGCGCGCCGTTGGAATCCATGCGGGCAAACACAACGATGCCGTCGGCGTGCGCGGCTTTGAGTAAA
>CAZCMU010000009.1:0-28622 GCA_964499725.1 uncultured Opitutales bacterium
GCTTCATCCATGAGATTCTTCGCGAGGGGGAGGTCAATTCCAGGTAATTTTGCGTGTAAAGCCACCGCTAAGCTGTAGCCACCCTTGGCATCTTCAACCAAGCTCACTAGAGCCCGAACAGTGGAATCCTTGACGGGGGTGCCAAACTTTTTCGCTGCGCCGATCAGGGCGCTATGGTAACAAGCGGAATAGGCAGCCGCAAACAACATCTCGGGATTTGGGCCGCGTTTTTCAGCGCCTCTTTCCATCGGATTGCCCAAGGTGATATTTAGCAGGCCGTCGGGTGTCTGAATGGTTCCTGAGCGTCCGCCCTTGGAAATTGCTTCTGAGGTAAATAACGTCTTCATAAAATTGTTTAGCGAGAGCGGTGTGATCCCGCGTGGCCTTAGCATAAGTAAAATGTTGAATTCAGCCCCAGAACCACAAAATTATTTTACTCTATTGGTCGAATTTTTCCCATGGGGTATAACCCTAAGATATGGGCCGCTGAGTGATAGTTGTGAGACGCCTGTTCCGGCATCCCGTCGCTTGGCATGGCCGTGATTTTTTCGGCCATGACGTGAGTAGGCTCGTTCCCGCACACTTGCCCCATGGGTATCCTTAATACCCTCCATTCTTTCGCAACTGGCCTTATACCAATCACTAAGTGCAAGTGGGAAAACGGGAGTGTAGCCACCGCGCTACGCAAACAACAATACGCTACGCGGCGTGGCTGGTGGAGGCGGGGCCGGATTCTTCCTCGGGGGGGTTGGCGGGGGCGTCCAGCACGCGGTCGGGGCGCATCCGCAGGAGGGGCTTCTTTTTGCCTTCGATGACGGCGCCGCTGATGACGATTTCCTCAATGCCGGTCTGGTCCGGCAGGGTGAACATGAGTTCGAGCATGATGTTCTCCATAATGGCGCGGAGGGCGCGGGCGCCGGTCTTGAGCTCGAGGGCCTTGGCGGCGATGGCGGTGATGGCGTCGCGCGTGAACTTGAGGTTCACGCCTTCCATCGCAAAGAGTTTGCCGTACTGCTTGACGAGGGCGTTCTTGGTCTCGACAAGGATGCGCTCGAGTTCCTCCTGCGTCAGCGGGTCGAGCACGGAGATGACGGGGAGGCGGCCAATGAACTCGGGAATCATGCCGAAGCGGATGAGGTCCTCGGGCTGGACGGCCTTCATCATTTCGTCGGCGGTGAAGGCGTGGGCGTGGTCGTGCCCCATGGTGAAGCCGAGAACCTTGGAGCCGACACGGGACTGGATGATTTTGTCGAGGCCGACGAAGGCGCCGCCGCAAATGAACAAAATGTTGGTGGTGTCCACCTGGATGTATTCCTGGTTGGGGTGTTTGCGGCCACCCTGGGGCGGAACGTTGCAGGTGGTGCCTTCGAGGATTTTGAGGAGGGCCTGCTGGACGCCTTCGCCGGAGACGTCGCGGGTGATGGAGACGTTTTCGGTCTTGCGGCCGATTTTATCAATTTCGTCCACGTAGATGATGCCGCACTCGGCCTTCTTCACGTCGTAGTTGGCGTTTTGAAGGAGGCGCAGAACGATGTTTTCCACGTCCTCACCGACGTAGCCAGCCTCCGTCAGCGTGGTGGCGTCGGCGATGGCAAAGGGAACCTCGAGGAGTTTGGCGAGAGTGCGGGCGAGGAGCGTCTTGCCGCTACCGGTGGGGCCGGCGAGGAGGATGTTGCTCTTTTCGATGTCCACTTCGTTAAATTCGGCGCCGAGGGAGCGCTCGGTGGCAGCGGGGTTGGTGCCCTGGCCCATGAGGCGCTTGTAGTGGTTGTACACGGCGACGGAGAGGACCTTCTTGGCCTGCTCCTGGCCGACGACATAGGAATCGAGGGTTTTCTTGATGTCCGCCGGCTTGATCAGCTTGAAATTGGTGCGGGCCTCGGCCACGCCGCCTGCGCGCAGCTCGCGGTCAATAATGGTTTTGCAAACGGTGACGCAGGAGTCGCAAATATAAACCCCGGCCGGGCCCGCAATCATCTTGCGGACTTCGTTGTGCGACTTTCCGCAAAACGAACAGAAAGTCATGCGGGTGGACTTGGCCATGGGACTTGAGCGGGGATTAAACCATGATCCACCGCCGGGACGCAAAACAAAATATACGCCAAAATTTGGCGCGTTTTGGACGAAACAGCCTACTTTTTCTCGGGCTTGGTGACGACGTGGTCCACCAAGCCGTAATTTTTGGCTTCCTCGGCGGTCATGTAAAAATCGCGGTCGGAATCTTTTTCGATTTGTTCGATGGGCTTGCCGGACTTGAGGCTGACCGTCTCGTTGATGACGCGGCGCCAGCGGAGGATTTCGCGTGCGGCGATGGAGATGTCGGACGTCTGCCCGGTGGCGCCGCCGGTGGGCTGGTGCAGCATGACGCGGCTGTTGGGCAGGGCGAAGCGCTTGCCCTTGGTGCCGGCGGCGAGGAGAACCGTGGCCATGCTGGCCGCCATGCCGACACAATAGGTGACCACATCGCAGGACAAAAAGTTCATCGTGTCGTAAATGGCCATGCCGGCGGTGACGCTGCCGCCCGGGGAATTGACGTAAATATGCACGTCCTTTTTGCCGTCTTCCATTTGCAGGAAGAGCAATTGGGCGATGACGGCGTTGGCGACCTCGTCGTAAATGGGGGTGCCGATGAAGATGATGCGGTCCTTGAGCAGGCGGGAATAAATATCCCAGGCGCGCTCGGTGCGGCCGTCGCGTTCATAGACGTTGGGGATGATGTAGCTCACAAAGGAAAGTTTTTGGCGGAGAAATAATTACGCGGCGGGCGCGATGGAGACGTTAGCCTGGGCGACGACAAAATCAAGCGTCTTCGCGTGCAGAATGGCGCGCTGGAGCTGGGCGAGCAACGCGCGGTCTTCCTGCAGGCGCTTGATAATTTGCTCGGGGCGCTGGCGCGTCATCATCGCCTCCTGCATAATCCGGCGGTGGAGGTCTTCGTTGTCCACGGAGACTTTTTCCTGCTCGGCGATTTTGAGGAGGATGAGGAGCAGCTTGACGCGGTTGCCGGCGCGCATCTGGCGCTCCATGAAGTCGCGCAAGAGGTTCTGCGTTTCGGATTCGATGGCGCTTTCGGGAAGGGGGAAATCCACCGCGGAGGTGAGGGCATTGACGACCTGGTCGCGGCTGGCGGCCAGGGAGTCCTGTTCCTTGCGGCCCTTCAAGTCCTCGCGCACGCGTTCGCGCAATTGCTCGACATTCTCACATTGGAGGCCCTTTAAAAAAGCCTCGTCGAGGGCGGCGGGGCGTTTTTCGCGCACCTCAAGCACTTCGAGGGCGTAAGAAGCGGTCTGGCCCGCTAGGGCAGGCACATCAAAATCCGCGGGAAAGGCGTGGGTGACATCTTTTTTGTCACCGGCTTTGAGGCCGATGATGCCGTCCACGACGGCGCGCACGCCGGGGGCCTGGGCGGAACCGGCTTCTTCCCACGTGCCGTGCTGGGTGCCGTAGATGGCGCGCTCGGGCGCGATTTCGGCGATGGGCTTGCCGTCAAGAGTGCCGGTGTAATTCAAGCGGACAAAATCGCCGGCCGCGGCGGGGCGCTCGACCACCGCGTAATCAGCGCGTTGCTGGCGCATGTCGTTGATGGCGGCGTCAACATCGGCTTCGGTCACGTCCTTGGCCGGGACCGTGACGGGCAGGCCCTTGTACTCCGGCAGGGCAAATTGCGGCTGGACGTCCACGGTGATTTTCAACTCGGCGGCAGTGCCCAAGGTAACGGGAGCGCCATCCACGCCGACGGCGGCAAATATCTCGATCTTGGATTCCTTGACGGCGTGCTCGTAGGCGCGGCTGGTGACTTTGCGCTGCAGTTCCTCGCCAATTTCGCGGGCGTAACGGCGGCGGACGAGGTCGGCCGGGGCCTTGCCGGGGCGAAAGCCGGGCAGGCGCACGGCTTGGGCAAACTCGACCAGGACGGTTTGCTCCTCGGCGGCGATTTCCTCGACCGGCACGGATACCACCAGCGTTTTGCGGGTGGGGGAGACATCTTCAACGGTGATAGTCACGGTGGATAAAAAGTGTTCGAAGCGCGGCAGCCCACGCAGTGGGAAACCGCCAAGCCAACCATGGCGGGCCGGGACGGTCAACGATGGAATTGCTGCACCCTCCCCTATCACATTCCGCTCGAATCGGCACGATTCCGGCTTTAGTTTCAGGCAACTCCCCCATTCACCCATGCTTGCCCGCGTTGCCGACAGTCTCTACTGGCTCAGCCGCTACCTTGAGCGGGCGGAGAACCACGTCCGTCTGATGGAGGTGAACCTGCAACTGCTGCTGGATTTTTCGAACCTTGATGACGAAAAAATCAAAGACCACTGGAAGCCCATCCTGCGCGCGTTGTGCGATGAGGAGGCCTTTTCGAAACTCTACGAGAAGGCGGACAGCCTGTCCGTGACGGACTTTCTGACGTTCAGCCGCGACAACCCGAACTCGATCGTGTCCTGCGTGTTTGCGGCGCGGGAAAACGCCCGGATGATCCGCGACCAGATTTCCTCGGAGATGTGGGAGTCCATGAACGAGCTGTATCTCTTTCTGCGTTCAACGAACTCCAAGAAAATCTGGCGCAGCGGGGTACACTACTTTTTCCGCGAAATCCGGCACCACATGCACGCCTTCACGGGGTTGACGCACGCCACCTACCCGCGCGAGGAAGCTTACGACTTCCTGCAGGTGGGCCGCTACCTGGAGCGGGCCGACAAGACGACGCGCATCATTGACCTCAAATACCACATCCTGCTGCCGCGGCCCACGGATGTGGGCGGGGCGCTGGACTCGGCGCAATGGATGGCGGTGCTGCGCTCGTGCAGTGGGTTGCAGGCTTACCATCGGCTGTACTTGGAAAGCCCGACGCCATGGAAGATGGTGGAGTTTCTAGTTCTTTCGGAAACCTTCCCGCGTTCCGTGCGCTTTTGCCTGAAAGAAGTGAACCAGTACTTGCACGCCATTTCCGGCACGCCGACGGACAAACCCACGAACGATGCGGAGCGCGTTTGCGGCAAATTGCTAGCCCATTTGAGCCGCTGCTCCACGGACGATATTTTTGAGGAAGGGCTGCATGAATATCTGGACCGCACCCAGATCTCGCTCAACGAAATTGGCGCGGCCCTCTATCACACATATATGTACGTCCCGCCGGCGCAGCAACAACAGGGGTCGGCCGCATGACGGCCAAAGCCCGGCAATATTGGCGCATTTAGTTGAAAAAAGGCTTTGCCAAGCCAGTGTAAGTTGTTCTAAGGTGACGGCTCTATGACGCTAAAGAAGTATACCCCTCTGTTCACCGCCACAGTTATGGCCTTGGCCCTGGCCGGCACCGGATGCTCCTCGACGACAGCTCATCCCAGCGCCGCCAACCAGGATCGCAACTTCATCGGCTTGATTAAGATTAAACCCAATTCGTATGCCCAGGCTTCGCCGTCCTCGTTTGAGCTGCATTCGAATGACATCATCAACAAGCCGGACATGACTGGCACCCAGATTTCCCTGCTCTGGGGCATGGTGAACCTCGAGGATTATTAATCCGAGACAGCGCGGCTTGCGCGTCCCTGCCGTCCGAGCCTTTTTGGAAGCCCCGTTTTCCCCCTGCGGAAACGGGGCTTTTCGTTGGACCTGTCCGACGACCGGAGGTCGAATTTTGCCGGGAACGGATTGCCAGCCCGACCGCAACCTGCCACGGTCGCTGCGCAACCCACCCGTCTTCGTGCCCTTTGCCAACGTCGCCCGATTTTTGCCTGAACGCGCCCGCGCGCAGCCGTCCGCGTGCGCGGTGCGTGCGCCGGTGGGGGACGACCCCGCCCAACCCGGGCGCATTGCCTACGTCGAACGCACCTTTGCCGAACTGGATGCCGAAGCGGATGCCGCGGCGCGAGTTTTTCAAGCGCGCGGCATCAACCGGGGCATGCGGGTGCTCGTGCTGGTCAACCCGGGGTTGGATTTGCTGCGGTGCGTATTTGCCCTGTTTAAAATTGGGGCGGTGCCGGTTTTGCTCGACCCCGGCATGGGGCTGAAAAATTTTCTCGCGTGTGTGCGACGTAGTGAACCCGCCGCGCTGGTGGCCATCGCCAAAGTCCACTGGCTGGCGTTCTTTTTCCGGGGGGCGCTGGCGTCGGCAAAAATCCGGGTGCGAGTGGGTGGCGCGGCTTGGGAACGCGAGCTGGCCACACAGCGCAGCGACCAGCCTTTTTCGCTGGCGCCCACGCAAGCCGACGAACTGGCGGCCATTCTCTTCACCTCGGGCTCGACCGGCGCGCCGAAAGGTGTGTGTTATGAGCATGGATTTTTTGAGGCCCAGGTTCGCCTAATCCGCGAGCGTTATGGCATCCAGCCGGGCGAGATTGACCTGCCCATGCTGCCCATTTTCGCGCTGTTCAATCCCGCGCTGGGCATGACGACGATTGTGCCGGAGATGAATCCCTCGCGCCCTGCAGCGTGCAACCCCGCGCGGTTGGTCCAAGCCATCCAGCAAAACGGCGTCACCAATTCGTTTGGGTCGCCGACGCTCTGGGGCCTGATTGCGCGGCACTGTGAGGCCAGCGGCCAGGATTTGCCGAGCATGCGCCGGGTGCTGGCGGCTGGCGCGCCCGTGCACCCCAGCCTGCTGCGGCGTCTGCAAAAAATTTTGCCAAATGGCACGGCGCACATTCCCTATGGCGCAACCGAAGCGTTGCCGGTGTCCAGCATTTCGCTCGACGAAGTGTTGGGCGAAACCTGGGCGCTGACGGAACAAGGCCGTGGCTCGTGCATCGGCAAATTGTTCCCCGGAGTCCAAGCCGTGATTCTCCCGCTGCACGACGGGCCGATTGTCAGCCTCAGCGAAGTCTCCACGGTGCCGGTGGGCAAAATTGGAGAAATCGCGGTGCGCGGACCCAGCATCACGCGCGTGTATGACCGCCTGCCCGTCTCCACCGCACAAGCAAAAATCCCGGCGGAGGACCCGAATGATCCGGACGCCGTCTGGCATCGGATGGGGGATATAGGCTATCAAGATGCGCAAGGCCGCCTATGGTTTTGTGGACGTGCGGCCGAACGGGTGGAGACGGCGGAGGGAGTCGTTTACACTGATTGTGTCGAGGCGATTTTTAACCAGCATCCGCAGGTGGCGCGCACGGCGCTCATCGGCCTTGGCCAGGCTCCGCGACAAAAACCCGCGCTGGTGGTGGAGCCGCTTCCGGGGCATTTTCCAAACAACCGAGAGGCGAGAGAAAAATTTTCCGCGGAGCTGCGCGCGCTCGCCCTCCCCAGCACGCCGGAAGTCTCTCAAATTTTCTTCCGCGAAACACTGCCGGTGGATGTGCGCCACAACGCCAAAATCCACCGGCTGGCCCTGGCCCGCGAATATTCACGATAAGATTTTATGCGCATTCTCGTCACTGGTGGCGGCGGATTTCTTGGTCAGGAGGTTGTGAATCAACTCCTGGCGCGGGGAGAAACTGTGCGCAGTTTGGGCCGGACGCCACAACCGACGCTCGGTGCGCTCGGGGTGGAAGTTCTGCAAGGCGATCTGGCCGACAACGCCGCGGTGGCAAAGGCCGCTGCGGGTTGTGATGCCGTCATCCACACGGCCGCCAAAGCGGGCGTGTGGGGTTCGTGGGATGCCTATTATCGGCCCAACGTCGTTGGCACGCAAAACGTGCTGGCGGCGGTGCGGCAACAGGGCATTCAGCGATTGGTTTACACCAGCACGCCCAGCGTGGTCTTTGATGGGAAAAGCCATGCCGGGGTGGATGAATTACAGCCGCTGGGGGATCATTTTCCCTGCCATTACCCGCTCACTAAAGCGATGGCGGAAGTGACCGTGCTCAGCGCGCACGACGAAAAAAAATTGCGCGTCATTGCTCTACGGCCCCATTTAATCTGGGGGGCAGGCGACCCGCATTTGGTGCCGCGACTGCTGGCACGGGCGCAGAAATTGAGGATTGTGGGCGATGGAACGAATCGCGTGGACTTGACCCATGTGCGCCACGCCGCCCAAGCGCATTTATTGGCGCTCGATGCGCTGGCCAAACCCGGGCACCCGGCGGGCGGACGAGCCTTTTTTATTTCCGACGGTGCGCCGGTCTTATTGTGGGAATGGATTAATTCATTACTACGCAAACTCGGTCGCCCGCCGGTGACACGGCGAATTTCCGCGCGCAAAGCCTACACGGCCGGGGCGGTATTGGAAACGCTGTGGCGCATCCTGCCACTTTCCGGCGAACCGCCCATGACGCGGTTTGTGGCTACTGAACTTTCAAAAGACCACTGGTATTCCATCGCCGCCGCCCGGCGCGATTTGGGCTACGCTCCGGCAACTGATTTGACGAAGGAAATGGATGCATTGGTTGCGAGCTTGAGTGCGGAAAAGCCGACGCCTTAATGCTGGAACTCAAATTATTGAGCAACTATCCCCTTGAATTGCGCGATGAGTCTTTTAGCATTTGGCCCCACGCTTCACGTTCTCCAGCCAATTTGCCGCCAAATATAATACCGTGACTGCCAAAAGCTCAGTGCCGTCGAAAAACCTCTGGCTATTGATCACGGTGTCTTCGCTGGGGTATTTCGTGGACGTGTTCGATTTGCTGTTGTTCAGCGTGGTGCGGAAAAAGAGCCTGCTGGATCTGGGCGTTGCGGATGCGGACACACTGGCCATCGGGCTACGGCTGCTGAATTGGCAAATGTTTGGCATCCTCCTCGGCGGGTTTGCATGGGGCATGGTGGGGGACAAACGCGGACGTCTCTCCGTGCTCTTTGGGTCAATCATCCTCTATTCCGTTGCAAATCTGGCAAATGGTTTTGCCCATTCCGTCTGGGAATATGAGGCGTGCAGGTTTATCGCGGGGTTTGGCCTGGCGGGGGAACTGGGCGCGGGGATAACGCTGGTGAGCGAATGCATGTCGAGTGAACGGCGCGGGCTGGGCACGATGTTGATTGCGACCGTCGGCGTGCCGGGGGCGATATTTGCGGCGTGGGTGGGCGCGGCATACAGCTGGCGCACGGCGTTTTTCATTGGCGGTGGCATGGGTCTGGCGCTGCTGTTAATGCGCGTTGGCTTGTATGAATCCGGCCTCTACGACTCGGTCCGCGAAGCTGGCATCGTGCGGGGCAGCCTGCTTTTGTTATTCCGCACGCCGGCACGGATTTACCGATTTCTGTTGTGCATTCTCACCGGGCTGCCGGCCTATTTGGTGATTGGCATCCTCATTACACTCGCACCGGAGTTCGGGAAGGCAATGAACCTGAACCCCGCCCCGGTGGCCGGCACGGCGATAATCCTGGCCTATACGGGGCTGACAGTGGGCGGATTGCTCTGTAGCGGATTGAGTCAGGTGCTCCGTCGTCGGCGGGCCGCGATGATAATTTTTCACCTGGTTGGTCTGGTGAGCACGCTGGTTTACCTGTACTGGACGCCGGCGGACTTGTTCGGCTATTACGCGCGATGCCTTTTTCTTGGCATCGGGGTCGGATTTTGGGCGCTGATGGTGACGGTCGCCGCGGAGGAATTTGGCACGAACCTTCGCGCCACGGTAACGACGGCAGTACCGAATCTGGCGCGAGGGGCATTGATACCGATTACCTGGGCGTTTAATCTGGCGCGGGACCATTTGGGGATTATTGACGGCGCAGCCGTGGTGGGCATCGGCTGTTTGCTGATCGCCATCGTGGCCATCGCCCTTTCCCGCGAAACCTTTGGAAAATCCCTGGATTTTCTCGAAGAGTGAAGGTAATGGGCCAGTGCGGCCTCGCTTGATTTTTGGTCGGGATGCCCTTTCAATGGCGGCCCATGCGCATCACCGGCGGCCGCGCGCGCGGCATCGTTCTAAAAATTCCCCAACGGGGTACGCTGCGCCCGGCCACCGGCTTCTTGCGCGAAGCGGTGTTTTCTTCGCTGGCTGCGCGAGTGCCTGGCGCCCGGGTGCTGGATTTGTTTGCTGGCACCGGGGCCTATGGGCTGGAGGCGGTGAGCCGAGGCGCTTCCCAGGCCGTATGGGTGGATGCCAATGCGGCGGCCGTGGTTGCGATATGCGCCAATCTGGCCGCCGTCGCCAAATCCATGGACGTGGCCGACCCGAAGACGCTGGGCCACGCCGCAGAAGCCGATGCCTTTGCCTGGCAACCGCCACCGGGCAGTGTTTTCGATCTGGCCTTTGTGGACCCGCCGTACGCTTTGTTGCCCGACTTCGGAGGGCAATTACTGGCCCGCGCCGCCGAATGGATGGCGCCGGGGCTCGAAGTCCGGTTACTGCTCGAAGCACCGGGCGAATATGAACCCCCGCCGCTGCCGGGGTGGACGCTGGCCCGGCGATTGGGCAAGGGGCGCCGGCAGCCAAACTCACTCATCTTTCGACGCGAGGGATAGCGGGCTAATTTAGCGCGGCGCCATTCGTGCGCATAAACACAAAAAATGAGGTGAGTTGCAGATCAGGTTGCGGGCTGCCGCCCAGTTCCCAAGCCGCACGACGCTGAGCCTGCGCGGGTGTTTCTCGCGTGGACAAGGCGATGGCGCGCCGGGCATCGGCACCCCAAGCATCGCGGGCGTCGGCCAGGCTCTCCCAATAATAAAGCGCGCCATCCGGCCGCCCGAGCAGCCACAAGCAGGCTCCGGCGCGAAACATGGCGGCCGGAGACTGCTGCGCTAATTCGGCGTTTTCCAGCAATTGTTGCTCGATTACGGAGGATGGCGGAGATTTCGGCAGATTTTTCAGGATCAGTGTGAAACGCCAGCCCGCCATGAGGTCGCGGTCAAGCAGGGAAAGCTGTGCCGCCATGTCCGGACGTTCCAATTCACGGATGGCTTCACGGTAATTACCCAACTCCACCCACGCGGCCGCCCGCTGGCGGGCTTCACGCATCACGATCAGTGCCGAAGGGTCATTGGTCCGTGGCAGCCAGGTCAATACTGCGGCATTGAACATCAAGGACAGTATGGCCACCCGGCTTAATCCTGCGCGCGGCCAGGGCCGCCCGACGAGAGCCCCGGAAAAAATCGCCAACACGGCGACCACGGGCGCGCGCGCCTCCATCGTCGGGTACCAAATCATGGCGCCGGCCCCGGCGAGCACGGCTAGAAAAACCGCCAGCGGGGCCGCCGCCGAACGCCAACCCAGCAAAAGACCACCCACGCCGAACGCGAACAACACGGTCCAAGTCAGGGGATTTATTTTCAACCACCAACATTCGTCCCGCGCGCGGGAATAATCCGGACCGACGGCATAATCGGTCTGATCAAAGAACTGGAAAAATTTTCGCGCCATCCGCAAAGCTGAACGAGTCGGGGAATAAGCCGCGGCGCGCGCCGCCTCCCGCCACCAGTAGCCGTTCAACACCGCGCTGCCGGCGGGGATTTTTCCGGTTTTGATTTCGTAGGCCAAAGTGGCCTCCCGCCCCACCTGATCCATGACGGAACGATCCTCCTGAATTTGGACAGTCGTGATTGGTACCGCCCACGGCAGCGTGATTTCGAGGGCCTGGTCGAGGCGGTATAAATCCACCCCGGCCAGCGGCTGGGGCGAGCCGCCCCACAGCAACTGCAAGCCCACCAAACCAACCGCAACGGCCCCAAATCCAAGGCCTGAAGCCACCACCCGGCTGCCTCGAAAATCGCGTCCCAAAAATACCGCCACGACGGGCCAGGCCAGGGCCGACGGCCAAAAGGGCGCGCAGAGGGCGGCCGCGAGCACGAAGGCAATGCCCGCAACGGCCGGATAGGCCCACGCATGGCGATGGCTTATCCGCCCGCCCGACCACATAGGTGAATGCCAGACGGTGCCCAAGGCCGCGGCCAACCCAATCAACCAAGCCAGCAGGGCGAGCGTTTCCGGCCCCGGCTGCAAAGTTTGAAACACCACCGGTGGATAGAACCCCCACAATGCACCCGCTAACAACGCCCCCTTGCGCCGCCAAAATCCCAGCGCCAAAACCATCACCAATGCCGTGGAAAAAATATGCGCACCGCCATTGAGCACCCGTGCCGCCGTGGGCAGGTTGGCCAGGGAAACTCCGCCCACGCGCATCATCGCCAGCAGCGCAAGGTAGGCGGGCGGGCGAAAAAACGGTTCGTGGAGCGTGGCACCCTGGTAGAGTGATTCCGCGCCGGCCAGCCAGGCGGCGGAGTCGCCCTGGGGCCGCAGCCCCAGCGGCGTGTCCGACCAATACAGGCCAATCGCTGCGGTATAGGCGGCCACGAGCAGCAACAGCGCCGCCAGGCAGGCCCCGAACAAAAGGGCTTTTCTGTCACAGCGAATAGCAGCCAGAGGTTTCACGTGAGCGTGCAGAAAGTTTATGCGTTGGACAGGGTCGCAGGCAACTTGATACCGTGCGGGATGCCGATGAGGATTATCGCGCGCCATCCGCGCAAAATTTTGGCGCTGGCCGTGGTGATGATTTTGGTGCTCGCCGGCATTTGCTATCTCGCCGCCGCCGGCATGAATTTTTCCGACATTATTGAATCGTTGAAAAAACTCGTCCGCTGGTGCGCCAACGCGAACCCTATTTTTTATGTTTTGGCGCTGGCGGTCCTGCCTTATCTGGGCGTGCCGTCTTCATTTATTTACTTTGTCGCCGGCAGTGTCTATGGCCCCGCCAAAGGGTTTGGCTGGAGCGTGCTGGGATTGGCGCTCAATCTGGTTCTGGGTTACTTGATTGGGACGCGCTGGCTGCGCGGGCCCATCACCCGCTGGCTGGATCGGCGGGGATGGCGACCCGAGGTGCCGCCGGGCGAATTTGGCCGGCTCGTGGTGCTGACGCGCATCCTCCCCGGGCCGCCGCTGGTGGCGCAAAATTTTTTTCTGGCCCTGGCCGGCGTGCCGTTTGCACAATATTTTATTCTGTCCCTGCCCCTGACCCTGCTCTATGCCGCAGGATTCCTGCTGACGAGCGGCGCGCTATTTGAAGGCAACAGCAAGCTGGTGATTCTGGGGGTGAGCTTGATGGTCGCCCTGGCCCTGTTCGCGCACATCGTGAAGACGATACAAAAGGCCAAACAAAAAAAATAGCCCATGTCCAAAGCTGCACGCCATTTGGCACCCGAACCGGGACGCATTTTCTCCGTCGGCGAATTGACGCGCCGGATTAAGCTGCTGCTGGAAGATGCCGTGCCGGAAGCCTGGGTGCGCGGCGAAGTTTCCAATTTGCGCCGTCAGGCCAGCGGCCATGTATATTTTACGCTCAAGGATGTCGAAAGCCAGTTGCCATGTGTGTTCTTCCGCGCCGAGGCATTGCGCAGCGGGCTGGAGTTGCGCGACGGCCAGCAATTGCTAGCGTGCGGACGGTTGTCCGTGTACGAGCCGCGCGGGGCGTATCAACTTATTGTGACCGCGGTGCTGGAGGACGGCGTGGGCAAACTCCGCCAGCAATTTGACCAACTCAAAGCCCGCCTGGCCGCGGAAGGATTGTTTGACGCAGAAAGGAAACGCGAGTTGCCCGCGCGTCCTCGCGTGGTGGGATTTGTCACGTCGCCGAGTGGGGCGGCGGTACGTGACTTCATCAGCATCTTGCAACGGCGCGACTGGCGCGGGCGGCTGGTAATTCTGCCAGCCAAAGTGCAAGGTCGCGAAGCCGCAGGCGAAATGGCCGCGCAACTGGCCACCGCCGCGCGCCTGCAGATTTTTGATCTGTTAGTTGTGGGCCGCGGTGGGGGCAGCCTGGAGGACTTATGGGCCTTCAATGAGGAGCCGCTGGTGCGCGCGGTCGCGGGCAGCCCGGTGCCCATCATTTCCGCCGTGGGCCATGAGACCGATTTCACCTTGTGCGACTTTGCCGCCGACCGCCGCGCCGAAACGCCCTCCGCGGCGGCCGAATTGATTTCGAGCGGGTATCTGGCACAACTGGAAGCCATCGCCGATTTCGGTTATACGCTGCGGGAGAACGTCTACAATGAAGTGGAGCGACAACGGAATCGGCTGGGATTGCTGACGCATCGCCGCAACGCGGTATCGCCGCACCGGTTTGTGGAACAGCAGTTTTTGCGGCTGGACGATATAGCCGGACGCGCGCAACTGGCCCTGCGTCAGGAATTGTCGGCGAGAAGCGATGCCCTGCACCGCGCCGCCGCCGCGCTGGCCGCCCGCGCACCCGCGCCACGCGTGCGAGTGGAGCGGGCCAATTGGCTCGCCTTGCGGCAGCGCATGGTCCGTTTGGCTGCGACAACCTTGGCCCCGCACGGGAAGTCATTGGCGAATCTTGAACACCGCTTGCAAGAAACGGACACCGCCCGGGTGCTGGCGCGGGGATTCGTCATCCTGGCCACACCCGAGGGCGCGCCAGTATCCCAGCGCGCACAGTTGCGACCCCGCCAGCGCCTGCGCGCTCGATTTAAAGATGGTGAGGCGGGACTGACGGCAGATGAAAATCCCTAACTAAATTGAACGAGCCAATAATTTCTTCGCCAGGCGGGCGATGTGGGCATCGATGGCGGTCAGGGTCTCGGCCGGCGTGGCGGCGTCGAGGTCGTGAACTTTCCAGTATTCGACCCGCGCCGCGTCCGCCGCGAATCGCGCGTGTAGAATGGGCCGATGCTCGGATTCCTTGAGAGCGACGACATGAGTCGCCGCCGCCAGGTCCGCACGGGTGAGCGATTGCCGCGTCGGCCCGGTCTGGGCCAGCGCAATGCCGCGGCGCAGCAGCGCCCGGCGGGTATGGACCGATAAGTCGCCGCCAATTAAGTGCGTGGACAATCCACGTGAAAACGCCCGCCAGGGCCAGCCAACAGCGCGGGCGTGATGGTTAAAAACCGCCTCGGCGTAGCGGCTGCGATAAAAATTGCCTGAACAGAGAAACAAAACCCGGCGCAGAGGCGCACCGGCTGGGTGGCGGACGGCGGCGGCTTTTTTTGCGCGCGAAGGGGCGTTTTTTTTCGCGGACATTAGGAAGCAGAATCACCGGATGGGGGTTCCGGGCCTGCATCATCATCCTCCGCCAGCTCCGGAGCAACTGTTTCCTCGGATGCCGGCGCAGCCGGCAAACCCGAGCGCGAATGGCGGCGGCCGGAGTCGCCCCGGACAATGGAGGAGCGTTTCGTGTGGCTGCCGAGCTTGGCCCAGCGTACGAGGAGCACAACGAGCATAAAGCCACCAAAAACCGTGGGTACGATATAGTCCATCCGGCCACGCTGGATGACGGCATCAGCCACCGTACAGCCAAGCCAGGTTGCGACGAGCAGCAACACAACGGCGCCAGGCCAAATCACGCGAGCCTCTTCCCAGAACAGCGAAATATTGTGTTTGAGGATAAGACGCCAGCCGTTGAGCGCCATGGCCAGGGTGACAATGGTCGCCGATAATAATCCGACTTGCTGATTACGGGTATAGTTGCCCCCCAAAGTAAGCAATGCCAAGCTCATGACCGGCACCGCCGCAATGGCGCAGACCAGGGTGATGACATAGAGCGTCCGCCGCCGAACGGCTAGGCCGCAAAAGACAAGTTTGGTGCTTTTCCAAGGCATGGTATTACAGCGAAAACTTCCGCACCGAAATTAAGGAGCCTGATATCCACACGAGACCTAGGTGTAATCTAGCTAAAATCCGCCCATTGCCACCATCATAAATGATGTCCAATCTTCATTGCGTTATGTTTAAATTTGCCGGCCATCTTGTAATTCGTTGTTTGTAAAATATTTATGATTCTCCATCAAATAGCTCGAATTTTCTTTAATGTTAATTTAATGAGGATACTGCCCCAATGCTCCGAAATACAAATGAACCCAGTCTTGCGCAACCAATTGGAGCGATTTGGGGTTTAAATGACTAACATGTTTAGCGCTTCTGCTGCCACATACCCCGCTTGGCTTGGCGCCCACGCCGAACAAGTGCCAGCGGACAAAGTGGAAAACGCCCCCAAGCCACGCGACGAAGACGCGGAGTTGATGATGGCTGTGGCCAAAGGTGATGAACAAGCGTTAGCCCACCTAATTCGCAAATGGCAGGGCCCGTTGATCAACTTTTTTTACCGTTCGCTCAATTCCGTTGAACAAGCGGAAGATTTGACCCAGTTGGTGTTTGTGCGGCTTTACCGGGCGGCCCATTCCTACCAGCCGGTGGCTCGCTTTTCAACCTACCTGTTTCACATCGCCAGACGGTTGTTAATCAACGAGTTCCGGCGCCGACAACGCAAGCCACTGGAAACCATGGATCCAGCTGATTTGCGCGCCGTGGACACCTCATCCGGTCGCGACCAGCAAAGACTTTTTGAACTGGAGGAAGCCTTCCAACAGGCTTTGGTGAAATTGACCGAGGACCAACGCACGGCCATCTTGCTGCTCAAACAACAAGAACTGAGCTATGAGGAAATTGCCGAAATCATGCACCAATCTGTGGCAGCGGTGAAAACCCATATTTTCCGCGGCCGGCAGAAACTTAAGGAAATTCTAAGTAAATTGATGTAAACTTTCCTGCCTCTAACGGGGTTTAACACATCATACTGGCATAATAATGGCTTCACAAGCCCCGACAATCATCTTACAATTTGGCCCATGAAACCGTCCCATCAACCATCAGGCTCCGATTCAGAGGAGCGCCTTGAGGCCTGGCTGGCCAGCCAGCCCTTGACGCCTTCGCCGGATTTTGTGGCCCGCACGCTGGCCCGCATCCGGGCCGAGGCCACGTTGGTGTCATTCGCCAAAGCCGGCGACGAGGCTGCAATAGACGCTTTGATTGATCGCTGGCTGGGTGAGCAACCGCTCGAACCGGACTACGAGCCCGCTCAACTGGCCACCCAAACCCGGCGCGTGGCCGAACACGAAGAACGTCAAGAATCCCGCCCGGAAAAAGCTACCCGGCGCTGGGTGGTGCCCTTTCCGACTTGGGCTCGTTCCGCCGTGGCACTGGCCGCCGCAGCTTGTGTCGCACTGGCCGCCTATTTCAGCAACACGAGCCGGGTCGCACAGCCCAACGCATCCTCGCCCAAACTGGCGCAAAACAATATTTCGGCGGATGCCGCGGATGATTCATCTCTTCCGGCCTATTACGCCTCCGCCTACGACTCCAAAGCCATCTTGCAGATCAGTGATTCACTCAGGGATGGCGATGTGCTGTTGAATTCCGACAACGTCGATACTTTGCTCGGCAATGATTCGCCCGCTGAAGACGACGCCGTCAATTAAGTTCCGTGCCCACGCAGCCCCAGCCTTGCCCGCGCCCCGGGCGTGCTTTGGCCGCCATGCTGGCCATGGTGGCATCGGTAGGCATATTGGTGGCACAAGACCATTCACCGGCGAACGGTGATGCTCCCGCAGCCACAGTGGCTGGCAATGGCGCTTCCGCCCCGGCCAACGGCACCCTTAACAGCGGCATTGCCACGCAATTGCCGGTGGAAACAGACATTGGCCAGTTGCAACGTTTTTTGAGCATGCCTCCCGAACGATTGGAGCAAATGCGCAAAGCGATTGAGTATTTGGAAAATATGCCGCCGGGCCAGCTCGCCGCGCTGCGCCAGCGCATGCACAGCATCCAGGAACTGAGTCAGGAAATTCGCGGGGATATCCGTGGATTGCCGAAGCCGGAAGACCGCAGCATTCTGGGCCGTTATTTGATGACGCTCTACCCGGAAGACATCCAGCCGTTGCTAAAAAATTTCCAGGATGCGAAGGACAAGCCGGTGGTGCGCCAGCAAATCATCCAGGATATGCTGAAAAAAGCCGTGGCGAACGGCATCAAGCCAGATCCCAATGCCACCGACCGCGGGGCGGCACCCGGCAGCCCTCGCAGCGCCAATCGCGATCGCAGCCCAACCAGTGATGCGGGACGCAGCCAGCCCCATCTCGGTCCACCGCCGCCAGCCACCATCACACCGCCCGCATCCACCAACTAGCGGGAAATTTAAAACCCAGCCTGCTTTACTTCTTGGGCGCGGCAGGAGTCAGAATTTTGGCCATCGAGCTTTTGGCGTGGGCGGCTTTATTGGCATGAATGACGCCGGTTTTGACTGCTTTGTCCATCGCCGCAATGTACGTGCGGGCAATTTCCTTGGCTTGGGCGACATCGGTGCCGAGAACCGCGGCGCGAGCCTGCTTGGCCAAGGTTTTGAGCCGCGCTACCACCGCCTGATTGCGAATGGTGCGTCGGGCTGTTTTACGAACGTTTTTCTTGGCGGACTTGGTGTTGGCCATGCGATAATACTTGTTGGGAAACGCGCCATCCTGACCGGGAACAGTTCATTGTCAACGGCAATCCCCGAGCGGAACGGTGCCGGGGACAGCGCCCCAGCCACCACCGCCCGGAGTCTCCATCCGTAAAATGTCGCCCACCGCCGCCTCAAAATGTGTGAGTGAAGCCAAAACTTCGGTTGAACCATCAAAGCGGAACAGGGTTTGCCGTCCCGGTTGGCCAGGGCCGCCGCCAGCCATGCCGTCAGGGCCTTGGCTGCGCCGCTGGGTCAGGAGCGAAACGCTTTGGGGGGCGAGAAATTCCAACTCGCGAATCAAACCATCACCACCCGGCCACCGCCCCACCCCACCCGAACCCCGGCGAATGGCAAACTGCCGCAAACGCACCGGATAGCGGCGCTCCAACACTTCAGGGTCGGTGATGGCAGTATTGGTCATGTGGACATGGACGCCGGAAGCGCCGGCAAATCCCATGCCCGCGCCTGCGCCGCCGCCGATGGTTTCGTAATAGCTACGCGTGGCGTCGCCAAAAACAAGATTGTTCATTGTGCCCTGGCTGCACGCCGACAGGCCGAAGGCCAGCAATAAAGCGTCCACCACCCGCTGGCTGGTCTCGACATTGCCGCCGGCAATGGCCGGGTCTCGCGTGGAATCGCCGCTGAAATACGGATTGAGCAGGCCCGCGGGCAATACGAGCTCGACCGGGTCGAGCAGGCCTTCGTTGAGCGGCAAATCCCCGCCAGCCAACAAACGCAGCACATACAAGAGTGCCGCGCGTGTAATCGCGGGCGGGGCATTGAGGCCGTGGGGATGCATGCCGCCCGTGCCGGAAAAATCCACCCATAAGCGCCCGGCGACCGCCTGCACCCTGACCCGCAGCGGAGTGCCGTCATCAAAAAATTGCCCGGCCGTGCGGGGCTCCGGCGGCTCTTGACTCAACCGTTTTCTAAGCAAGGCGGCCGAATGAGCGCGCAAATCGTCCATGGCCTCGGCCACACATTCGGGATGGTGCCGCAGCGAAAGCTGGCGCAGCAAACGAGCGCCCAGCACATTGGCGGCGACTTGCGCGCGGACATCGGCGAGGTTGACGGCCAAACCGCGGGTGGGCCACGGCGGGGCGCAGAGGCGGCGTTCCAATTCGCTGAAATTTTCGCGGCCTGCGTCGAAGAGGCGGAATGGCTCCAAGACGACGCCCTCTTCGGCTAAAACTTGCGCGCCCGGCGGCATGGAGCCGGGGCGAATGCCGCCGATTTCCGCATGATGGGCCCGGCTGGCCACGTAGCCAAGACGCCGACCGCCATCGTCAAAAACCGGGGTGATGACGGTTATATCGGGTAGGTGCGACCCACCAAAAGCAGGATGATTGGTGACGGCCACATCGCCGGGACGTAATTGCAGACGCTCTTCCACCAAGCGCACACAGAGTCCGAGCGCGCCAAGATGCACGGGAATGTGCGGGGCGTTGGCCACCAGGCGGCCTGACGAATCCAACAGGCCGCAGGAAAAATCCAGGCGCTCCTTGACATTGGTGGACAGGGCCGTGCGCTGCAATTGCGTGCCCATCGCCTCGACCAAGGCGCGGAAACGTTGAGTAAATAATTCGCGCTTGGCAGCGATCGGCATCGCGGAATCGGCGACCACGAGTGCGGTGGTTCGTTCGATTAAAATTGAGCCATGCGTGCCTATCCGGCCAACCCAGCCGGGCTCGATGATGAGGGTGCAAGAGGTGTCGGCAATGAGTGCCGGCCCGGAAATTTTTGCCCCAGGCTGGAGTTCACCGCGCTCACAGACCGGGAGGTCCAGCCAATCGCCCCGATGCCAGGCACGTTGAGTGTTGGAAGGCATGGCGAGACTGTCGCCAGCAAAAATCTCTTTGGCCAGCGCCGGTGATTTCGAACTCACCACAACGCGCAAGCTGGTCACTTCGCAGGCGCCGCTCGGCGTATAACCAAAAACTTCCGCAAAGCGCCGCCCAAAAGCGACACGCAAATTTGTGCCCGCTGGCGCTTCGATGGTCAACGCCTCTTCCTGCCCCACAAGGCGCATCGCCACCTGGCGACGCGGCACTGCAGTTGCATCTAAATTTTCTTCGCTGCACAAGCGGGCCACGGCTTCGTCCTCCAATTTCCGCCACAGCGGATCGAAGGAATTTCCATCGTCGGTCAATATCGCCAGCACCTGGCGTTCGGCCATGCGCTCGATGGCGGCCTGGCCCAAACCGCGCGCGCTAAGATGACCAGCTTCAGCGGGAAATAAAATACGGGTCATGCCCAGGTGATCCGCGACCGCGCAAGCGTGTTGCCCACCCGCGCCGCCAAAGGCCACCAGCGCATATTCCGCGGGTGCATAGCCCTCGCGCACACTGATGCGGCGGATGGCATCGGCCATGCGCTCGTTGGCGATATCGAGCCAGCCTTGGAGCAGAGACTCCGCCGCAGAAATTGAACCGCCGCCATCGCGCGCCACGAGTTCGCATTGTTCCGCAAAACGCGCGCGGGCGTGTTCCGGCTGGGCGGGAAGGCCAAAGTGACGCGGATCAAGCCGGCCAAGGAGCAGATTCACATCCGTGATGGTCAGTGGACCACCCGCGCCGTAACAGGCCGGCCCAGGTAGGGCGCCCGCGCTGGCCGGGCCGACAAACAATGCGCCCGAACGCCAGCCGCAAATCGAACCCCCGCCAGCGGCCACGGATTCAAGCTTGAGCGCCGGAGCCAGCAACGTGGCGCGGCCAACGGTATGGGTGGACTGATAGTCGAGTTCGCCGTCCCAACGCGCGACATCGGTGCTGGTGCCACCCATGTCGAAAGTCAGCACGCGGCTTAATCCCGCAGCCTGCGCCGCGGAAACCGCGCCAATCAAACCGCCCGCCGGGCCGCTTAACAATGTGTCGCAAGGACGGCAGGCCGCGCGGGAAACAAGGCCGCCGGCGCTTGTCATCACCCGCAATTGCCCATCGTTCAGGCGGCGGCCCACGCCGTCAAAGTAAGCATCCATCACCGGCGCGAGGGTGGCGTTGACCACCGTAGTTTGCGCACGCGGCAAAATTTTAATAAACGGCGCAATTGCAGCCGACTGGCTGATGTGGATGAAGCCTGCTGCCTGCAAAATTTCCGCCACGCGATGTTCGTGCACTGAATTTAGGTCAGCGTGCAACAAAGCGACCGCCGCCACCGCCCCAGCGGGCCACTTTATTTTTGCGGCCTCTATACGCGCCCGGAAGACCGCTTCATCCAACGTGCGCTCCACCGCACCGCGGGCGTCGAGTCGCTCAGGCACTTCCACCACCCAGCGCGCGAGTGGCGGGGGTTTGATAATATTCAAGGCGAACAAGTCGGGCCGGCGTTGGTCGCCAATTGCCAACAAATCGCCAAAGCCTTCGGTCACAAACAAGACTACCGGCGCGCCCCGGTCTTCGAGCAAAGCATTGGTTCCGCGCGTGGTGGCGAGGCGCATGGATAGGGGCGGCAACGGTTGAAGCCGGGGAGTGCCCGTCAACACGCGCGCGCCCAGCACCGGTGCTTCCTCGCCGGATGAAAGGGAAATCAGCGCGCCGGGCTTCCATTTTTCCGGAATCGGCGCAGCCAGACGAAAGCGGCGGGTTTTGGCAGAAAAATGAGTTGCTGGAATTCCGGCGTCCTTTTCCGTTGCGCGGGCGACGGTAAAGCCAGCAAAAAAATTCTCGGGCCAATCGCCCGCGGGCAATTCGAGGATAATTTCGTCGCTACCAACTATTTCGCCGGCAATGGCACGCACCTCGCCGGTGGAGAGCACCTTGGCACGATGCCAGCGACCGACGGGATCGCGGCCGAGGCAGTCGGTAAAGGTACCACCGGTATCCACCAAAACTTCCCATTCTCCTGACGCCGGGACGGCGGCGGACCCTAAGCATGCGGGCGGCAATGGCTTTCCCGGCGGCACGCTTACATCCCCGAATAGGCGATTACATCCAAAATGGCCTGTTGCATTTCACTGATGGCCCGGGACAACGCGGCGACAATACTGTCCTGCCCACCGATTTGCTTGATGCGCTCGGCGGAACGCTCCAGTTCCTCCGGCGCAAAGATGAAAGAGTCGAGGTCGCAGGCATCCATGAGGCCGATGAGCACGACATCTTGTGGGCCGGGCACGGCGGCGGGATTGAGCACGATATCGCGAATGCGGGCGCGGACTTCGCGCTCCTCGCGGTCATCAATGGTCGGGTAGCGGCGCTCGCGCAGGACCCAGAGGAATTTCTTGTCCTCCTGTTGAAGAATGCCCTTCTTTACCAAATCGGCATAGAGCAGGGGCTTGAGTTTGTCCGCCTGCAACGCGATGCGAGCCACGCCTTTTTGGAGCGTCATCGTCGGCTCGTCTTTGGGCAGAAATTTCAAGGCCGCATCGAGGATGGCGTCGCCCGTCGGACTGGAATCCTTAACCCTCAATTTCGAGGCGTCGGTGGCGATACGGTTGGCCACGGCCAGCTCGGCCAGCACGGCTCCGGCGAGGGCGAATTCGAGAGAGCGCTCCGGCAATGGGTGCAAGCGCCCGGTTTTCTCGTCGAGCGCGAGCAGGAGTATTTCTTCACTGAAGCGGAGCACGGAACCATTTAACAGGCGTTCAGGTGAAAGGTAAACTGGAATTTATCGCGGACGTATAACATTTTCTTTAAGTGCGCCCTAGTCAGAAGTCGCCGAGGCCCAATCGCCGCAATTGTGGCAAAACTGAATCCCCTGACGGTTCCGCTGCCGCAATATTCTGTCCTGGCGGGGCAATCCAGATGAGCCAGATTATCGTGGATGGGCCTTGAATCGTTGTATTGAACGACGCACAGGGGGCAGGTACACGCTCATTGAAGGAGGAACTGTACCAGCCTTGAATGGCGGGATCCTCCCGGCCTTTGATTAAATCAATGCTCCAGCCCGCCAGGGGGAGATTTACCGCCAACAGACCCAGATTGGCTTGGCCGGGATTGTCGGTGTAAACGAGGTTGCCGTCGCGTTTAACGATGCAGTCGGGATGGAAATGCCAGAGGGCTGTGAGCGCATGCGGGCCGGCGCAGAGCACGCGATCCACCACTACCCAAAAATTATCGTGCTGATAGAGAACGGCGCGGGTTTCATACGCCGGGCCCTGACCGCGCAGGGCATCGCCAGCGAAAGGAGCGGTGGACTCGAATAAATCATAATCCCGGGTGATTTCGTGGCGAGTATTGGCGGGCTGGGTGACCGAGTCCGGCGGGGGGAGCGTGCCGTGGCCATCAAGTAGAAGGACGTTATGTCCTGATGGTCCCGTGAAATAATCGCGCCACGGGCCGGGCTGGTAATTGTAGCGGCCATCGTCCACTAAAAATTCCCGACCGCTGCCACCAATGCTCAAATGCAGGCGGTCGGCATGTTGGTGGTCGGTGCCGCGCGGGCCCATTTCGAAATACGCCCATTGGGCATTTGCATCCCAACCGCTGCGCATGACAGCGAGACCGGCGTAGGGGGAAAATTCGGTTGGCGAACCATGCGGGGTCGTGCCCGCTTTGCCTTGAGTGGCAATATAGAGCCAATCAGGTCGTTGGTAAATCTCCGCCATTTTTTGGACGAGGGCAGCGTCGTTCTCCACGCTTGAATCGTTGTTGAGCGGCCCGTGGCCAACGGGGTCGAGCGTGTGGGCGTAATAATTCCAGGCGTTTTCGAGCGCGGGCCGGAACTTGGCGGCATCCACCGCGCGACCGGCAACCTTGAGCAAATCGGCCAGTTTTTGAAATTCCAGCAACGCCACCTGCTGGTAGAGGTTGGACAATTCCTTCTCCGCGCCATCGGAATATATTTCGCGCGCCAGCTCTGCTTGCGATTGGGCGAGAGCGTAGTCGAACCAGGACGAAGAATCCTTGTTGTCAGGAAAAGCCAGCGCGATGGCCGCCAATCCAGTCATTTCTGTGATAAGGTGGTTGCCGGAAAAAGAATGGTCGTTGCGCAGCGCAATTGCGTGATCGGTGATGTCAATGCGCATGGCCTGGTAAACATCGGGATCAAGCGCAACGGCGGACTCGGGCGCGAACAAGACGGGCAGCCAAGCCTCCACCGCCCGCCGCGCCACCTCGAGCGCACGCCAGGATGAGGAAAAACTGTAATACGACGGACGAGGATTGTGCTTCAACCAATCGCGCAACTGGTCGTTGAGCACCGTGCGGTATTTTGCGTCCTTGGTTTCCCGCCAAGCGACGAACAGCGCCGGAATGTGGTGCTGACGATTGAGGAACCAGGCGAATTCGGGATCGTCGTTCGGCCCGCGCCAAGTCCAGTCGAAGCCGCCATCAGGGTGCCGCGGCATGGTGCCCTTGACACCCTGTAGAGTAAAGATTCCCGCGAGCGCGTCATCGGCTTCGCGGCGGGTATCGGCAGTCCAAGGCGGCAGTGTGGCGACGAGCCAGGCACGAACGGGCGATTCCGACGCTGGTGAGTGCTGGGCGTGGCAAACAGCGCCGGGCCAAACTGCCAGCGCCAGAATAAGCCGGAAACTGGCCCACAGCTTACCCATTGTTTGTCGAATCCAGTCCACTTGCGAGCCAGCGCCCAAGCCGCCGCGAGAACAAAATCAACAAAACGCCCAGTCCCATCGCCAGCAACGGGCGCAGCACTTGCGACTGGAGATAATAACCCATGAAGGAAGGGTTGAATTCCGTCGCCGACTCGATGACGTTGGCCACCAACATCCACAGCCCGGCGACGACCCAAAACAGCCCCAGCAGGCGCACCGCCAGGACGGCGGCAAAGTTATATTTGCCCATGGCGACATCTTTTCACTTTTAGATGGCTTCCGGCGATGTTTTTTTGCAAGTTCCAGCCATGGCCTTCGTTGTCACCGCCGCTTGCGTGGATTGCAAATACACCTCCTGCGTGGGCGTCTGCCCCGTGGAAGCCTTTCACGAGGCGTCCGACCGGCTCTACATCAACCCCGACACCTGCATTGACTGCAACGCGTGCGTGAGCGAATGCCCGGTGGACGCGATTTATGCCGAGCGTGACGTGCCGGATAAATTGACCGAGTGGATGGCCCTCAACGCCACCGAGGCCGCGAAGCACCCGGTCATCACCGGGGTGCATGAGCCGCTCAAGGGGCCCAAGTGCGTGGACCCAAATGCGGGGTAAAATGAAAGGGACAGCGGGACAAAGGGTTCGTCGGAAATTATTCCGCTTGGCTTCCGTTGATATCATTATTAAACTTTTATCAACACTCATGACAAAAGTTCATGATTTCTTTGCATGGACCCTATGTCCCTTTGCGACTTAGTCCCTCTGTCCATCCTTGCATTATGCTCGCCGTCGCCTCGTCCGGAACTTTATTGGGCATTCACGCCCTCGGCGTTGAGGTCGAGGTGAACACCGGCGAAATGGGCGAGGCGGACACTTTTCTGGTGGGGCTGCCGGATGCGGCGGTGAAGGAATCGGTCAACCGGGTGTGGTCGGCGCTGCACAACAGCGGCTTTCGCGCGCCAGCGACGAAGACAACGATTAATCTGGCCCCAGGTGATTTGCGCAAGGAAGGGCCATTGTTTGATTTGCCGATGGCCTTGGCGGTGCTCGCCGCCACCGGACAATTGAAGTCCGAGAGCCTCAAACCTTATTTGATTGCCGGTGAGCTAAGCCTGTCGGGCGGCACGCGACCGGTGGCGGGCGGCCTGGCGCTGGCACTGCTGGCGCGGCAGCAAGGGAAAGCAGGGGTGATCCTGCCTGCAGCTACGGCCGAAGAGGCTGCGCTCGTGGATAAAGTGCCGGTGCATGCGGTCAGTTCACTGGATGAAGCGGTGCGCTTTCTTAACGGCGAAAAATTTCTCCCTAGACTCGACCCGGCGAAGAGCCCTTTCCGCCGCCCACCGGATTTAAAGCATGCCATTGATTTTTCGGAAGTGAAGGGCCAGCATGCGCTGAGGCGCGCAGTGGAAGTCGCGGTGGCGGGCGGGCATAATTTACTGATGGTCGGCAGCCCCGGCTCGGGCAAAAGCATGATTGCGAAACGCATCCCGACCATCATGCCGGAGCCGACATTGGAGGAATATCTAGAACTGCTGGCCATCCAATCGGCAGCTGGCGTTTCGCTGGCACCGGAGAACCGCTGCTTTCAGCGCCCGTTCCGTTCGCCGCACCACACCATCAGCGATGTCGGGCTGCTCGGCGGCGGGACGATACCCGGACCGGGCGAAATCTCCCTCGCGCACAACGGCGTGCTCTTTATGGACGAGTTACCGGAATTCAAGCGCTCGACGCTGGAAGTGTTGCGGCAGCCTCTCGAAGACGGCGAAGTGAGCATTTCGCGCTC
This sequence comes from uncultured Opitutales bacterium, assembly GCA_964499725.1. Taxonomy (GTDB): domain Bacteria; phylum Verrucomicrobiota; class Verrucomicrobiia; order Opitutales; family JABDGR01; genus JABDGR01. The sequence continues at coordinate 26,360 of CAZCMU010000009.1, forward strand.
AGCGGGGAAAATCACGCTGCCCTGCGCGTTTATGTTAGTCGCGGCAATGAACCCATGTCCGTGCGGATATTTGGGCGACTCGAAACGCGAATGCCGTTGCACGGTGCCGCAAATTCAGCGGTATCGGGCAAGAATTTCCGGGCCCCTGCTCGACCGCATTGACCTGCACGTCGAAGCGCCGTCGCTGCCGTTGACTGAAATGCAAAACGCCACCCCTGGCGAAACTTCGGCGACGGTGCGCGATAGAATTGTGGCTGCCCGCGCGCTGCAAGCAAAACGCTTCGCTGACCCAAAAGCTCGGCTTACCTCCTGCAACGCGCGAATGTCGCATTCCGAAATTCGCGCACACTGCGCAATTGACAAAGCCCAGGCGGAATTGCTCTCACAGGCGATGGAGCAGCTTTCCCTCTCGGCCCGTGCCTACGACCGTATCCTCAAAGTCGCCCGCACGATAGCGGATTTGGCGGGCACGGAAAACATTGAAGCTCCGCACCTGCTCGAAGCGATTCAATATCGCAGTTTGGATCGGGCGTTGTTTTATTGAACTAGGCATGGACTAAACCCCTACCCCCGGTCCGGATCAGGCTTGTTGACTAATTGTTTTCTTTAATAGGATGACAATATATGAAACTGGCCAAGCGGCAAAAAACCAAGTCAACGATTCGCTTCAGCGCCATGTTGTTTCGACCTAAGATAACCGAAAAGATTGGATTGGAGACCCTGCTAACGCTGCCCAAGAGCGCGAGCGTGAAGCTTTCCTCACGAGGTTTGACGATGATTGAGGGAACCATCAATGGCTTCCCTTTTCGAGCCGCGCTCGAACCCAACGGCCAAGGAAGTCACCAGCTTAAGGTTAATAAAGTCATGCAAGATGCGGCCAGCGCAGACGCGGGAGAAACGGTAACGGTGGAAGTTACGCGAGTCGAAGAAGAAGCGGAACTCAGGATGCCCATGGATCTACGCCAAGCCCTGGCCGCCGCCCCGAGGGCGCAGACCTTATGGGCGGAGATTACACCCATGGCGCGCCGGGACTGGATTCTCTGGATAAGCTCGGGCAGGCTGCCGGAAACGCGCAAAATCCGGATCGAGAAAGCTTGTTCCATGCTCGCATCTGGCAAGCGACGGGTTTGTTGTTTTGGCGGTCTCAATTGGCTGAGGAAAGATCATGCAACCGCAGGTGCAACGTGGCTGCAGTTGCCGAAGTAAAAAATCATTTTTCGCTGGGATCGACAAAGTAGTAAGCCGCGAAGATTGGGCGAAGCTGCGCGTGAAATATGATGCCGCAAGAAGGGGATGCTCACGGCAGTTTTACGTTGGCTTGACGGTAGGCCTCTCGCGAAGAGGAAGGAGCCCGGTCCGCAAGCGCAGGAATTGATTAACCCAATGCCTAGCAATACAGCAGCAGCCGCATCTGGCCACCGCCGGGCGGCGGGGCTGCATTTCCGATATGGTTCCACTTCCCAAGCACATGCCCCCCACCCGGCCGGTCTTTTCCGGTCGGTTTCTTCCGGCGGGCTCGCCGCACAGGGTATCAGGCTAAGGCTAGACTTGGCTGTATCCCGTAGTAGCGGCGGTTCGAGTGCCTTGGAATAGCGAGTAACCGGGGCGGTCCCTCCAACTGGAGGGGCCGGCGAGGTATTTGCCGTGGGCCAGGACGGCCTTGCGGACCAGTTCTTCGCGGGCGTTGTAGGTTGGGGAGCCATCGCGGTCGCCGGCCTGCTGGCCGAAATCGTTGCTGGCAACCATGACGATATCAATCCCCTCGACTTCCTCGAGCATGGTGTTGACCAAGCCAACGCCTTCGGGATTTTCAATCTGGATCATGATCAACACATTATTGTTGGCGTTGGTCATGTAGTCTTTGCCCCAGATGCGGGAGGCGTGGTTCTGGCCATTGCTGCGATGGCCCCACGGCTTGGTGTTGGGGGAATTGATATTGCCCACTGGGAACTTGGCATACTTGATTGCATTGTGGGCCTGCTCGAGGCTGTAGACCATGGGGAAAATAATCCCCAGCGCGCCCGCATCGGTGGCTTTCTGCACATCGCCTTCGGTGGCGGAGGGGACGCGGAGGAATGGTATGCAACCTTCCGCGGCAATCGTCTCAATCAACAGCTGGGATTCGCGCCATGTCAGCGTGCTATGCTGCATTTCGATCCAGATGAAATCCTGGCCCACGCAGGCTTTTTTGGCGGCTTCCAGGTCGGGATCATAAATGGTGTTGCTGAAGACCTGCTTCCCGGCTTTCAGCTTGGGGATCACG